>CAYXPI010000169.1:1793-7806 GCA_964467005.1 uncultured Limibaculum sp. | reverse complement strand
CCATGCGCACGAGCACATAGCCCGGCATGAAGCGCCGCTCGACCTGCACCTTCTGGCCCCGGCGCACCTCGGTCACCTCCTCGGTGGGCACCAGAACCTCCTCGATCTCCTCCTCGAGCCCGTGCTGGGTCACCGCCTCGCGGATCGCCTCGGCCACCTTCTTCTCGAAGTTGGACAGCACATGCACCGAATACCAGCGCTTCGTCATCGCCTTCCGTCTGATCTCTTCGCCGGGGTTCGGCGCTGCACTCACCCGGAAACGCCCCGGGCGCCGGCGGCTTGCCCCGCGGCGCGCTCGGATCGCTCTGGATCGGAAGCCCCGCTCTTAGCCCCGGGGCGTGGGCCGGTCAACCCCCCGGATCGCCTTCGCGCGACCTCTCGGGAATGGCGGCGGTTGCCCGATCGCGCCGGGCCCGATCAGCCGAGACCGAGGAGGAAGTTGATCCCGGTCTGCAACAGCCAGTCGACGAAGAAGAAAAAGATCGCGACCAGGATGGTCATCACGAAGACCATCACCGTGGTCATCCCCGCCTCCTTGCGGGTGGGCCACACCACCTTGGCCGCCTCGGCCCGCACCTGGGCGACGAACTGGGCCGGGTTCATCATGCTCGGATCCTCCACCACTGGCCCGCGCCGCCCGCCAGGCCTCCGGCCGGGGTGGCAGGGGCGGAGGGACTCGAACCCCCGACCCTCGGTTTTGGAGACCGATGCTCTACCAACTGAGCTACACCCCTAAGGCCACTGGCGATCTACTGCCAATGCCCCGCCGGCGCAAGCCCCCCGGGCGCCCGCACGGCCTCAGCTCTCGAGCGCGAGGTCGAACCCGTCGCTCCGCGCGCGCCAGGTCTCGAAGGCGGCCAACAGCCCCATGCGGTGCGCGATCAGGAACTCGCCCGCCTTGGACACCCCGCCGAGCGGGCGCATCTGCCCCTCCTCGGTCTTGGGGCGGCTGAAGGCGGTCGCGTCCTTGCCGTAGAGCCGCTCGGTGTTGATCCGCGCAATCGTGTCGCGGAACTCGAGGAGCCGCGCGAGATAGAGCCGCGCCGCGCGCCGGTCCGCCGGCCGCCCCTCGGCCAAGGTGTGCTGGGCGGCCACGCACCCCTCGGCCATCAGCACCACGAAATCCACCGGCCCCTGGCGCGAGAGAAAACGCGCCCGGTTGTCGTAGGTCCGACAGGCGGCGGAGTAGGCCGCGCGCTCGGCGTCGTCCACGGTGGGGCCCGGCCAATCGCTCCCGGTGAGGAGCGCCGCGGTCAGGACGCCTGCGGTGAGGCAATGGGTGATCGCCCGCATCGAAACTCCCTTCTGCTGCTCTGCGCATCGCGCGAATGACAGAACGATGACATGGGAGGGTTAAGGGGTCACGCGGTTTCCGGGTCGACTCCCAAAACGGCGGAAAATTGCGCGAGCAGCCGGTCCGCCGCCACTTCCGGCAGAAGGTTTCCCGCGGCCACCTCCTCGGCCAGCGCGGGCAGCGCCGCCGCGAGCGCCGGATGCGCCACCGCCCGGGCGAGGAGCCGCTCGGTCCAGGCCCGCTCGAACGCGGCCACGGCCTGGGCCCGGCGCCGCGCCCTGCGGTGGCCCCGCCCGTCTCGCCAGGCATCGAGGTCCTGGAGGCGCGCCCAGATCTCGGCGAGCCCCGCACCCGTCTGCGCCGAGCAGGTGAGGGCGGCCGGGATCCCCTCCGGGTCCTGCGGCCGGCGGCGCAAGAGCCCAAGCGCGCCAGCATAATCCGCACGCGTCGCCTGGGCGATGGGCTCGAGCGCGCCGTCGGCCTTGTTGACCACCACGAGATCCGCCATCTCCATGATGCCCCGCTTCACGCCCTGGAGATCGTCGCCTCCCCCCGGCGCGATGAGGAGGAGAAAGAGGTCGGTCATCTCGGCCACCAGCGTCTCAGACTGGCCGACGCCGACGGTCTCGACGATCACGGTGTCGAAGCCCGCCGCCTCCACCAACCGGATCGTCTCCCGCGTTCGCCGCGCCACCCCGCCCAGCGCCGTGCCCGCGGGCGAGGGGCGGATGAAGGCCTCCCGCGCGCGCGAGAGCCGCTCCATCCGCGTCTTGTCGCCGAGGATCGAGCCGCCGGAGCGCGCCGAGGAGGGGTCGACCGCCAGCACCGCCACCCGCCGCCCCTGGCCGAGGAGCATGAGCCCGAAGCGCTCGATGAAGGTCGACTTTCCCACCCCCGGCGTGCCGGTGAGGCCGATGCGCACGCCCCCCTCCCCCGGCCCGAGCTCGGCCAGAAGCGCCCGCGCCAGCGCCCGGTCCTGGCTCCGGGTCGATTCCACCGCCGTGATCGCCCGGGCCAGCGCCCGCCGATCGCCCGCCCGCAGCCGCCCCGCCATCGCCGCCGCCCGCGCCTCGGGCCCCGCGCTCTCCGCCGCCATCGCCGCTCCCCGTTTCCGCCGCGCCGCCTCGCCGGCGGTGGGCCCAAGAGTCGCGCCCCACAACGTCGCTGGCCGAACGGCCCGGGGCGTGACACCATGAGAGGGCACCTAGACCGGGCGCGGGGCGCCCGTCCACCGCAAGCCAACGCAAGGAGCGCGGCCATGGCGGCATCTGAGGAGACGCGGCGCCCGCGGCGTGCGCCCGGCGCGGCCCTGGCCCTGGCCCTGGCCCTGGCCCTGGCCCTCGCGCTGGGGGCGGGCTCCGCCGGGGCCGGGACCGCGGAGGCGAACCGCGCCCTCGTCTACGACCTCTCCGTCGGCGGGCTCTACATCGGCGACATCGCCCTCGCCACCGGCCGGAACGCGCGGCGCTACGACGGACGGCTGCGCTTCGAGACCCGCGGCATGGTGCGCCGGCTCTTCAAGGCCCGGCTCGACCTCATGGTGGAGGGCGAGATCCAGGGCCGGCGCCTCTGGCCCGCGCGGGCGACCTTCGACGCCGAGGCGCGCAAGCGCCAGCTCGTGGAGATCCGCTACGGCCTTCGCCGGCCCCTCGCGGTGGAGGCCGAGCCGCCCTTCAAGCCGAAACCCTGGGAGATCGACCCCACGGAGCAGGGCGGCACGGTCGACCCGCTCACCGCCGTTCTCGCGGCCCTCGCGCCCGGGGCGGGGGAGGATCCCTGCGCCCGCACCGCCGAGATCTTCGACGGCCGGCGCCGCACCCGCGCCGCGTTCGCGCCCGACCGTGCGATCCCGGGCGGCCTTCGCTGCCAGGCCAGCTTGAGCCGGGTCGCAGGCTTCAAGCCCAAGCAGATGAAAAAGCCTGCCATCGCCTTCGTGGTGGAGTACCGCGCGGAGCCGGGCGGCGGCCATCTCTTCGCCCGCGCGATGGCGGAGACGCCCTTCGGCACCGCGATCCTCCGCCTCCGCCCGCGCTGAGCGCCCCCTCGCGCCGGCCGCCGGGCACGGCTATGCAGGCGGGCATGAGCGCGCCCCTTCCCGCCCCCCTTCCCGCCCCGCTTCCGATCGAGGCCGCCCTGCCGGAGCTCCTGGCCGCCTTGGCCGCGGGGCCCAATGCGGTCCTTGCCGCCCCCCCAGGGGCGGGCAAGACCACGCGGGTGCCGCTGGCGCTCCTCGAGGCGCCCTGGGCTGCGGGCAAGCGGATCCTCATGCTCGAACCCCGGCGGATCGCCGCCCGCGCCGCGGCGGACCGGCTGGCCGCCCAGCTCGGCGAGCGCGTGGGCGGGCGCGTCGGCTACCGCATCCGTGGCGAGGCGAAGGTGAGCGCCGCCACGCGCATGGAGGTGGTGCCCGAGGGCATCCTCACCCGCCGCCTCCAGGCCGAGCCCGAGCTCGCCGATGTGGCCGCGATCCTCTTCGACGAGATCCACGAGCGCTCGATCCATTCCGATCTGGGCCTCGCGCTCGCCCTCGAGGTGCAAGGGGCGCTGCGGCCGGATCTCCGCCTCTTGCCGATGTCCGCCACGCTCGACACCGCCGCCTTCTCGCGCCTCCTCGGCGGCTGTCCGGTGGTGGAGAGCGCGGGCCGGGCCCATGCGGTGGAGACCCGCTGGCTGCCGCGGCCCGTCGCGAGCGGCCCCCGCGCCTTCGAGGCGGCGATGGCGGATCTCGTCGCCGAGGCGCTCGCGGCCACCGCTGAGGAGCCGGGCGGCGATCTCCTGGCCTTCCTGCCCGGCGCGGGCGAGATCCGGCGGGTGGCCGAGCGCCTGGGCCCGCGGGTCGACGCCGCGGTCGTGCCCCTCTACGGCGCCCTCTCCCTCGCCGAGCAGCGCCGGGCGCTCGACCCGCACCCGGAGGGCCGCCGCCGGGTGGTGCTCGCCACCGCCATCGCCGAGACCTCGCTGACCGTCGCGGGCGTGCGCGTGGTGGTGGACGGCGGCAAGGCCCGGCGCCAGAGGGTGTCGCCCGCCACGGGGATGGGCCGGCTCGTCACGGTGCCCGTCTCCCGCGCCGAGGCCGAGCAGCGCCGGGGCCGCGCCGGGCGGCTCGGGCCCGGGCTCTGCTACCGGCTCTGGACGCGCGCCGAAGAGGGCGCGCTGCCGGCCGCCGCCCCGCCCGAGATCCTGGAGGCCGATCTTGCCGCCCTCGCCCTCGACCTCGCGGCCTGGGGGGCGGAGCCCGGCGAGCTCGCCTTCCTCGACCCCCCGCCCGGGCCCGCCATGGCGGAGGCACGGGCGCTTCTCGAGGGCCTCGGCGCGCTCGACGCCCAGGGCCGCATCACCCCCCATGGCCGCGCGCTGGCCGAGCGGCCGGCCCATCCGCGGCTCGCCCATATGATGGCCGCGGGGGCCGAGGACGGGCTCGCGCCGGAGGCCGCCCTTCTCGCCGCCCTTCTCGGCGACCGGGACCCCTTTCCCGCCGCCTGGGGGGCGGACCTCTCCCGGCGGCTCGCCGCGCTTGCAGGATCGGGGGAGGGCGCAGAGCCTCAAGCGCTCCGCCGCATCCGGGCCGAGGCCGCGCGCCTCGCCCCCGGCCGTGCTCGCGCCTGCGCCGCCCGGGCCGCCGGCGCCGCCGGCCGCCTCCTCGCCCCCGCCTATCCGGACCGGATCGCCCTCCGCCGCCCGGGCGACGCGCCCCGGCACCTCCTCTCCGGCGGGCGCGGGGCCAAGCTCCGGCCGGAGGACGCGCTCGCCGGCCAACGCCTCCTCGTCGCCGCCGAGCTCGAGGACACCGGACGCGAGGCCACCATCCGCCTTGCCGCGCCGATTTCCGAGGCCGAGCTCCGCGCCATCCACGGCGCCCGCATCGCCTGGGAGGAGGCCGCCGACTGGTCCCGCCGCGAGCGCCGGGTGCGCGCCCGCCGGCGCGAACGCCTGGGCGCCCTCACCCTCGACGACCGGATCTGGCGCGAGGCACCCGCCGAGGCCCTGGGCGCGGCCCTGGCCGAGGGGATCCGGGAAACGGGGCTTGCCGCCCTCCCCTGGTCCGCCGCCGCCGACAGCCTCCGCGCCCGCACCGGCTGGCTCCGCGCCCAAGGGGGCCCACTGGCCGACGCGCTGCCGGATCTTTCGGATGCCGGCCTTCTGGCCACGCTCGACCGCTGGCTCACCCCCCATCTCGCGGGCCTCACCCGGATTGAGGAGACCCAAGGCCTCGACCTCCGTGCCCTTCTCGAGGCGCATCTCGGCTGGGAGCTCGCCCGCGAGGTGGCGGCCCGCGCGCCGGAGCGGATCGAGACCCCGCTCGGCGGCCGGCCGCGGATCGACTACGCCCGCGCGGAGCCCACACTCTCCGTCCGCGTGCAGGAGCTCTTCGGCCTCGCCGAGCACCCGCATGTGGGGTCGCCGCCGGTCGCGCTCACGCTCGAGCTCCTCTCCCCCGCCGGCCGCCCGGTGCAGATCACGCGCGATCTGCCCGGCTTCTGGGCCGGCAGCTGGGCCGAGGTGGCCAAGGAGATGCGCGCCCGCTACCCCAAGCACCCCTGGCCGGACGACCCGCTCGCCGCCGCGCCGACCCGCCGCGCCAAACCCCGGGGGTGAGGCCCGGCCGCCCGCGCCGGCGCGCGCCCCCCCCCCCCCCCCCGGGGGGGGGGGGGGGGGGGGGGGGGGGAAGCAAGAAGAAGGGGCGGCCCCCGCGGGACAGCCAGGGGTGCAGCCCACAAC
>CAYXPI010000169.1:0-1783 GCA_964467005.1 uncultured Limibaculum sp. | reverse complement strand
CGGGGGGTTCCCCCCGCCGCCCGCCGCGGGGGTGTTCCCCCCCCCCCCCCCGGGGGGGGGGGGGGGGGTTGGCGGGGGGCATCGCATCGCTCTGGGCAGGCCCCGGCGGAGCCGCTAGGGTTCCGCCCTCGACCACGACCCGGGACACCCCATGCGCCTTCTTTGCGTCGATCTCGGCAATCTCTGCCGCGGCCCGATGGCCGAGGCCGTGCTCGGCGCGCGCTTTCGGGCCGCCGGCCTCCCCGTGGAGGTGGCGAGCGCGGGCATCGAGGTCGTCCAGGCCGGGGACCCGCCGGACCCGCGGGCCCGAGCCGTCACCGAGGCGCGGGGCTACAGCCTCGCCGGCCTTTCATGCCGCCGGCTCCGCGCGGAGGACCTCGCCCGAGCCGACGAGGTGCTGGCGCTCGACCGCTACGTGCTCGCCCGCATCTTGCCCGCGGCGCCGGGCCGCGCGCGGCTCCTCCACCCCGAGGGCCTGGAGATCGCCGACCCCTATGACGGGCCCGGCGAGGAGTTCGCGCGCGCCCTCGACCTCATCGAGGACGCGGCGGACGGGCTCGTGGCCCGCCTCGCGCGCCGGGGCTGAGCCCCGGTCGGTCGGCCGCCGCACAGGCGTGCTCCGTGCCCACGGGCCGGACGCGGACCGCCCGCTCCCCCGTCCGGCTCGACGCGCAGACCGAGGGCCCCCGCGGAGGCGCCGTCCGGCTCGGCGACGCGCACCGCCACCGGGTCCCCGCTCGAGCCGGGGCGCCGGACGCTCGGTGGCGAAGGTCACGGCCACCACCGCGTCGGCCTGAGTGCCGTTGCCGGCATCGACCCGGCTCCGCGCGGGCGGCTCCAGAAGATACCGGCCCACGAGCTCGCCCTCGCGCCGGAGGGAGGCCACCGCCACGCAGGCCCGCAGATCGGCCGCCTACCAGCCGTCGTCGCGGCCCTTTCTCCACCCTCGCGGCACAGCCTTGAGCGCGGCGCGCGCCACCCTCCCATCGCCTCGGTCGCCTCCTCCATCCAGGCCCCGGGCGCCGCCCGCGCAGCCTGTCGCAGCCCGCTTGACCGCGCCCGCGAATGCTCCATAAGCGTTGGTATGGCCCAGCTTTCCCACATCCGAAACTTCTCCATCGTCGCGCATATCGACCACGGGAAATCCACCCTGGCGGACCGGCTCATCCAGTCCACCGGCACGGTGACCGAGCGCGAGATGAAGGCGCAGCTCCTCGACAGTATGGATATCGAGCGCGAGCGCGGCATCACCGTGAAGGCGCAGACCGTGCGCCTCATCTACCGGGCCCAGGACGGGGTGGAGTACACGCTCAACCTCATCGACACGCCGGGGCACGTGGACTTCGCCTACGAAGTCAACCGCTCGATGAACGCGGTGGAGGGCTCGCTCCTGGTGGTCGACGCCTCCCAGGGGGTCGAGGCGCAGACGCTCGCCAATGTCTATCAGGCGATCGAGGCCGACCACGAGATCGTGCCGGTGCTCAACAAGATCGACCTGCCCGCCGCCGAGCCCGAGCGCGTGGCCGAGCAGATCGAGGATGTGATCGGCATCGACGCCTCGGACGCCGTGCAGATCTCGGCCAAGACCGGCCTCGGCATCGAGGCGGTGCTCGAGGCCATCGTGACCCGCCTGCCCCCGCCGAAAGGCGATCCGGACGCGCGGCTCAAGGCCATGCTCGTCGACAGCTACTATGACGCCTATCTCGGCGTCGTCGTCCTCGTGCGCGTGATCGACGGCGTCCTGAAGAAGGGCGACAAGATCAAGATGATGCAGACGGGCGCG
>CAYXPI010000168.1:0-8050 GCA_964467005.1 uncultured Limibaculum sp. | reverse complement strand
CAGGCTCGGCCTCGGCGGAGAGGTGGATGGTCTTGGCGTAGCAGCCGCCCTCGAAATTGAAGATCCCGGTGTCGGTCCAGCCATGCTCGTCGTCGCCGAGAAGGGTGCGCTCGGGGTCCGCCGAGAGCGTGGTCTTGCCGGTGCCGGAGAGGCCGAAGAAGATCGCGCTGTCCTCCGGGGCGCCATGGGCGTGGTTGGCCGAGCAATGCATCGGCATGACGCCGCGCGCGGGCAGGAGGAAGTTGAGGATCGAGAAGATGCACTTCTTGTTCTCGCCCGCATAGGACGAATCCGCGATCAGCACGAGCTTGCGCTCGAACGACACCGCGATCACGGTCTCGGAGCGACAGCCATGGCGCGCGGGGTCGGCCTTGAAGCTCGGGCAGTTGATCACGGTGAACTCGGGCACGAAGGTCGCGAGCTCGGCGAGGTCCGGACGGCGCAGCATGTGGCGGATGAAGAGGCCGTGCCAGGCGAGCTCGTTCACCATGCGGATGTTGAGCCGGTGCGCGGGATCGGCGCCCGCATAGAGGTCCTGCACGAAGTACTCGCCGCCCTGCATATGGGCCAGCATGTCCTGGCGGAGGCGCTCGAAGGCGTCGGCATCCATCGGCGGGTTGTTCTCCCACCAGATGTCGGCCTCGACCGAGGGCTCGCGGACCACGAACTTGTCCTTCGGCGAGCGGCCCGTGTGCTTGCCGGTGGCGCAGAGGAAGGTGCCGCCCTGGCCGAGCTCCCCCTCGCCGCGGGTCAGCGCCGCCTGGACGAGCCCTGGCTCGAGCAGGTTGTAATGCACCCGGGCGAGGCCGGCGATCCCAGCATCCTCGAGGCGATGGCGCGGGTTGTGCGGGCCGGTCTGCATGGGTCTCTCCTCTTCTCACCACAAACGCGCGAGGGGCGCGGCGCCGCGGCCGCGGGTCACCCCATCCCCGTGTCGGATACCTCGCCGGGTAACAAAACGTCCAGAGCCTGGGGTTACGACGCAACGGACAAAAGGGTCGCATTGGTGCAAGTTTGCTGCAACCGCTCAAACGACGGCGGGCATTGTGGCGGTGAGAGGGCGAGAATGGGCCGAGGCGGCGGTGGCTTCACGGCGGAAGGCGGCGGCGCGCGCCCGGCGGCCAGCGTGGGGATTCTCGCGACCGATCCGGACGAGCTCGCGGCGACTCGCGCGAGCCTGGCGGCAGGGGGCTTCACCGAGGCCGACATCCGGTTCCTCACGGTGCGGAACTATGGGGAGAACCATGAGGACGGCTATTCCGGCATGGCACGGTTCCTGGCCGAGGCCGCGGGGCGCTATCTCCTCGTCCTCCACCAGGATGTGCGCCTCATCGAGGGGCGCGCCGCGCTCGAGGCCGCGCTCGACCGGCTGGACCGGGACGACCCCGCCTGGGCCGTGGCGGGCAATGCGGGCTTTGCCAGGCTTCTGCGCCTCGCCTGGCGGATCACCGACCCCGCGGGCGAAGACCAGCGGCGCGGGCGGATCCCCGCCCCGGTGATGTCGCTCGACGAGAACACGCTCGTCCTCAACCTCCGCGATCCGGTACGCCCCTCCCCCGGGCTCTCGGGCTTTCATTTCTACGGCACCGATCTCTGCCTCCAGGCCCGGCTCGCCGGGCGCCGCGCCTGGGTGATCGACTGGCATGTGCGCCATCTCAGCCGCGGCACGCGACGCGCGGCCTGGAAGGCGGGCATCGCGGATCTCGAGGCCGCCTATGACGGGCGCCTCGGCCACCGCATCGTGGCCACCCCCACCACGCTCCTCCTCTTCGGCGTCTTTCGCGGTCTCCGCCCTATCCGGCACAAGGCGTTCGGCGCCCTCTGGCGCCTGGTCGGCGTCCTCGACCGGATCCGGGGCCGCTGAACGCCACGGGGCCAGTGGAATTTTCCCTGGCCCGTCCGCTTTTTACGACGTAAAGTCAACGGAGGGGAGAACTCGGCGGCTGAGGAGGGGCCCATGGCCAGCATCGTGTTGGTGGACGACGACCGCAACATTCTGACATCCGTCTCGATGGTGCTGGAGGCCGAGGGCTACCAGGTCTCGAGCTACACCGACGGGGCGACGGCGCTCAACGCGCTCTCCACCACGCCGCCCGATCTCGCGGTGCTCGACATCAAGATGCCGCGGATGGACGGGATGGAGCTCCTCCGCCGGCTGCGACTCAAATCCGACCTGCCCGTGATCTTCCTCACCTCGAAGGACGAGGAGATCGACGAGGTGATCGGCCTGCGCATGGGCGCGGATGATTACATCCGCAAGCCCTTCTCCCAGCGGCTTCTGGTCGAGCGGATCCGCGCGGTGCTCCGCCGGCGCGAGGCGGCGGAGGATGCGGGCGCCGAGCGCTCCGAGGCCGACAAGGTGCTCCGGCGCGGCAAGCTCGAGATGGACCCGCTCCGCCACGCGACGATCTGGGACGGGCAGAACGTCACCCTCACGGTGACCGAATTCCTCATCCTCCACGCGCTCGCGATCCGCCCGGGCTTCGTCAAGAACCGCGACCAGCTGATGGACGCGGCCTATGACGACCAAGTTTATGTCGACGACCGCACGATCGACAGCCACATCAAGCGCATCCGGAAGAAGTTCCGCAAGGTCGACCCGGACTTCAACTCCATCGAAACGCTCTACGGCGTCGGATACCGCTACAACGAGGCCTGAGGTCCCGCGTGGGCGCCAGCGACTACAGCGGACTCGAACCCGAGCTCGTCGGCCTCGACAACCGGCCGCGGCCGGCCTCCATGCGCGCGCGCATCGTCCAGGGGCTCAAACAGTCCGCGCCGTTCTCCTCGCTGCAGCGGCGGATCATCTTCTTCAATCTCGCGGGGCTCGCCTTCCTGGTGCTCGGCGTGCTCTATCTCAACCAGTTCCGCTCCGGCCTCATCGA
The DNA here is from genome assembly GCA_964467005.1 of uncultured Limibaculum sp. Lineage (GTDB taxonomy): Bacteria > Pseudomonadota > Alphaproteobacteria > Rhodobacterales > Rhodobacteraceae > Thermohalobaculum. The sequence continues at coordinate 5,165 of CAYXPI010000168.1, read as the reverse complement.
GCAGCGGATCGACGCGCTCCGCATCCAGGCCGAGCTCATCGCCCTCACCATCGCGGAAACCGCGGGCCAGCCGGCGGGGGCGACCGCTTACGACCCGATCCGCGCCAATCTCGTGCTCGCACGCCTCGCCAAGCCCACGGGCCTGCGCGCCCGGCTCTACGACACGCACCGCCGGCTGACCGGCGACAGCCGCGACCTCGGCGCCGCCCCGGCCGCCATCGAGGCGCGCCCGCTGCCACCGCCCGCGCCGGGCGCCCCCGCGGACGAGCCCGCCTCGCCGCCGCCGCCCGTCTCGACCGCCCTCGAACGCGCCTACGACCGCCTCACCAAAATGGTCGAACCCCCGACCGCGCCGCCGCCGGAGCCCGGGGAGGGCGGCATCACCCGAGCCACGGAGGTGGAGACCGCGCTCCTCGGCGTCGCCAGCAGCGCCGTCCGCCTCAACGACCGGGAGCAGCTCATCGTCTCCGTCGCCGTGCCGATCCGCCGGCTCGACGCGGTGATGGGCGCCCTCGTCCTCTCCACCGAGGGGGGCGACATCGACACCGTGGTGCGGAGCGAGCGCGTCGCGATCATGCAGGTCTTCCTCGTCGCCACCATCGTCTCCATCGCGCTCTCGATCCTCCTCGCCAACACCATCGCCCAGCCGATCACCCGCCTCGCCCGCGCGGCCGACACCCAGGGCATGTCCGCCGGCCGCCCGCTCGACCCCGACCGCGTGGAGATCCCGGACCTCACCGGGCGCACCGACGAGATCGGCGAGCTCTCCGCCGCCCTCATCCGGATGACCGAAGCGCTCTACAAGCGGATCGAGGCGATCGAGAGCTTCGCGTCCGATGTGGCGCACGAGATCAAGAACCCGCTCACCTCGCTCCGCTCCGCCGTCGACACCATGCAATACGCCAAGACGCCCGAGCAGCGGCAGCGCCTCCTCGACGTCATCGGCCACGACGTGCAGCGGATGGACCGGCTGGTGACCGACATCTCCAACGCCTCGCGCCTCGACGCCGAGCTCGTGCGCGAGCGGATGCAGCCCTTCGATCTCGGCCGGCTCATCGAGATGCTCGCCGCCGTCACCCGGGCGCAAGGGGAGGCCCGCGGGGTGCGGGTCGACACCCGCCTGCCCAAGGGCGGGCTCACGGCGCGCGGGCTGGAGGGCCGCATCGCCCAGGTCATCACCAACCTTCTCGACAACGCGCTCTCCTTCTCGCCCGAGACCGGGGCGATCGTCGTCACCGGCACGCCGATGGAGGGCGGGGTGCGCGTGAGCGTGGAGGACGAGGGCCCGGGCGTGCCGCCGGAGAACATCAAGACGATCTTCGAGCGCTTCTACACCGAGCGGCCGGACAGCGAAGGCTTCGGCAACCATTCGGGCCTCGGGCTCTCGATCTCGCGCCAGATCGTCGAGGCCCATGGCGGCCGGATCTGGGTGGAGAACCGGCGCGACCCCACGGGCGACGACCGGGTGCTCGGCGCCCGCTTCGTGTTCGATCTGCCCGCCTGAGCCGCCCATGGGCCGCATCACCGAGCGCTGGGGGCCGGACAGCATCACGCTGCATGGCAGCGCGGTGGCGCTGAAGGACCGTGGGCTCCTCCTCGTGGGCGACCCCGGCAGCGGCAAATCCCAGCTCGCCGCCGAGATGATCGCCCTCGGCGCGGGGCTGGTGGCGGACGACTGGGTGGTGATCGAGCGGGGCCGGGCCGTCCCCATCGTCATGAGCGCGCCGGGGCCGATCCAAGGGCTCCTCGAGCTCCGCGGCATCGGGCTCGTGCGCCTGCCCTTCGTCGACCAGGCGCCGCTCAGCTGCATCATCGACCTCAACCGCGGCACCCGCGACCGGCTGCCCGAGACCGGCCATCGGGGCTTGCTCGGCGTGCCCTGCCCGGTCATCTTCGGGAAGGACCGTCCGGGGCTGGCGCCGGCGCTCATCACGGTTCTGATGGCGGGGGGGCTCCTCGACACCGAGTTCTTCGCCAAGTGAGCGCGGCCTGGCGCGCATCGGGGCCGGCACCGTGGCAAGGCGAGGACCGAGGCGATGGCCGAGAATGAGCCGAGACCGCCGGGGCGCGAGGGCGACGGACGCCCCCTCGTGCTCATCGTCACCGGCATGTCGGGCGCCGGGCGCTCCACCGCGATCAACGTGCTCGACGATCTCGGCTACGAGCCGCTCAACAACTTTCCGCTCGCCCTTCTCGAGACGGTGATCGGCCCCGGCGCGGGCCCCCGCCGCCCCATCGCCTTCGGCATCGAGACCCGCACCCGCGGCTTCTCGACCCGCGCCTTGATGGCGAGCCTCGACATGCTGCGCGCGAGCCACGGGATCGGCGCGCTCCTCGTCTTTCTCGACTGCGCGGACGAGGTGCTCATCGCGCGCTTCAGCCAGACCCGGCGGCGCCACCCCCTCGCACCGGCCGAGGACGCGGCCACCGGTGTGGCGCGGGAGCGGGCGATCCTCGAGGAGGTGCGCGCCCGGGCCGATGTGGTGATCGACACCACCGCCCTCACCCCCCACGAGCTCAAGACGGAGATCCAGGCGCGCTTCGGCCAGGGGCTCGCGGCCGGGCTCTCGGTCTCGGTCCAATCCTTCTCCTACAAGCGCGGCGCCCCGCACGAGGCCGATATGGTGCTCGACTGCCGGTTCCTGCGAAACCCCTATTGGGACGAGGCGCTCCGGGCCCTTGACGGCCGCGACGGGCGTATCCAAGACTTCGTGGTCTCCGATCCGCTGTACCGTGCGTTCTTCCTCAAGGTGTCCGACCTCGTGCTCATGCTCCTCCCGGCCTACAAAGCGGAAGGCAAGGCCTATTTCTCCATCGCGCTCGGTTGCACCGGGGGGCGCCACCGCTCGGTGACCGTCGCCGAGGCGCTGGCGCGCGAGATCGAGGCCGCCGGCTGGCCCGTCGCGCTCCGCCACCGCGAGCTCGACCGGCACGGCGCGTCGCCGAGCGCCGCCCGCGGGGCCGCATGAGACGCCCCGGCCCGGGAGGCACCGGGTGATCGGCATCCTCATCGTGGCCCATGGCGAGCTTGCGGGCGCGCTCCTCGCCGCCATGGAGCATGTGGTGGGCCCCCAGGCCAACGCCCGCACCGTGCCGATCTTCCCAACCGACGACCTCCGCGCGCGCCGGGCCGAGATCGACGCCGCGGTGGCGGAGATCGACGGCGGCGACGGCGTGGTGCTGGTGACCGACATGTTCGGCGGCACGCCGTCCAACCTCGCGCTCGGCTCGATGCGCGGCGGGCAGATCGAGGTGATCTGGGGCGCCAACCTGCCCCTTCTGGTCAAGCTCGCGAAATCGCGGGAGCAGCCGCTCGAGGACGCGGTGCGCGCCGCGCTGGAGGCGGGGCACAAGTATTTCGACAGCGCGAGCGCCGTGCTCGACCCAGGGGCGGATCGGGCCGCCCCACGATGACCGAGACCCTTCGCCGACGCCTCGAGATCGTCAACGAGCGGGGGCTGCACGCCCGCGCCTCGGCCAAATTCGTCGAGACCGTGGAGCGCTACGACGCGGTGGCCGAGGTGACCCGCGACGGGCAGACGGTGCTGGGGGACTCGATCATGGGCCTCCTCATGCTGGCCGCCGGCCCCGGCGCGACGATCGACGTGGCCACCCGCGGGCCGCAGGCGGCCGAGCTCATGGAGGCGCTCGCCGCGCTTCTCGCCGCGCGCTTCGGCGAGGCGGCTTAGGCCAGCCCGAGGCGCCGGGCCTCCGCCGCGCAGGGCTCCCGGGCCGGGCAGCTCGCCAGATGGTCGTTGACGAGCCCCGAGGCCTGCATGAACGCGTAGCAGATCACGGGGCCGCAAAACTTGAAGCCCTCCGATTTCAGCGCTTTCGACATCGCACGGCTCTCGGGGGTCTCGGTCGGCACCTCGGCGAGGCCGCGGGGCGCGCGCATGGCCACGCGGTGGCCGACGAACTCCCAGAGAAACTCCGCGAAGCCCACGCGCGCCGTGATCCGCTCATAGGCCCGCGCGTTGCCGATCGTCGCCTCGATCTTGGCCCGCGAGCGCACGATGCCCGGATCGGCGAGGAGGCGCGCGATCTCCGCCTCGCCCCAGCCGGCGATCCGCACGGGCTCGAACCCCTCGAACGCGGCGCGGAAATTCTCCCGCTTGCGCAGGATCGTGATCCAGGCGAGCCCGGCCTGAAAGCCGTCGAGGACGAGCTTTTCCCAAAGCGCGCGGGGGTCGGTCTCGGGCCGGCCCCACTCCGTGTCGTGATAGGCGACATAGAGGGGATCGCTCCCGCACCAGCCGCAGCGCCCGTGCATGGCGGCGTCAGTCCGTCGTCTTGGGATCCGGCGCGGGCTCGGGCTCCGGCGCAGCGGGCGTCGCTTGGGCCGCGGTCTTGGTGAGTGTCGCGAGCTGGGCCTGCATCTCCTGGAGCTGTCTCTGCAGCGCGTCGAGATCGGGGCCGATCGCAGGTTCCGTCCCCCCGGTCCCGGGCGCGCTGCCCGGCAGGCCGCTCCCGGGCGGGACGAAGGGGCCGAACATCCGCATCGCCCGCTCCATGAACTCGATGTTCGACCGCGCGAGCGTCTCGAAGGAGGCCATCGCCGGGTTGGTCCCGAAGGCGTCGCGAAGGCGCTCCTGGTTGCGGGCGAAGGCCTCCATCGACGCGTCGAGATAGCTCGGCACCACCTGCTGCAGCGCGTCGCCATAGAGGCGGATCAGCTGGCGCAGGAAGTTGGTGGGCAGCATGTTCTGCCCCTTCGCCTCTTGCTCGAAGATGATCTGCGCGAGGACCGACCGGGTGATGTCGTCGCCGGACTTCGCGTCGAAGACCTGGAAATCGTCGCCCGCCTGGACCATGCGGCTCAAATCCTCGAGCGTGACATAGCTGCTCTTGGCCGTGTTGTAGAGCCGGCGATTGGCGTATTTTTTGATGATGATCGGACCGTCGGTTTGTGATTTGGCGGTGCCCACCGGTTCCTCCCTCGCGCGACACGGCCGCCACCGTCGCATCGCACGGTCCGCGCCGCAACACCCTTCTCCCCCGCGCGCGGCGGCGGAGGCCTATGGCCCGGCGAAATGGTCGCATTCCGGCCCATTCCACCCTGTGAAAGCGTGTCGCCGATCCGCCGAGGCGGCGGACGGAACTCCAGCGGAGGACATTGGGATGACGGGAGTTGTGATTGCGTCTGCGGCGCGGACGGCGGTCGG
>CAYXPI010000167.1:0-8099 GCA_964467005.1 uncultured Limibaculum sp. | reverse complement strand
GGGGCCGAGGCCTCCCGCGCTGCCGCGACCGTCCGCACCGCCCACTCCCCCGCCCACTCCACCGAGCCCACCGCGCCCGGGCGCGGCCGCGGGTCCGTCCCGGCCCGGCGCTTGGCCCTCGGCGCGCCCACGCGCCCCACGCGGTGCACCCGTCGCCGGGCCGAGGCTCCCATCTCGCACCCCGCCAGCCAACGCACCGGCCACGCTGCCAGAGGGCAGAGAGCCCGCGACCGCGCGCGCGCGGGCCCGGTCCCTCACGGCCTCCGCCCGCTCGACGACGCCGACCGGCCCGAGCGCCGCCTCCGGCCGGCCCGCGATCTCCGTCGCCTCCGCGGAGAGCCCGGGCCGCGTGCCTTCTCCCCGCCCCACGGGTCCGCCGAAGAGGCCGAGCCGCCCCGCCACCCCGCCGACCACCGCGATGTCGGGCTGCCCCCAGAGCACAAGCCCCTCGCCACGGGCCCGTGGCACCCCGGCGATCGAGAGCCGCGCGACCCCCGGGGCAAGCGGCGTGGCGAGGCCCGGCTCGAAACGCTCGACCACCACGACCCCGTCGCGGAGCCGCCCCGTCGCGCTCACCGCCGCCCGGCCCGCGACGCGCCCCGACCCGGCCCCGTCAAGGCGGATCGCCACCCCGCCCACGGTGAGCCGGCCGGCCGCGTCGCGCCCCAAGGGCCCCGAGACGCTGACCCGCCCGTCCTCCTCCGGCAGCGGACGGATATGCGTCGCGCGCACGCCGTCCGCGTCCCAGTATCCCGAGACGGCGACGCGGCCGCCGGGCCGCAGACCCGAAAGCCCCGCCGGCCCCTCGGCGCCCGCGACGCGGGTGGCCGGCCCCAGGCGCACGCGCTGGCCGAGGACCCGGATCTCCGCCGCATCGAGGTCGATCGCGCTCACCGGGCCGATGAGGGGCTGGTAGCGCGCCAGCCGCCGGGCGCAAAGCCGGCCCTCCGCCTCGACCGCACGAGCGATGACCACCTCGCCCACGGAGAGATCGCCGGCCGCCGCGGGGCCGAGCGCTGTGTCCACCGGCGCATCCGGCGCGTGGTGCACCCGGAGACCGTTGACCTCGATGCTGCCGAAGCCCGTGATCGCGCCGAGGATGCCGGTGCCGCCGACACCGCCGTCGGGCTCCTCCTCCGCCGGATCCGGAACCTTGAGGCACACCTGCGCGTCGGCGTCCGGTGCCGGCGCGAGCCGGGGCGCGCAAGCCGCGAGCGCGAGAAGCGCGAGAAGCGCCAGCCGGGCGGTCACGCGCCCTCCTCCCCGCCGGTGCGGTAAACATAGGCGCCGCAGCGAAACCGCTCCCGCGCCGCGGGGTCTCCCGCCTCCTCCCGCTGAAGGGCCAGCGCCTCGGCGTTGATCTCCTCCAGCACGGCCTTCTGACGCGCCCGGGCGAGCGTCTCCAGCTTGGCCACCGAGGCCGGGGTCAGCTTGTTGTAATGCACCGCGCGCTCGAAGAACGGCCCCGGCGCGGGCGCGGCCATCAGATTGCCCGCCGCGGCCTCCGCATGGTCGCCGAGATTGGCGCCGAAATAGGCGAGGAGCAGCCCCTCGTTGCCCGACGGGATCAGGCTGTCCGCGGTGAGGGCGACCGCGTCTTCGTCGTCGAGGCGCTGCACGAGGCCGAGGCGCACCATCTCGTCGAGGATCGTCCGGGGATGCACATCGCGCCCGATCTCGCCCACCAACGCTTCGAACGAGCCGGGCCCGGCGCGGGGCAGGGTCTTGGGCCCCTCGGCATCGGCAAAGCGAGGATCGGCCGTCCAAAGCGCGATGACCCGCGGCACCGGGCCGACGCTCTTCGGTTCGTCCTCGGGCTCGGCGTCGCGCAGCTGGCGGATGTCGCGCCGCTGCAGCCCGGTGAGCAGGCTGATCCGGCTGTCGGTCATGCGCTTGCCCGGGATGCCGAAATGCCGAATTGCCTCGGCAATGTAGAGCTCCTTCAGCATCTCGGTCAGCGGCGGATAGGTCAGGCCGCGCGCGATCATCGCCCGCACCAGCGGCCGCAGCACCCGCATCACCGATCGGCGGAGTCGGTCCGCGCTCACCCGCACAACTCCGAACTCATGAATGGGCGAATAGCCCATATTCTCCTTGACCGCAAGGGCGTGCTGGGGCAAGAAATATGGGCAATTTCCCCATATAGGAGATCGACCATGCCTCTCTTCAAACTGCTGACCACCGACGGCTTCGCCGAGCGCCTCGAGGCACTCGAGGCCCGGCTCGAAATGGGCGCCGAGGCGCTCGACACTCTGAAATCCCTCACCGGCGACCCGGAGGCGCTGGAGGCCACGGATCTCGACGCATCCGACGCCTTCGACGTTTCGGCCTCCGAGGACGGCACCGTCGTGGTCTCCGGACCCAACCGCGAGCGCGAGACGCGCATCCCCTTCGCCGAGGGCGAGACCGACAGCTTCGACGGGCTTGCCGAGGCCGCCCGCGACGCCGCGGAGGCTCAGCGCGAGGCGCTCGAGGCGCTGATGGCGCTCACCGGCGACCGGGATGCGCTCGAGCCCACGGATCTCGACGCGTCGGAGAACTTCTTCGTGTCGGAGTCCGAGACGGGCACCGCGGTGCTGAACGGGCCCCGGAAGAGCGTGACGACCCAAATCCTCTTCGGCGAAGACACCGACAGCTTCGCCGAGATTGCGGCGCTCCCCCGCCCGATCGGTCCGCCGGAGGAAGAGCCGCCGGCCTCGACGGACGACGCGCTCCTCTGATCGCTAGCCGAGGCGGCCGGGATCGCGGAGAAAACCGACCCGGCCGCCGACCCAGACGGCCTCGACCACCGGCCCAACGGCGGTCTCGCGGAGGGCCAGCACATCGGCCCGAAGCCCCGGCGCGAGCCGGCCCCGATCGGTAAGCCCCACGGCGCGGGCCGGCCCCTCCGAAACGAGGCCCCACCGCTCGACGAGCCCGAGCTGAGCTGCGGCACGCAGGGGGGCGGGGTAGTAATAGTCCGAAGCGAGCGCGGTGCAGAGACCGGCCGCCACCGCCTCCGCCGCGCCGAGAGCGCCGATATGGCTGCCGCCGCGGAGGACGTTGGGCGCGCCTAGCACCGTCGCCTCCCCGGCCAAGACCGCCTCGCGCGCTGTCTCCGCAGTCAGCGGAAACTCCGAAACGGCGATGCCGCGCGCGCGGTTGGCCCGCCGGGCCTCCGGCGTCGGCTCGTCATGGGCGAAGACCGGGATGCCGGCCGCCGCTGCCGCCGCAACGAGCCCCGCGCACGCCGCCGGCACCTCAGCCGCGCGCTCGGCCGTTCGGGCCACGAGGGCGTCGTACTCGGCCTCCGAGATCCCCGCGCGCCGGGCGAGCTCCGGGAGCTTTCGCCGGAGCCGCCCACCGAGCAGCGGGGTCAGATGATCGTTGAGCGCGAGCACCGGCTCCGGCCGCTCCGAGAGCCAGCCGGCGAGCTCGGTTGCGGCGTCCAGCGCGAAGATCTCCCAGCGGTACTGGAGGCGGATTTCGGCGCGGAGAGCGGGCCGAAGCGCGGCCAGCGCCCGCCGGAGCCCGGCCGCGGTCTCGGGCGCACGGAGCCCCGGCTCCCAGGAGAGCGTGACGGCGAGATAGGCGGTCGTGATCCCGTTGGCGATGAGCTGGGCATCGGTCTCGAGGAGCGCCGTCGCGAGATCGACCTGCACACCGAGCCGAGGCATCAGCACGCGCTCGAACCCGTCGCCATGGAGATCCACGATCCCCGGCGCGAGAAGAAGACCGGTCGCGTCGAACACCCGCGCGCCCGACGCTGAAGCCTCCGCCACCCGCCCGTCGGCCAAGCCCAGGTCCCGCGCCTCGGCCCGCCCGTCCGCCACCACGCGCCCGCCCCGCAAGAGCCACCGGTCCGCCATCGCACCCCTCGTCGCCCGCCTGCCCGCTCGATAGCCCGGCGCGCCCGCCGCCGCCAGCGCGTGATGTCGGGCGCTTGAATTTGCGTGACCCGGAGTGACTGGCGAGTCGCGGGCGGCGCTGGTAATATTTCGCTGCGTTGTTCATCGCTCCTAGGAGATCCCCCATGATCCTGAAACGCCTTGCCCTCGGCGGTCTTGTTGCCGCCGCTCTCGCGCTGCCCGCCCATGCCGGCAACCAGCTCGCCACCGCCATCGGCGGCTACGACGCCGTCTCCTACCGCACGGGCGAGCCCACCCCGGGCCAGGCCCGGTTCAACCACTTCTGGAACGGCGCGGTCTGGTACTTCGCCTCGGAGGAGAACCGCGACACCTTCCGCGCCGACCCGGACGCCTATGCCCCCGCCTTCGACGGGTACTGCGCCTGGGCCGCCTCGCAGGGCTACAAGGCCCCGGGCGACCCGCTCGTTTACGAGCTCGTCGACGACCGTCTCTTCCTCCAGGTGCACCCCCGCGCCCAGGAGCTCTGGCTGGCCGACGTGCCGGCCCACATCGCGGCGGGCGACGAAAACTGGCCGCGCATCCACCCCTTCTGATCCGAGCGCAGACCGACAGGGCGAGGGTCATCGCCCTGTCACCCTCGACGGGTATAGACATGGCGCAGCCACCCAACGAGGGAGTTCCCCCCATGTTCCGTTCCGTCCTGGCCGCGCTGGCGCTCGCGCTGGCCCTGCCCGCCGCCGTCCACGCCCAGAGCTACAAATTCGCCGTGACCGACATCGAGGGCCTGGAGGCGCTCAACTCGGAGTTCGGCGCGTTCGAGACCGCTCTCGAGGAGGCGACCGGCCTCGAGCTCGAGCTCTTCCCGGTCTCCTCGCGCACCGCCGCCGTGGAGGCGATGAACGCCGAACAGGTCGATTTCGTGCTGACCGGTCCCGCCGAGTACGTCGTCATCAAAGAGCTCGCCGACCCCGAGATCGTCGTCGCCTGGCAGCGGCCGGACTACTTCGCCCAGATCGTCGTGCTCGCCGACGGCCCCGTGAAGTCGGTCGAGGACCTCCGGGGCCAGATCGTCACCTTCGGGTCGGTCGGCTCCACCTCGCAGCATCTCGGCCCCGCGCAGGCGCTGGCCGATCTCGGCCTCGCCTACAACACGGACTACGAAGCGCGGATCATCCAGCGCAACGTGGCGGTCGAGGCCCTCATCCGGGGCGACGTTGCGGGTGTCGGCATGAATTTCGGCCATCTCGGCCGGGTGCGCGCGGCCTTCCCAGACACCGCCTTCACCGTGGTGGCCCGCGGGCGCGACCTTCCGAACGACATCCTGGTGGCCCGCAAAGGCCTGGATGCCGGGGCGCTCGAGGCCGTGCGCGAGGCCTTCGCCACCGAGGGCGCGGCCCTCATGGAGGCGGTGCTGACCGGCGAGGACAACCAGAAATACGCCGGCGGCTTCTTCCTCAAGGGCGTGAACGACGCGGATTACGACTATGTCCGCGCGATGTACCGCACCATCGGAGTCGACACCTTCGCCGCCTTCGTCGGCGACTGAGCGTGACGCTCGCCGAGACCGCAGCGGCCGGGGCTCCGGCCGCCGCACCCAGCGCCCCGGCGATCGCCGCGCGGGGGGTCTCCCTCGCCTACGGGGGCGCCCGGATCCTCACGGACATCTCTCTGGAGGTCGGCCAGCGCGAGCGTGTGGCCCTGATCGGCCCGAACGGCGCGGGCAAGACCTCGCTCCTCAAGGCGCTCATCGGGCTGGCGCCGTCCGAGGGCGCGATCGAGGTGCTGGGCGAGAGGCTGAAGGGCCCCCGCGCCCGCGCCCGCATCCGGCGGCAGACGGGCTACGTGTTCCAGCGCCACGGCCTCGTGCGCCGGCGCACCGCGCTGGCCAATGTGCTGCACGGTCTCCTCGGGCAGCCGGGCGCGTGGGGCGCCTGGTCCGACATGCTGGCTCCCCAGCGCTGTCGCGAGGCCGCGATGGCGGCCCTCCGCGATGTCCGTCTCGCCCATAAGGCGCAGGACCGGGCGGACCGTCTCTCCGGCGGGCAGGCCCAGCGGGTGGCCATCGCCCGGGCGCTGGTGGCCGGCCCGCGCCTCGTGATCGCCGACGAGCCCACCGCCTCGCTCGACCCCGCCGCGGGCGACGAGGTGATGGCCCTCTTCTCCGGCCTCGTGGCGGAGCGGGGGATCGCGCTCCTCTTCACCACCCACGACATGGCCCATGCCCGCGCCCATGCCGACCGCATCGTGGCCCTCCAGGCGGGCCGCATCGCCTTCAACCTGCCGGCAGCGGAGGTCGCGCCCGCCCGCCTCTCGGAGATCTTCGATGGCTGACCGCACCCCGCCCCCAGGGCGTTTCGCGCGGGTCTCGGCGCTCAATTTCGCGCTCCTCGTCGCGGTGGGCGGGCTCATCCTCGCCTCGCTCGGGGATGTGGCGCCGTCGCTCGGGCGCCTCGCGGACGGGGTGCCGCGCATCGCCAATCTTGTGGGCCGGATGCTCCCGCCGGAGACCGACCCCGCCTTCCTCGCGCGCATGGGGCTCCGCATCGTCGAGACGCTGCAGATCGCGCTCGTGGGCACCGCGCTCGGGGTGCTCCTCGCGGTCCCCTTCGCCTGGGCCTCCGCCCGCGGGGTGAGCCCCTTCGGCGCGGTCGCCTGGGCCTTCCGCGCGGTGATCTCGCTCGCCCGCACGGTGCCGGATCTTGTCTGGGCGCTCATCTTCGTCTCGGCCGTGGGGCTCGGGGCGGTCGCCGGCACCATGACGATCATGGTCGACACCTTGGGCTTTTGCGGGCGCTTCTTTGCCGAGGCCATGGAGGACGCGGAGCGCGAACCGCAGGAGGCGCTCGAGGCCTTCGGCGCCTCGCGTTTCTCGGTGCTCATGGGGGCCGTGATCCCAGACGCGCTCCCCTCGATGATCAACACCACGCTCTTCGCGCTCGAGAAGGCGGTGCGCTCCTCCGTGGTGCTGGGGCTCGTGGGGGCGGGCGGCATCGGGCAGGAGCTCAAGACCGCCTTCGACCTTTTCGACTACCCGAAGGCCTCGGCGATCATCCTCGCGATCTTCGCGATCGTGCTCGTGATGGAACACGCGACGGATCGGCTCCGCGCCAAGGTGCAGTGAGGGCGGAGGCGGCGCCGCACCCGGCCTGCCACACCGCCCGGAGCCGGCCGCCCGCCGCGGGCGCGACGCACGCCAAGCCGCGGGGCGGCGGACGCGGCGGCGCCCTCAGTAGCTGTAGTCGGCGTAGATCCGGGAGAGATCGCCCGCCCAATCGCCCTCGTAGCGGGCCAGGAGCTCCTCCGCGGGGGTCTGGCCGGTGGCGACGATCTCCTGAAGCGCGCTCAGGAAATGGCTCTCGTCCCCGTCGATATCCGTGGCCTTGGCGCGGGCCTTGAGCCCGGCCTCCGCGATCGCGAGCACATCCGCTGCGACCTCGCGGAGCGCGCGCCCCTGGATCTCGGCCCGAAGCCCGACCTCCGAGGCCGAGACGCGCAAGCCCTCCCGCTCGTCCGCCGTCCAGCCCTTCACGAGATCATAGGCCGCATCGAGCGCGCCTTGATCGTAGACGAGCCCCACCCAGAGCGCCGGCAGCGCGCAAAGCCGCCGCCAAGGCCCGCCATCCGCCCCCCGCATCTCGATGAACTTCTTGATCCGCGCCTCGGGGAAGATCGTGGTGAGGTGGTCGCCCCAATCCGAGAGCGTCGGCGTCTCCCCCGGCATCGCCGGCAGCCGCCCCTCCAGAAAGTCTCGGAAGCTCTGGCCGAGGGCGTCGTGATACACCCCGTCGCGGTAGACGAAATACATCGGCACATCGAGGGCGTAGTCGACCCAGCGCTCGAAGCCGAACCCGTCCTCGAAGACGAAGGGGAGCATGCCCGTCCGGTCCGCATCCAGGTCGCGCCACACCCGGGAGCGGTAGGAGAGAAGGCCGGCGGGCTGGCCCTCCCAGAAAGGCGAGTTGGCAAAGAGGGCGGTGGCCACCGGCTGGAGCGCGAGGGCCACGCGCAGCTTCTGCACCATGTCGGCCTCGGACGCGAAATCGAGATTCACCTGAACGGTGCAGGTGCGATACATCATATGGGTGCCGTGGGTGCCGACCTTCCCCATATACCGGGTCATGAGGCGGTAGCGTCCCTTGGGCATGACGTCCATGTCCGCGGCCGACACATCCGGCGCGGCGCCGAGGCCGATAACCACCGCGCCGATCGCATCGGCCACCTGCTTCACCTCGCGCAGATGCTCGTTCACCT
>CAYXPI010000166.1:0-8141 GCA_964467005.1 uncultured Limibaculum sp. | reverse complement strand
CGAGGTGAAGCCGGGATCGTAGGTGAACATGCCCGTGCTCGCGTAGAGCTTGCGGATGTCGATCACCGAGGGGCCGTGGATGCCATCGTAAATCGGGAAATCGGCGGTTTCGCCGTCGATCGTGACGGTGGCGGTCCGTTGGGTCTTCGCGTCCATCGCTTGTCCTCCTGCAGGGCGCCGGTGCCGGCGCTTGGGTTTTGTTGGGCGCAGGAGGGGCGCGCTCAGACGGCGTCCTCCAGTCGCGCCAGGGTTTCGTCGCGGCCGAGCGTCTCCATGACGTCGAACACGCCGGGGCTGACGGCCCGGGCCGTAAGAGCGGCCCTCAAGGGCTGCGCCACCTTGCCGAGCTTGAGGCCCTCGACCTCGGCAAAACTGCGGATCTCGGCCTCCACGTCGTGTTTCGCAAAACTGTCCAGGTCTTTTAGCCGAGCGGTCAACCGACGGAGAAGAGCCCGCGCGGGGTCGTCGAGCAGCTTGGCGGCCTTGGCGTCGGGCTCCAGCGGCCGGTCCGCCAGGATGTAATAGGCCAAATCCTCGAGTTCCAACAAGGTCTTGGCGCGGTCCTTCAGGCCCGGCATAGCGCCGAGCAGCTGGGCCCGACGGCCCGCGTCCAGCGGCGCTGTGCCGCGGCGCGAGCGGAGATCGTCGAGCGCCTCGACGAGCCGCGCATCCTCGGCGGCGCGCATATGCTGGCCGTTGAGGTTCGCGAGCTTGACGAAGTCGAAGCGCGCGGGGGCCTTTCCGCAGGTCTCGAGACCGAACCACGCGGTCGCCTGCTCGGTGGAGAAGAACTCGTCGTCGCCATGGGACCAGCCGAGCCGGGCCAGATAGTTGCGCATCGCCTCGGGTAGATAGCCCATCTTAGCGTATTCCTCGACGCCGAGGGCCCCGTGGCGTTTGGAGAGCTTGGCCCCGTCCGGCCCGTGGATGAGCGGGATGTGCGCGAACACCGGCGTGTCCCAACCCAGCCCCTTAAAGATGAGCGTCTGCCGCGCCGCGTTGGTCAGGTGGTCGTCGCCCCGGATCACATGGGTCACGCCCATGTCGTGGTCGTCCACCACCACGGCGAGCATGTAGGTGGGCGTGCCGTCCGAGCGGAGGAGGATGAGGTCGTCGAGCTGGCCTGCGTCCCAGGTAACGGGGCCTTGCACGGCATCCTCCACCCGCACCTGCCCCTCCCGCGGGGCGCGGAGCCGGATAACGGAGGGCGCGTCCGGCGCCGGCCCGTCGTGGTCGCGCCAGGGGCTCTCGAACATCGGCGGGCGCCCCGCGGCCTTGGCGGCCTCGCGGAAGGCGTCGATCTCCTCCTTGGTGGCGTAGCAGCGATAGGCGGTGCCGGCGCCGAGCATGGCCTCCGCCGCCTCCTGGTGCCGCGCCACGCGGGAGGCCTGGCTCACGGCCTCGCCATCCCAGTCGAGCCCGAGCCAGCGCATGCCGGCGAAGATCGCCTCGGTGGCCTCGGGCGTGGAGCGCGCGCGGTCCGTGTCCTCGATGCGCAGAAGGAAGCGCCCGCCGCGCCCGCGGGCGAACAGCCAGTTGAAGAGCGCTGTGCGCGCGCCGCCGATGTGCAGAAATCCGGTGGGCGAGGGGGCGAACCGGGTCACCACCTCTGCCGGGTTCGCCTCGCTCATGGCCTCCGCCTCCCCGTCCGCTCCGGCGCGCCCCGGCGGGGCTTGCGGTCCTCTCCGAAACGCGGCCACGGTTATGGGGCAGGGCGTGCGCAAGGACAAGGGGAGGGACCGCTGGGGATGGGGATGCCAGCCGCCTGGCCGGGCTGGGCGGAGAGAATCTATCGCGCCGAGGCGCCGCGGGCGGCGCTGTGGCTGCCGGTGGCGTTCGGCCTCGGGATCTGGGCGTACTTCTCACTGTCCGAGGAGCCCTCACCGCTCTGGGCGCTCGCGCCGGCGGGGCCGGCCACGCTTCTCCTCCTCGGATGGCCCCGTCGGGCTGGCGTGCTGGCTGAGGCCGTCGCACTGGGCGCGCTCGTGGCGGGTCTCGGATTCGCGGCGGCGCTCCTCCACGCTCGGGCCGCCGCCGCGCCGGTGCTGAACGAGATGGTGGAAGAGACGCTCGACGGCCGGGTGCGCGCGCTCGCGGTCTCGGCCTCGGGCGCGCCGCGGCTGACGCTCGACCGGGTACGGATCTACGGGCTCACGGAGGCGGAGACGCCGGCCCGGGTGCGGGTGAGCCTCGTGGGTCAGGAGATGGCGGCGGCGCCGCGGCCGGGCGAACGGGTGCGGGTCTATGCCCGGCTCTTCCCGCCCGGGGGGCCGGTCGAGCCCGGCGCGTTCGACTTTCGCCGCGCCGCCTGGTTCGCCGGGATCGGCGGCGTGGGCTATGCGCTCGGGCCGCCGCTCGCGCTCGGGCGGGAGACGGCGGCGGACGGCGCGCGGCTCTGGCTTGCCGAGCGCCGTGCCGCCCTCGCCGACGCGCTCCGGGCCCGCCTGCCGGCGGCCGAGGGGGCCTTCGCCGCAGCGGTGATCGTGGGCGACCGGAGCGGGATCGACGCGGCCGACATCGACGCGCTGAGGGCCGCCAATCTCGCGCATCTCCTGGCGATCTCAGGGCTCCATATGGGCATCCTCTGCGGCCTTCTCTTCGCGCTCACCCGGCTTGGCGTGGCCGCGGTGCCCGCCCTGGGGCTGAGGGTGAACGGCAAGAAGCTGGCGGCCGGTGTCGCGCTCCTCGGTGGGGCCGGGTACCTCGCCCTCTCCGGCGCGACGGTTCCGACCCAGCGGGCCTATGCCATGGTGGCCGTGGCGCTGGTTGCGGTGCTGGCGGACCGGCCGGCGATCACGCTGCGGGCGCTCGGCGTGGCCGCGCTGATCGTGCTGGCGCTCCGGCCGGTGTCGCTCTTCGACCCCGGGTTTCAGATGAGCTTTGCGGCGACAGCGGGGCTCGTCGCGGTCTTCGAGGCCTGGCCGCGGCGACGGGCGCCTCCGCCCTCCGGGATCGCTGCGCGCGGTGTGCGGCTGGTCGCGATCTATTTCGGCGCGCTGGTCCTCTCGAGTGTCGTGGCGGGGCTCGCGACCGCCCCCTACGCCGCCGCCCATTTCAACCGGGTGCCGCTCTACGGGCTGCCGGCCAATCTGGTCGCGGTGCCGGTGATGGGCCTGTGGATCGCGCCGATGGCGGTGCTGGCCGGGGCGCTCGCACCGCTCGGCCTCGCGGGGCCCGCGCTCGCGGCGATGGGGGCGGGTATCGGCCTCGTGCTCGAGATCGCGACCGTGGTAGCCAGCTGGGAGGGGGCGGTCATGCCGATGCCCGCGGGCGGCGGCGCGGCGCTCGGCCTCGTCACGCTGGGCGGGCTGTGGATGGTGCTTCTGGCGAGCCCGCTCCGGCTTGCGGGGGCCCTGCCGCTCGCGATCGGGATCTGGGCACTGTCCGATCCCCCGCCGCGGCCGCCCATTCTCCTGGCGCCGGGGGCGCGGCTGGTGGGGGTGATGGGGCCGGAGGGTCGGGTGGTGGACCATCCCCGGGCCCAGAGCTTCGCGGCCGAGAGCTGGCTGCGGCGGGACGGCGACGGCGCGGATCAGGAGGCCGCGTCGCGGCGCCCCGGGGCCGCGCGGGGCCGTGGCTGGGTGCGCGCGGAGCTTGCCGGCGGGTGGCGCCTCGAGGTCGTGCACGCACGGCGGCCGGAGCCGGCGCGGCTGGCGGAGCTGTGCGCGCCCCGGGTGCTTCTGGTCGCACGCCATGGCGGGCCGCTCGCCGGCCCGTGCTGCTATCTGGGAGAGGCGGAGCTCGCCCGGCTCGGCGCGGTGGCGGCGTTTCCCAACGTGGGGGGGCCGCCGCGGATCGAGGGCGCGGCGCGCCGCCGGCGCCTCTGGTCTCCGCCCGGGGCCGGGCCCGTCAGTACGTGCGGATGAGACCCACCATGCGGCCTTGGATCTTCACCTGACCG
This sequence comes from uncultured Limibaculum sp., assembly GCA_964467005.1. Classification (GTDB taxonomy): domain Bacteria; phylum Pseudomonadota; class Alphaproteobacteria; order Rhodobacterales; family Rhodobacteraceae; genus Thermohalobaculum. The sequence continues at coordinate 4,240 of CAYXPI010000166.1, read as the reverse complement.
GAGCGGTAGAGCCGGGTGCCATAGGCCGGGTTGGCGGCTTCGAGCGCGATGGCGCCGCCCTTGCGCCGCAGCCGCTTCAGCGTCGCCTCGTGGTCGTCGATCAGCGCCACGACGATGTCTCCGGTTTCGGCCGTGTCCTGCCGACGGATGACCACGATGTCGCCCTCGTGGATCCCGGCCTCGATCATCGAATCGCCCTTCACCTCGAGGGCATAGTGCTCGGCCGCGGGATCCACCATCTGCTCGGGCACGCCGATCCGGCTCGCGCCGTGCTCCAGCGCCTCGATCGGGGTGCCCGCGGCGATGCGGCCGACGAGGGCGACGCTGGTGCCGAGGCCGAGCGCGGCCGGGGCGCCGAGGCCCTGGGCCGGGCCCGCGGGCGCCTCGCGTCCCAGCGCGCCCTCGATGACCGAGGGACGGAAGCCCTTGGGCCGCTGGCTCTCGATGTTCTCCGGCAGTCGCAGGATCTCCACGGCGCGGGCGCGGTGCGCCATGCGGCGGATGTAGCCCCGCTCCTCCAGCGCTGTGATGAGGCGATGAATGCCGGATTTGGACCTCAGATCCAGCGCCTCCTTCATTTCGTCGAAAGAGGGCGACACGCCGTCGCGCTGCACGCGTTCGTGAATGAACAGCAGGAGATCGTATTGCTTCTTGGTCAGCATCCGTCCGCCTTCCGAGGGCTTGGAGCGCCCTTCCACATGTCGTTCTACTTAAGTTCGTGCTTTGTGTCAATCGCAGGCGAATCACCCAATTGCGGGGTCAGTCGACTGCGTCAAGCGGAATGGTGTCGATCCAGTCACCCTCGGCGGCGGGGGGCGCGCCCGGCGGGCGGATGGCAACGGCGTTGGCCTCGGCGAGGGTGAAGAGGAGGGCGCTGTCCTGATTGCCGAAGAGCCGCGCGCTGGCGGTGCCGTCCCGCTCCGTCACCACGGCCCGGGCGTAATGCTCCCGCGGGCCGTTGGGGCCGAGCGCGTGGGCGAGGCGCGCGGGCCGACGCGACCGGGGGCCGGCGGGCAGGCCGAGGGCCGCGCGGATCGCGGGCACGAGGAACACCTCGCCGCAGATCATGGCCGAGACGGGGTTTCCCGGCAGGCCGAGGAGGGGCGTGCCGCGGAGCCGCCCGGCGATCAGCGGCTTTCCTGGCCGCATCGCGATCTTATAGAGGGCGCGGTCGAAGCCCGCCTCGAGGCCGAGCTGGGCCACCAGATCGTGCGCGCCCACCGAGGCGCCGCCGAGGGTGACGACGATGTCCGCCCCCTCCGCCACCGCGAGGGCGGCGGCGAGGCTCTCCGGCGTGTCGCGTGCGATGGGGCAGAGCCGGGGCACGGCGCCCTCAGCTTGCAGCCGGGCGGCGAGGCCGAAATTGTTGGAGGTGACGATCTGGTCCGGCGCGGGCTCTGCCCCGGGGAGCACGAGTTCGTCCCCCGTCGGCACGAGCGCCACCACCGGGCGGCGGGCCACCGCGACCTCGGCCGCGTTCATCGCCGCGAGCAGCGCGATGTCCCGAGAGCTCAGCCGACGCGGCGCGGCCAGCCGGGCGCCGGAAGCGAAATCGGCGCCGGCGGCGCGGATATGGGCGCCGGGCGCCGGGGCTTCCAAGACTTGGACCGCGCCGTCGCGCGCCTCCGCGTTCTCCTGGATCAGGATCGTGTCGGCCCCCTCCGGCACGGGCGCCCCGGTGAAGATGCGCACGGCCTCACCCAGGGGCAGAGGCCCGGGATAGCCGCGGCCCGCCGCGGCCTCTCCCGCGAGCGGCAGGGTGGCTCCGGCCCCGGCCTCCGCCGCGCGCACGGCGTAACCGTCCATCGCCGAGGCGGGAAAGGGCGGCTGGTCGCGCGCCGCCACCGCGTCCTCGGCCAGCACGCGGCCCCAGGCCTCGGCCAGCGGCACGGTCTCGGCGGCCATGCGCGGCGCGAGGTCGAGCACCCGGGCGAGCGCCTCCTCGACGCTGAGGAGGCTCACGCCGCTCCCTCGGCGCGGAACTCGCCGGACTTCCCGCCCGCCTTGTGGACGAGGTGGATCCCCTCGATCCGCATCCCTCGGTCGAGCGCCTTGGTCATGTCGTAGACGGTGAGGGCGGCCACGCTCACGGCCGTGAGCGCCTCCATCTCCACGCCGGTCTTGCCGGTGAGCTTGACCGTCGCCTCGATCTCCACCGTGTCGGGCGGGGCGGGGGTGAGATCCACTGTCACCTTGGTCAGCATGAGCGGGTGGCAGAGGGGGATGAGATCGGCGGTGCGCTTGGCCGCCATGATCCCGGCAAGGCGGGCGACGGCGAGCACATCGCCCTTTTTCGCCCGGCCCTCGGTGATGGTGGTGAGCGTCTCCGGCGCCATCACCACCCGGCCCTGGGCCGTGGCGGTGCGCTCGGTGTCGGGCTTGGCGCCCACATCCACCATGCGCGCGCGGCCCTCGCCGTCGAAATGCGTGAGCCGGCGCGGCGGCGCGGGGTCGGAGAGGAGCGCCCGGGTGGCCGCCGCCACATCCTCCGCCCGCATCAGGCTCTCGCCGATCAGGAAGGAGCGCGCCCCCACCTCGGCCAGCCGCGCCAGATCGCCCGGGGTGACGAGCCCGCTCTCGGCCACCAGATGCGTGCCCTCGGGCAGGAGCGGGGCGAGCGTCTCGGTAGTCTCGAGCCGGGTCTCGAAGGTCTTGAGATTGCGGTTGTTGATCCCGACCAGCGGCGAGGGGAGCGCCAGCGCCCGGTCGAGCTCCGCCCGGTCGTGCACCTCGAGGAGCGCGTCCATCCCCCAGGCCTGCGCGGCGGCGACGAGCTCCCCTGCCTCCGCGTCCGACACCATGGCGAGGATCACGAGGATGCAGTCCGCCCCCAGCGCGCGGGCCTCGGCCACCTGGTAGGGGTCGAGCAGAAAGTCCTTCCGCAGCGCGGGCAGCGCCACGGCCCCGCGGGCGGCGTCGAGATGCGCGTCGGCCCCTTGGAAGGACGGCCCGTCGGTGAGCACGCTCAAGCAGGTGGCGCCCCCCGCCTCATAGGCGCGGGCGAGGGTGGCGGGCTCGAACTCGGCGCGGATGAGGCCCTTGGAGGGGCTCGCCTTCTTGATCTCGGCGATGAGGGCGTAGCCGCCGCGGGCTTCGGCTGCACGGAGCGCGCCGAGGAAGGGGCGCACCGGGGGCGCGGCCCGGGCGGCGGCCTCGACCTCCGAGAGCGGGCGGGCGCGGCGGCGCTCGGCCAGCTCCTCGGCCTTGTAGGCGGCGATCTTTGCGAGAATGTCCATGCCCGCCTCCTAGCGGCTCGGCGCGGCGAACGGAAGGGCGGGCTCAGCGCTCCCTGTTGTCGCGGCGGGTGACGTTCGCCTCCGCGCCGTGTGCGATCCGCCAGGCGCCCTTCGTGTTGCCGCGCAGGTCGTTGCCCTCGAAGGTCCCGCCGCTCTCGGCGTCGCTGATCCAGATGGCCTCGTACGCGTTCCCGCCGATCCGGCAGCCGCGCAGCGTCGGCCGCCCGCCCTCCCGGATCTCGACGCCGGCCCTGCCGTTCTCCACGATCTCGCAGTCCTCGAAGGTGCCGCGGCCGTTTTCATGGACGAGCGCACCGGCCTGCCGATTGCCGCGGAGGACGCAGCGGCGCAGCACCGGGTCCGTGCCCCCCGAGATCTGGACACCAGGGTACGCGTTGCCTGTGAGCTCGCAGTCCTCGACCCGCCCGCGCGCGCCCTCGCGGAAAGACAGCCCGCCCTGAGCGCCATCGTGGAAGCGGCAGCGGCGGAAGTCCGGCGCGGTGCCCGCCCCCTTGATCTGGGCGCAGGAGAGGGACTGGCTGGTGAAAGCGCAATCTTCGAACTCCGCGCGCCCACCGGTCACCCACAGCGCGACATTGTTGCCCTCGCCGGGATCGCGGCGGAGCGTCAGCCCCGCCACCCGCGCGATATTGGCCGTCACCACCATACCCTCGGTACTGTTGGACGCGATTACGATCTCCTCGCGCGGGCCGTCGCCGATCAGCTCCAGCGCCTTCGCGAGCGTCACTTTCTCGTTGTAGAGACCCGGGCGGATGAAGATGCGGCTGCCCTCCTTCGCCGCGTCGATCGCCGCTTGGATCGAGGTGTGGTCGCCGCGCCCGGGCCATGGATCGACCACCAGCTCGGGCGCCTTCGGCGCTTTCGGGGCGGGCCGCGGCTCGTCCGTCTCCACGCTCTGCGGTGTCACGGTCACCGGCTCCGGCCGCGGCGGCTTCGGCGGGGGCGGCGGCGCGGGCTTGGGCGCCGCGCCGATCATGGGCCTC
>CAYXPI010000165.1:0-8164 GCA_964467005.1 uncultured Limibaculum sp. | reverse complement strand
GACCCGAACAACGCCAAGAACACCTTCCTCTACAACTACGAGTGGTGGGCGGACTACCGCGACGACCTGGACGCCAAGTTCCAGGCCTGGCTCCTCAAGTGAGCTGATTCACACCCCGGCGGGGCCCTCGGGCCCTGCCCCCAAGCCGGCCCGGGAGACAGCGATGACCACCACGGCCCTATCCGACGCGCCGCCGCCGGAGGCCCAAGCGGCCACTGACACGGACGCCCGCGGCCGGCTCCTCGCCGCCGACGGCACCCCGCTCAAGCAGAGCCTCGCGCGCGCCCAGCGCCGGCAAAAGCTCCGTGCCTTCGCCCTCGTCGCGCCGCTCCTCTTTTTTGTGCTGGTGAGCTTCGTTGCGCCCATCGCCGACATGCTGTTCCGCTCGGTCGAGAACGCCTCGACCGTGCCCGAGAACCTGCCCCGCACGGTCGAGGCCTTGCTCGACTGGGATCCGGCCTCCGGCGAAATGCCGGGCGAGCCGGCCTTCGAGGCGCTCGCCAAGGACATCGCGGTGGCGTTCGAGAGCAAGCAGCACACCAAGCTCGGCGTCACGCTCAACTATCACGTCTCCGGCGTCTCGAGCCTCTTCCGCTCCGCCGGGCGCCGCGTCTCCCGCTGGGAGGAAGGTCCCTACAAGGAGAAGTTCCTCGATCTCAACGAGCGATGGGGCTCCATCGAGATCTGGGCCACGATCAAGCGCCTCTCAGGCCCCTACACCGGCGCCTTCTTCCTGAGCGCGCTCGACCGGGAGCAGAACGCCGAGGGCGACATCGTGCTCAAATCCGAGCTCGACCGGCTCTATCTCGTGCTCCTCGAACGCACGATCTGGCTGAGCCTCACGATCACCTTCACCTGCCTCCTCCTCGGCTACCCGATCGCCTGGCTCTTGGCGAACCTGCCCTCCCGCCACGCCAACCTCCTCCTCATTCTGGTGCTCTTGCCGTTTTGGACCTCGCTCCTCGTGCGCACCTCGGCCTGGATCGTCCTCCTCCAGCAGCAGGGGGTGGTGAACGACTTCCTCGTCAGCCTTGGCGTGGTGGCGGACAACGCGCGGCTCGACATGATGTTCAACCAAACGGGCACGATCATCGCGATGACGCACATCCTGTTGCCCTTCATGATCCTGCCGCTCTATTCGGTGATGAAGACGATCCCGCCCTCCTACTTGCGCGCGGCGAAATCGCTCGGGGCGACGAACTTCACGGCCTTCTGGCGGGTCTACTTCCCCAACACGGTGCCCGGGATCGGGGCGGGGGCGATCCTCGTCTTCATCCTGTCGATCGGCTACTACATCACGCCCGAGCTCGTGGGCGGGACCGACGGCACCTTCATCTCCAACAAGATCGCCTACAACATCAGCGTAAGCGGCAACTGGTCCCTCGCCGCGGCGCTGGCCACGCTGATGCTCGCCGTCGTCCTGGTGCTTTACTGGGTTTACGACCGCATCGTCGGCATCGACAACGTGAAGCTCGGGTGACCCCATGGCCTTGCCGATCTATGCCACCACCGGAGAGCGCGTCTGGTACTACAGCTTCCGCGTGCTCTGCGGTCTCATCTTCTTCTTCCTGATCTTCCCGATCCTGGTGATCATCCCGCTCAGCTTCAACTCGGGCGAGTACTTCACCTTCACGCCGGAGATGCTGGCCCTCGAGGCGGAGGCCTACTCTCTCCGGCATTACGAGGACTTCTTCGGCTCGGCGGATTGGCAGCGCGCGCTCTGGAACTCGCTCACCATCGCGCCGCTCGCCACGCTCATCTCGGTCACGCTCGGCACCTTGGCGGCCATCGGCCTCAGCCAGGGCAAAGTGCCCTTCCGGGGCGCGATCATGGCCATCCTCATTTCGCCGATGATCGTGCCGCTCATCATCTCGGCGGCGGGGATGTACTTCTTCTACAGCCGCATCGGGCTCCAGGGCACCTATGTGGGCGTGATCCTCGCCCATGCCGCCCTCGGCACGCCCTTCGTGATCATCACCGTCACCGCGACGCTGGTGGGGTTCGACAAGTCGCTGACCCGGGCCGCGGCCAATCTGGGGGCGGATCCGGTCACCACCTTCTTCCGGGTGCAGATGCCGCTGATCGTGCCGGGCGTGGTCTCGGGCGGGCTCTTCGCCTTCATCACCTCGTTCGACGAGGTGGTCGTCGTCCTCTTCCTCGGCAGCCAAGAGCAGCAGACCCTGCCCTGGCAGATGTTCACGGGCCTGCGCGAGCAGATCTCGCCCACGATCCTGGCGGTCGCCACGGTGATGGTGACGATCTCCATCCTCCTCCTCGTCACCGTCGAGATGCTCCGTCGGCGCTCCGAGCGGCTGAGGGGCATGTCTCCGGGATGATCCGCTGGGCCCTGGCCCTCGCCTGGCTGGCGAGCAGCGCCGCCGCCTGTCCCCCGGCCTCCGAGACCCTGCTCCTCCACAGCTGCCACGCACCGCTCGCCCCGCGGCTCCTCCTGTTGCCGGAGGCCTCTCCGCCGGGCCCTGAGTCCGGCAGCCTCTGGGCCATGACCGGGGCCTACACCGCCACCGACCCGCGCGCCGGCGGCGCGCGCAAGCCCGTCGGCCTCTTCGTCTGGGGCGGCCGGGTGGTGAACCCGAACCTCGCGCGGATGGACGGGGTGCTGACCGTCGATCCCGCGGGCCGGCTTCAGATCCAACACCGGAAGCGGGCCCGGCTGGGCGGCCCGCATCAGGACCTCACAGACCCCGCCACCCGCGCCCGCTTCGCGGCGGAGGCCGCCCGCACGGGCGTGAGCGTCGCCCAAAGCCACCTTCTCATCGTCGACGGTCGGGTCGATGTCCGCCCCCGGGCCGACGCACCCCGTGTCCGCCGCCGCATCCTCTTCACGGACGGGGCCGGCTTCGGTGTGTGGCAGAGCCCGGGACCGATGACGCTGCACGAGGCGAGCGTGGCCCTGGCCGCGGCCCACGCCCCGCGCATGGCGCTCAACCTGGATATGGGCGGGCACGACTATTGCTGGCGCTGGGAGGCGGGGCGGACCCACCGCTGCGGGCTCCTCGAGCGGGCCGACCCCGCGCATCTCTCCAATCTCCTGGTGTTCCAGGGGCCGGACCGCTCGCCCCGCGCCCCGCAACGCCCTAAATAAGCGACTGGGAGGTGTCGGAGCATGGGTGTGACGGTCTTGCGCGCGGTCCTCGTGGTGGCGGTGCTCACGGCGATCTATGTGGGGCTGAGCGCCTATATGCGCTGGGACAAGCGCCGTTCGCTGGAGGAGGAGCACGCCGCGGGCGCGGCCCCCGGCCTCTCGCGGGAGGATTACGTCGCCAAGGGCCTCGCGGAGTACGAGCGCTCCTGGGAGAAAAAGCTCCTCTACGGCGTCTTCCTGTTGCCCCTCGTCGTCGGTATGATCCTGCTCGGGATCGCCCAACTCACCTGATCGCGCGGAGAGCCGGATGACCGCCGTCAAATGGACCCTGTACGCCGTCCTCCTCCTCGCGGTGGCGGCGCTCCTGCACTACAGCCTGCCCAAGCGCGAGGTTGTCCGGATCACCGGGATCGACACCAAGCGCATGGACACGGTGGTGGAGACCGCCACGGGCAGCTCCCGCACCGAGACCCGCGATGTGAGCTTCATCTACGCCGCCGAGCCAGACGGCACCACCCGCGAGTTCCGCAACGAGGACACGGATTTCGGCTGGCCACCCTATTTCAAATGGGAGACGCAGAACATCCAGTCCCGCGCCGCGAACTGGCAGTCGACCGAGGCGGACCCGCGCTGGGTGGTGCTCACCCATTACGGCTGGCGAGTGAAAATGGCCTCGATGTTTCCCAATGTCGTGGATCTGCGCGAGGCGGAAAGCGCGGACGAGACCTTCTACCCCTGGTTCAACGGCACCATCATTGCGGTGCTCGTGATCGGGTTCCTGGTGATCCGCCGCTATGTGATCGTGCTCTATGGCCGTCATGTGGACCCCCTGGTGGATGCGATCGACCAGCAATGGGACGACGCGACCGACAAGGTCTCGGGCCACTACACCGGCATCTCGGGCTTCTTCCGCCGCCTCTTCGGCCGCTGACCGGGGCGGCCCTGCCCGGGTCAGACCATCGCAGCCTGGCGGATCTGCGAAAGGGTGCGCCTGGGTGTCAGCGCCTCTTTGTCGATCATGAGCTCGAGGAGCGCGCCCGTGTTGGAGGCCTGAGCGCGCGCGAAAGCCTCAGCGAAGCCCTCCGCCGTCTCCACCCGCTCGCCATGCATGCCATAGGCCCCGGCGATCGCCACGAAGTCCGGGTTTTCGAGGTCGGTGCCCGAGACGCGGCCGGGATAGGCGCGCTCCTGATGCATGCGGATGGTGCCGTAGGTGCCGTTGTTGAGGACGAGGACGATGGGCTGCGCGCCGGCCTGCATCGCGGTGCCGAGCTCCTGCATCGTCATCTGGAGGTCGCCGTCGCCGGTGAAGCACACCACCATGCGCTCGGGCGCTGCGATCTTGGCCGCGACCGCCGCGGGGAGCCCCGCGCCCATGGCGCCCGATTGAGGGCCAAGGAGCCGGTGGCCCCGGCCGTATTCGAGGAGCCGCCCGGGCCAGATCGCGAAGTTCCCCGCCCCGCAGGTGACGATGGCGTCCGAGGGCAGCGCGCGGCGCAGATGCGCCATCACCCGGCCCATGTCGAGGCGCCCGGGCTGCGGCGGCAGATCGAAGCTCTTGCGGTAGCCGAGGCGCGCGTCGGTCGCCCAGGCGCGGCGGCTCCGGGGATGGGCGGGGTCGGTCTCCGACAGCGCCGAGAGGAAGGCCGCGGGCGAGGCGTGGAGCGCGAAGGGGGTCTGGTAGACCTTGCCGAGCTCGGCGTCCGACGGGTGGACATGCACGAGCGTGGGCTCGGGCGTCGGCAGATCGAAGAGAGTGTACCCGTCGGTCGCGGTTTCGCCGAAGCGGATGTTGACGGCGAGAAGGAGGTCGGCTCTGGCCAGCACGTCGCGCACATGGGGCGCCATGCCGAAGCCCGCATCGCCCACATAAGGGTCTGCCGTGTTGTCGAAGAGGTCCTGGTCGCGGAATCCCACGACGACGGGGAGCTGCGCCTCGGTCGCGAAGCGCTCGAAGGCCGCAAGCGCGCGTCGGCCACGCCGGCCGGCCACGTCCCAGCCGCCGCCGCCGAGAAAGCACACCGGGCGCTCGGCCGCGGCGAGCCGCGCCGCGGCGGCGGCGAAGCCCTCCGGGTCGAGACCAGGCCAGGCCGGCGCGATGGGCGCGCGGTGCACCGGCGCGTCGGTCGCCGCGACCAGCATGTCCTCCGGCAGCGCGACGACCACGGGGCCCGGACGCCCCGCCAACGCCGTGTGGAAGGCGCGGGCCACGAGCTCGGGCACACGGTCCGCCGTGTCGATCTCCACCACCCATTTCGCGACCGTGCCGAAATAGGCGCCGTAGTCGATCTCCTGAAACGCCTCGCGGCCGCGCATGCCCGTCTCGATCTGGCCGACGAAGAGGATCATCGGCGTCGAGTTCTGCCGCGCGGTGTGCACGCCGATCGAGGCGTTGGTGGCCCCTGGCCCCCGAGTGACGAAAGCGATGCCCGGCTGCCCCGTGAGCTTGCCCCAGGCCTCGGCCATGAACGCCACCCCGCCCTCCTGACGGCCGAGGACGAAGCGGATCTCGCTGTCGTGGAGCGCGTCGAGGACGGCCAGATAGCTCTCGCCCGGCACGCCGAACACGGTGCGCACCCCCTGGGCCGCAAGAGCCTCCACGAGTGTCTCAGCGCCGCTGCGGATCATGGTCCTCCCGAAGCCTTTTTGTGTCAGTTCGCCATGACGGCGCGCGGGCTGTCAACCGGAGTTAAGGGGTCTGAAGAGAGGTTGCCAGTGGCAATTGACCCGCGCCGCGCCGAACGCCAGGATTTGCCCATAGGCAGGGAGAGCGCGCATGATCGAGCGGCCGAGCTTCACCATCGGGATCGAGGAGGAGTATCTCGTCGTCGATCGGGAGAGCCGGGACCTCGTGACCGAGCCTGCGCCGGAGTTTCGAGAGGCTTTGGCCGCGCGCATGGGCGACCAGGTGACCGGCGAGTATCTCCAATGCCAGGTGGAGGTCGGCACCAAGCCGCATCGCTCGGTGCCCGCGGCGGTGGCGGATCTGGGCGCCCTCCGCCGCGCCGTCGCCGAGAGCGCGGAGGCCCATGGTTACGCCGCCATCGCCGCCTCCACCCACCCCTTCGCCAAGTGGCGCCAGCAGACGCACACCCGCAAGCCCCGCTACGACGCGCTGCACGACGATCTCGGCCTCACCGTGCGGCGCATGCTGATCTGCGGCTGCCATGTGCATGTGGGGGTGGAGGACCCGGATCTCCGGATCGACCTCATGAACCAGGTCGCCTATTTCCTGCCCCATATGCTCGCGCTTTCCTGCTCATCGCCCTATTGGGAGGGGGAGGACACGGGGCTCGCGAGCTACCGCCTGAGCGTCTTCGACGCGCTGCCCCGCACCGGGCTGCCGGACCGGCTGACGAGCCATGCCGAGTATCGCCGCATGGTGGACCATCTCGTCATGGCGGGCTGCGTGGAGGACGCGACCAAGATCTGGTGGGACATCCGCCCCTCGGACAAGTTCCCGACCCTCGAGCAGAGAGTGACCGATGTCTGCGCGCGCATCGACGACGCGGCGACGGTCGCGGCCCTCTTTCAGGCGACGCTCGCCTTCCTCTTCCGGCTCCGGGCGCGGAACCAGCGCTGGCGGATCTACCCCGCGACGCTGATCAACGAGAACCGCTGGCGCGCCCAACGCTACGGCTGCACGGGCCGGCTGGTGGATCACGGGCAGGCGACGCTCGCGCCGGTGTCGGACCTCTTGGAGGAGATCATCGACCTCGTGGGCGCGGATGCGGAGGGGCTCGGCTGCCGGCGCGAGCTTCTTCATGCCCGGCGCATCGTCGAACGCGGCAGCTCCGCGGTGCGCCAGCGCGCCACCTTCACCAAGGCGCGGGAGGCCGGGGCCAGCGCGGAGGAGGCGCTGACGGCGGTGGTCGACCTCTTGATCGCAGAGTTCACCGAGGCGCTGCCGGGCCCCGCGCCAGAGGCACCTGCCGAAAGCGCGTGACGTCGCAGGAGCCGAAGCCGTCGCAATCGCTCTCGACCACGATGCGGGGCAGGCGGATCACCACGGGGGCGGCGGCCACGGCCGCCTGCCAGGGCTCTCCGGTGGCCGCGCAGGCGGCCGAGGTTCCGGGGGCGAGCGGCACGTCGCGCACTTCCGAAAGAAAAACGAGATTGTTCTGCACCCTCCGGCCGCCCACAAAGACGCTGCCGGCGCCGAGGACCGTGTGCGCGAACTGCCGCGCGTGAAAGCCGTCGCCGGTCCAGGCGCCGCAAACCGCGAGGCGCCCGTCGATCTCTCGAAGCCCGGCCGCCACGCTCAAGCTCCAGCCGCCCGGTGTGAAGACGCCGCCGGCCCGCGCATCGCCGACGGCGAGCCGGTCGAACCCCACCCTCTCGGGAGAGAGGACGCAGCCGCCGAGAGCGAGGAGGAGACAAAGCGCGCGCATGGGTTTGAGACTACCCGCTCGGCGGCGCGCGACAAAGGCCGCCCGTGGGGGCGGCCCTCAGATGTGATCGGCCGGGCGGTTGGTCACTCGAGGATTTTGGAGACGACGCCGGCGCCGACGGTGCGGCCGCCCTCGCGGATGGCGAAGCGGAGTTTCTCCTCCATCGCGATGGGGGCGATGAGCTGGACCTCGAATTTGAGGTTGTCGCCCGGCATCACCATCTCGGTGCCCTCGGGCAGCGTCACGGTGCCGGTCACGTCGGTCGTGCGGAAGTAAAACTGCGGGCGGTAGTTGGTGAAGAACGGCGTGTGGCGCCCGCCCTCCTCCTTGGTGAGGATGTAGGCCTCGGCCTCGAACTTGGTGTGCGGCTTCACCGAGCCCGGCTTGCAGAGCACCTGGCCGCGCTCCACATCCTCGCGCCCGACGCCGCGCAGCAGCGCGCCGATGTTGTCCCCCGCCTCGCCGCGGTCGAGCAGCTTGCGGAACATCTCGACCCCGGTGCAGGTGGTCTTGCGGCTCTCCTTGAGCCCGACGATCTCGATCTCCTCGCCGACCGTGATCACGCCGCGCTCGACGCGCCCCGTCACCACCGTGCCGCGGCCCGAGATCGAGAACACGTCCTCGATCGGCATCAGGAAGGGCTGGTCGATCGGCCGGTCCGGCGTCGGGA
>CAYXPI010000164.1:0-8218 GCA_964467005.1 uncultured Limibaculum sp. | reverse complement strand
GCGGCTACGGCGATGTGGGCAAGGGCTCGGCCGCCTCGCTCCAGGGCGCGGGCGCCCGCGTGATCGTCACGGAGATCGACCCGATCTGCGCGCTCCAGGCGGCGATGGACGGCTATGAGGTCACCACCCTCGAGGATGCCGCCCCGCGCGCCGACATCGTGATCACCGCCACCGGCAACAAGGACGTGGTGACCGTCGACCACATGCGCGCGCTGAAGGACATGGCGATCGTCGGCAATATCGGCCACTTCGACAACGAGATCCAAGTCGCTTCGCTCAAGAACTTCAAGTGGACCAACATCAAGCCGCAGGTCGACATGGTCGAGTTCCCGGACGGGAAGCGGATGATCCTGCTCTCCGAGGGCCGGCTGCTCAATCTCGGCAACGCGACCGGGCACCCCTCCTTCGTCATGTCGGCGAGCTTCACCAACCAGGTGCTGGCGCAGATCGAGCTCTGGACCAAAGCCGAGAGCTATGAGAACAAGGTGTACGTCCTGCCGAAGCATCTCGACGAAAAGGTGGCCCGCCTCCACCTCGGGAAATTGGGTGTGAAGCTCACCGAGATGTCCGGCGAACAGGCGTCCTATCTCGGCGTTGCCCCGGCCGGCCCTTTCAAGCCCGATCACTACCGCTACTGAGGGTCCCTCCGCCTCCGGCCGCACCCGTCCCATGGTGCGGCACACCGTCCCGCCTGACGCAGATCAAGGTTCCGCGGCCGTCACTCGGCTTTGACGGGCCATCGGCCACCCGGCTCGCGCCCGACAGAGGCGTCCGGCGGCCGCGGGACAGGTAACGGAGACAGGACGATGACGACCACGTATGGCGTATCCGCCGCGGCCCTTGTGGCGGCCGCACTCGCCGTCGGCCCCGCCCTCGGGCAGGAGCTGAACTTTTCCGGGTCTTTCGGTGAGGGCGGGTTCGACCGATACGTCCCCCCGGTCACCCATTTCACCCTGAACGAGACGCCCTTCATCACCACCGAGGTGAGACCGATCTTCCTATACCACGCCATCCCCTCGGGCTTCGCCACCCAAGGCGGCCGCATCATCGGCGGCGCCGTGCAGGCACGCCTCGCTCTCACCGAGCGCTTTGCGATCATCGCCACAACCGACGGCTATGCCGACCTCAATTTCGACGCGGTGCTGCCGGACACCGACGGCTTTCTCGACCTCGCCGCGGGCGTGAAATACGCGATCATCAACAACCCCGCAGAGGGCAACATCGTCACCGTCGGCATCCGCTACACCGCGCCCGTGGGCAACATCGACAGCGCCGGCCTCGACTTCACCGGCAGCACCAAGGGCCAGCTCGACAGCTTCGTGACCGGCGCCAAGCTCTGGGATGGGGGCACCCAAGCCCAGGGCAGCTTCGGCTTTGTCTGGGGCATCGGGGACGAGAGCACGAGCTTCTTCCACGCCCACGGCCATCTGGACCACGAGGTGTTCGAGGGCTTCTTCCCCCTCGTCGAGGCCAACCTTCTCGTGCCCGTCGATGGCGGCGACCGCATCCCCGGCTCCAATCTCACCGGCGCGGACGTGTTCGATCTCGGCGCGGAAAACACACAGGGCATCTTCACCCTCGGCATCGGCGCCCGATACAACCCCTTCGAAACCGTGAGCTTCGGCGCGGCGGTGGAGGGCAACGTGTTCGACCTCGGCGACGAGGAGGCCGTCAGCGCCTTCGGCTGGCGCGTGACGACCGACGTCACCATCCGTTTCTGACCTGCGCGGCGCCGCGCGCGCTTCGCAAAGGCACACGGGTGCGCTAGGGTCGCTGCACCACAATTTCGGAGGCGACCCCATGCGTTCCACCCCAGCCCTTCTCGCCGCGGCCTTCGCCGGGGCGCTCGCCGCCGGCCCCGCGCGGGCCGCAGACGAGGCCGCGTTCATGATCGACACCACCTCCGATCTCGCCCGCCTCTGCGCGGTGCAGGTCGGCAGCCCGCTCTTCGGCTCGGCCATCCACATGTGCCACGGCTATCTCCTCGGTGTGCACCACTTCCACACCGCCCTCGCCGCGGAAATCGGCGAGGACGTCTACTGCATCGAGCGGGTCCAGCCCACCCCCACCCGCGACCAAGTCGTCGCCGCCTTCGTCGCCTGGGTCGGCGAAACGCCGGGCGCGGGTGAGACCGAAGCGCTCGACGGCCTGCTCACCTGGGCCGCCGCCACCTATCCCTGCACGGAGTGATCGCCATGACCCTCACCCTCCTCGGCCCCCGCCGGATCGCCCCGGCCGCCGCGCTCCTCGTCCTCGCGGGCTGCGCCGGCCTCACCGACACCCAGCAGCGCGCGGTCACCGGCACCGGCGCGGGCGCGGCCACCGGCGCAGTGATCGGCGCCATCGCGGGCAATGCCGGCATGGGCGCAGCCATCGGCGCGGGCGCCGGCCTCCTCGGCGGCCTCGTCGTCGACCGTGTGCAAAAGGACAAGCAGGCCGCCTATAGCCGCGGCTTCGCGGACGGTCAGGTCAACTGACGCGGGGTGTGGGGGCCTCCGGGCCCTCGCCCCATCATTCGGGCTGGGCGGTCAGCCGGTAGAAGTGCCGCACATCGGGGCTCACCGGCCCGAAATGCCGCTCCATCAGCGCGATCACGGCGCCCGTGCGGTAGAGCGCGCTCAGCGCCCGGTCCACGGCGAGCCGGAAGTCCTCGTCCCCCCGCGGCATGGCCAGCGCATAGGGCTCGTGCGTGAAGGTCTTGGGCGACACCGCGAGCCCGGTGTCCGGCCCGAGCGCGTTGAGCTGGCCGAGCAGGATCGCGCGATCCGCGAAATAGCCGTCGATCTCCCCGGAGCGGAGCGCGGCGACCCCGCCGTCGTGGCTCTCGAAATCGACAAGGGTCACATCCGCATCCTCGCCGATGCCGCTCTCGGCGAGCCAGTTGGCCGCCGTCGTGTCCTTCCGGAGACCGAAGCGGAGGCCCTTGAAGGCCTCGGCCACCGACGCGGCCGAAAGCGCCTCGAGGCTCGGCTGCATCAGCACCCGGCGCGCCTCCTCCGGACCGTCCGCCGCCATCACCACGCTCACGCCCGTAAGGAACACCGGCAGCGAGAACGACACCCGCTCCCGCCGCGCGAGGGTGACCGTCGTCGCGCCGCAGAGGACGTCGATCTCCCCCCGCGCGATCGCCTCGAAGCGCTCGCCCGTGTCGACGGGCACGAACTCCGCCGTGATCGCCTCGAGGCCCGAGGTGTCCTTGATCGCTTTGGCGACCAGGGCGCAGAGATCCACGGTGAAGCCTTGCGGCCGCCCCTCCACCAGCGCGGAGAAGGGCGTCGCGTCGGTGCGGAAGCCGAGCCGGATCTCGCCCTCCGACACGATCCGGTCGAGCACCGGGCCCGCCCCGGCGGTGAGCGGCAGGCCCGCCGATACCGCAAGTGCCAGCCCAAAGAGACCGCGCCGAATTCCAGCCACCTGTCGCATCGCCGCCCCCATCACGGAATTTCCACGACAGTAGCAAACCCTCGGCGCAGCGACCAGATCGGAACGACGGGGCCACAGCTTGCTGCGAGATTTTGCTGCACCGCACAAATCTCCTTGACCTGGCGCCGGCCGGCTGCCTAGGCTCAGGCCTCACGAGCCGGAGGAGATGTCATGGCCGACACGCTCAAGATCGCGGACGACGTCTTTGACCATGTGGCGCTCGACCGTGTCGCGGATGCGGTCGTCGAGCAGATCGAGAAGCTGATCCTGTCGGGCGTGCTCCGCCCGGGCCAGAAGCTGCCGCCGGAGCGCGAGCTGTCCGACGCGCTGGGGATCTCGCGGCCCAAGCTTCGCGAGGCCTTCCAGGTGCTCGCGGAGCGCAGCCTGGTCGAGATCCGCCGGAGCGAAGGCGCCTTCATCGCCCCCCTCACCGGGCCCTCGATCTCACCCACCCTCGTCGCCCTCTTCGCGCGGCACCGCTCCACCTTTCTCGACTTTCTCGAGTTCCGTCGCGAGCAGGAGAGCTTCGCCGCCCATCTTGCCGCCCAGCGGGCCACGGATGCGGATCACGAGATCCTGGGCATGCTCGTCGCGGAGATGGAGAGCGCCGTGCGCGGCGGCGATGCGCAGGCCGAAGCCGACCTCGACCTCCGCTTCCACATGGCCGTGATCGAGACGGCGCACAACACCATCATCGTTCACGTCATGCGGGCGATCTACGCGCTGATGCGCCAGAACGCGTTCTACGATCGGGACTTCCTCTATCGCCGGCCCAAGGCGTCGGACGTCCTCCTCGACCAACACCGCGCCATCGCCGACGCGATCTGCCAGGGCGATCCCGACGCCGCCGCGGCCGCCAGCGACCGTCATCTCGACTATGTGGAGCGGGCCTTCCGGCACGCGGAGGACGAACGGCGCCGTCGCGCCGTGGCCCGCAAGCGCCGGAGCCTTACGACGCTGAGCGACAGCGCCAATCTCCGCCGCCGCCGCGCGCCCCGCCGGGACCTCTAAAGCCCCGCCAGAAACGCGGAGATCAGCGCGCCGAGGCGGGCGGGCTGCTCGACGCAGGGGATGTGCCCGGCCTCGTCGATCACCTCGCACCGGCTGCCGGGGATGAGATCGGCGGTCGCGCGCATGAGATCGGGCGGGGTGGAGCCGTCCTCCGCCCCCACCGCGCACAAGGTGGGGAGGCGCAAGCGCGCTGTGCTCGCGCGGAGATCGCAGTCCCGAATGGCCTCGGCCGTGCGCAGATACCCCTCCACCGGCGTGCGCGAGACCATGGCGTTCCAAGGGGCAAGCCGCGCGGGATCGCTGCGGAAGCCGGCGGTGAACCAGCGCTGCATATTGGCCTCGAGGATCGCCTCGAGCCCTCCGTCGCGGATCGTGGCCATGCGCGTGTTCCACATCTCCGCGGTGCCGATCTTGGCCCCCGTGTCGCAGAGAATGAGCGCGCGTACGAGATCGGGCCGGGTCGCGGCCAGATGCTGCGCGATGAGCCCGCCCACCGAGAGCCCGCAGACGACGGCCTGGGAGACCCGACGCGCCTCCATCAGCCCCGCAAGGTCGGCCGCGTGGTCCGCGATGGTCCAGGGCCCGTCCGGCAGGCTCGAGAGCCCGTGGCCGCGCTTGTCGTAGCGAAGGTGCCGCCACCCATGCGGCAGATAGGGGAGGAGC
The DNA here is from genome assembly GCA_964467005.1 of uncultured Limibaculum sp. GTDB lineage: Bacteria > Pseudomonadota > Alphaproteobacteria > Rhodobacterales > Rhodobacteraceae > Thermohalobaculum. Next base: position 3,121 of record CAYXPI010000164.1, on the reverse strand, counting down.
GGGTCCCACACCCGGAAATCGGTCCCGAGCGAGTTGGAGAAGACCAGCGCGGGCCCCTCGCCCCGGTCCTCGAAATGGAGGGCGACCCCTCCCACGCTGCACGCGACGACCATCTGATCTCTCCCTCCCAGAACACCGCGGTCCGATCAGTTCCCGCCTACCACCCCGTGCTGAAGTGCACCGCGACATATCGGAGGCTCGGCCGGCCCGCCCGATCGCACCAGACCGGACGGATGATCAACCACCGCGGCGGGAACCACACACGCCGGTAGAGCGGCGGTGCGACGAGGTACCCTTTCTCGTCGTTGTCCCAATGAAGATCCAAGTCGTAACACGCCGCATGCCACTCGTCAGACTGCGCGCGCATGATGCCAGCCGTCGCCTGAAAGCCCTGCTCGAGCATCCAGGACTTGGTCGTCTCCCGATCCGTGAGGCGGGAGAGGACGCGGAACAAGCACACCTCGAGCCGGTCTCGGCTGTCGACACGATCCCAATCGAGCGGCTCCGGCACCGGCTCGGCGCCCCAGGGAGCGGCAAGACAGGCATCGGCGTTGGGGAAGTCCTGCAGCGCCAGGAGGAAGGCGCGGTCGACCGGGCGCGGCCGGCTGGTGCCCGGGCGGCGGAGGGGATGCCACAGGTGATGGGCGTGATAGGCCGGGTCGTCCGCATGGCCCGCCGGATCGACTGGGCGCTCGAATGCGACAAGCGCCACGCCAAACATGGCGACGGAGCCGCCCAGAACCACAGCGATGTCGACCCACCGCATCCTGAAAGTCCGCGCGCTCAGGCGCCGAGCGGCCGCAGGAGCTCGCGGCTGATGATGTGACGCTGGATCTCTGAGGTGCCGTCCCAGATGCGCTCGACCCGGGCGTCGCGCCAAAACCTCTCGATCGGCAGATCGGCCATCAGCCCCATGCCGCCGAAGATCTGCAGCGCCTCGTCGGTGACGCGGGCGAGCATCTCGGAGGCGTAGAGCTTCGCCGAGGCGATCTCGCGGTTGGCGGGCAGCCCTTGGTCCAGCCGCCAGGCGGAGGCCAGCGTCAGAAGATCCGCGGCGTCGATCTCCGTCACCATATCCGCCAGTTTGAACGACACGCCCTGAAACTTGCCGATCGGCTGGCCGAACTGCTCGCGCTCCGCCGCATGGGCGAGCGCGAGGTCGAACACCCGCCGGGCGCGGCCGACAGACATGGTCGCCACCGTGATCCGGGTGGCGTAGAGCCAGGTGTTCATCACCTCGAACCCGCCATCGACCGCGCCGAGGACCGCGCTGCCCGGCAGTCGGCAATCCTCGAAGCGCAGGATCATGTTGCGGTAGCCCCGGTGGCTGACCGACTGATAGCCCGGGGCGATCTCGAAGCCCGGATGCCCCCGATCGACCAGAAAGCAGGTGATCCGCTTCTTCGGGCCTTTGGGCGTCTGGTCCTCTCCGGTGGCCACGAAGACGATCACGAAATCCGCGTGGTCCGCGCCGGAGATGAAGTGCTTGGTGCCGTTCACCACCCAGTCCCCGCCGTCGCGCCGGGCGGTGCATTTCATGCCGCGCACATCGGAGCCCGCATCCGGCTCGGTCATCGCCAGCGCGTCCATCCGCTCGCCGCGAACCGCGGGCAGGAGATAGCGCTCCCGCTGCTCGCCCTCGCAGGCCATGAGGATGTTTTGCGGCCGGCCGAAGAAATGGGTGAGCGCCATGGAGCCGCGGCCGAGCTCGCGCTCGACCAGCGCGAAATCGAGATGCCCGAGGCCTGCGCCGCCCACCTCCTCCGGAAAGTTGCAGGCGTAGAAGCCGAGCTCCCGTGTCTTGCGGGTGATCTCCTGGGCGATCTCGGCGGGCACCTCGCCCGTCCGCTCGACGAGCTCCTCATGGGGGTAGATCTCGCGCTCCACGAACTCGCGGACGGTGGCGACGATCATCTCCTGCTCTTCGGAGAGGCCGAAGGCGAGACCGGCGGCGGAGGGGGCGGACGCGGCGTCCATGAGGCGCTCCTTTCGTCAGGGTTTGGGGTCGGGGTTTTCGGTGTGGCCGTCGACGGCGATGACCTGGCCGGAGATGCGGGCCGCCGCCGGCGAGGCGAGGAAAACGGCCATCGCCGCGATGTCCTCGGCTGTCACCCAGCAGCGCATCGACGCGCCCGAGGCGTAGCCCGCATAGAGCGCTTCGCGGGTGGTGCCGGTCAGCGCGGCCTGGCGCTCCAGCACGCCCTCCATGCGCGGGCCCTCCACCGACCCGGGGGCGATGGCGTTGGCGCGGATGCCGTGGGGGCCGAGCTCCATCGCGCAGGTCTTCATGAGGCCGATCACCCCCCATTTGGCCGCGCAATAAGGCGCGCGGTTGGGGTAGCCGAAGAGCCCCGCCGTGGAGGTCGTGAAGATCATGGCGCCCGCACCCCGGGCCTTCATGAGGGGCGCCGCGTGCTTGGCCGCAAGGAACGCGCCTTCGAGATTGACCGAGACGCAGGCGCGCCAGTCCGCCAGCTCCACCGCCTCGACGGGCGCGGTTGGGCCGGCGACACCCGCATTGGCGCAGAGGATGTCGAGCCCGCCCCAGACCGCGGCGATCTCCTCGAAGAGCGCCGCCATCGCGGGCGCGTCCGCCGCGTTTGTGGGGCAGCGCTGCCAATCCGGCGGGCAGGCGGCGAGGGCGTCCGCGTCGATGTCCGACACCCAGACCGCGGCGCCGGCCTCGGCAAAGGCCGCGGCCATCGCGCGGCCGATGCCCTGGGCCCCGGCGGTGACCAGAACCCGGGCGCCGGAGAGCCCCAGGCTCATGGCGCGAGCGGCGGGCGCTTCTCGAGGGCGAGGCGCGCGCGCACCTCCTCGGGCCCGATCACCCGCGCGCCCATCCGCTCGACGATGCCCACCGCCTTCTCGACCAGCTGCTCGTTCCGGGCGAGGACGCCCTTCTCGAGATAGAGGTTGTCCTCGAGGCCCACGCGCACATTCCCGCCCGCAAGCACGGCGGCGGCGGCGTAGGGCATCTCGTTCCGCCCGATGGCGAAGGCCGAGTAGTGCCAGCCCGCGGGGATGTTGTTGACCATGGCCATCAGCGTGTTGAGGTCGTCCGGCGCGCCCCAGGGCACGCCCATGCACAGCTGGACGAGGACGGGCTCCGGGATCACGC
>CAYXPI010000163.1:0-8253 GCA_964467005.1 uncultured Limibaculum sp. | reverse complement strand
GCAGCCGGGCGAGCATCGGCCCGCCCACCGCGTGGACGCAGCCCGCCCAGGTCTCGCTCTCGAGGGGGCGCTTCACCGTCTCGTTGATCGCGTCCCGCGGCACGATCTGGGTGGCGCCGAGGCCTCTGAGATACCCCTCAGTCTCCGGCCGGCCGGTCACCGCGGCCACCTCGTAGCCGAGATTGGCGAGGATCGCGGTCGCGACCGAGCCCACGCCCCCCGCGGCCCCGGTCACCAGCACCGGGCCCTGGCCGGGCGTCAGCCCATGGGCCTCGAGCGCCATCACCGCCAGCATCGCCGTGAAGCCCGCGGTGCCGACCGCCATGGCCCGGCGGGTGTCGAGGCCCTCGGGCAGGCGGGTCAGCCACGTCGCCTTCACCCGGGCGCGCTCGGCATAGCCGCCCCACCACACCTCACCCACGCGCCAGCCCGTGAGCACCACCTGGTCGCCGGGCTGAAACTCCGGGCTCTCGGAGGCCACGACCTCGCCCGCGAAGTCGATCCCCGGCACATGGGGGTAGGTGCGCACGAGCCCGCCGCCGCCGGTGAGGCAGAGCCCGTCCTTGTAGTTGAGCGTGGTGTGGGCGACCCGCACCGTCACCGCCTCGCCGGGGGCCTCGGGCAGCCGGTCCTCCTCGATCTCCTGGATGGACGCCGAGACGGTCTTGTCCTCGGCGCGGTCGACAATGAGGGCGCGGAATGGCATGGGTTCCTCCTGTTTTGGCTGCGACCAGAAGGGTCAGACATTTGGGCGTTTGGCAAGACGGCTCACCGAGGACCGCGCGGTGACGGTGCGCGCGGCGGACGGTCCCGACGACGCCTCGGTCGGCGGCGCGGCGCTGAGGGCGGCGCGGGTGCGCGACGCCCTTGCCTGGGCGCGTCGCTACGGCGTGCTGCCGCGCACCACCTCCGCGGTCTCCGAACACGATGCGGCTCGGTTGGCCGGACTGTCGGAGGCCGCGTCTGCCGCGTCCATGGCCGGCGCCACGGCCGTCCGGCGCGGCGATGACGTCGTGTTCGACGGCCGGCGGTATCAGGTCAAGGCCAACCGCCCGAGTGGAAAGCCCGGCAATGGTGTGACCCTCGTCGGGACGCCAACGCATGACGGTTGGGACGTTTTGAGTTGGATCCTCTGCGATCGCTGGTTCCGGATCGAGGAGGCGTGGTCCTGGGTTGTGGGGCCCTACACGCCCGCACTCGACCCGAAGACGGGCCTTCGGCCGGATGATGATCGGAAAGGTCGGCGGCTCGATCCAGGAGGGTCCCGGTTTGGCGAATGAGCGACGAGCGCCGGCCGAGGTCGCGCCAGAGGGGCGCAAGCCGCCGGCGGCGGAGCGGATCGCGGACGAGCTCCGCGCGCTCATCCTCGAAGGCGCGCTCGGCGCCGAGGCGCGGCTGCCCGGGGAGCAGGAGCTCGCCCAGCGGTTCGGCGTGTCGCGGCCCACCTTGCGCGAGGCGCTGAAGCGGCTGGCGGCGCAAAACCTCATCCGCACCAAGCGCGGGGCGACCGGCGGCAGCTTCGTGAGCGCGGTCAGCCACGAGGACGCGCGCGCGGAGATTGCCGGCACGCTCACCCGGCTGGTGGGCATGGCCCCGGTGCCGGCGCGGGATGTGGCCGAGGCGCGGCTTGCGCTCCTCACGGCCTGCGCGCCGCTCGCCGCCGCACGGCGCACCGCGGCGCAGATCCGGGCGATGCGGTCGGAGGTCGAGATCCAGCGGGCCGAGGCCACGGGGGATGGGGAGTTCTGCGCCTCCGATGTCCGGTTTTACCGGGTGTTCGCCGAGGCGACGGGCAACCCCCTTCTCGCGCTCCAAACCGCCGGGGTGGTGGACGCGATCCAGCCCCTCCTCAACCGGCTCACCTATCGCAGCCACGACCGGGCGGCCCGGGCGCTCCGCCATGCGCGGATCGCGGCCCGGCTCGAGCGGCGGGATGTGGCCGGGCTCGCGGCCGAGCTCGCCGAGGCAAGCACCGAGACCGAGCGGCTGGTGGCCGAGGCCCAGGCGCTCCGCGCCCAGCGATGGGCGGGCGGATGACCGGGCGGTTCGGGCACAACAGGGGCCCGGCACTCGATCCCGGGCGGGGCTGGCGGCGCTACGCCTGGGCGCGGGCCAAGGCCGAGGGGCTGCCGAAGGCGCCCATCGAGGTGGTGCGGCGCCATGTGGCACGGGCCAAGGCGTTGGGGCTCACCTATCCGGCCTATGCGGCGATCCGGCTCGGCACCGGGCGGGATGTGGCGGCCCTTCTCTTCACCGGGGGCGCGCTCCTCTCGACGCCGGCGGTGGTGCGCGCGGCCCGGCTCGCGGCGCTGGCGGAGGCGGAGCGGCTTCTGCTCGCGGGGCGGGGCGCGGCGCTTCGGGCTCCCGCGGAGGCGCTGGGGCTCCGTTTCGCCGCGGCGGGGCCGGGGCCGGACCCAGAGCCGAGCGACCGCGCCCGGCGCGGGGCCATCCGCCGGGTGCTCGACCTTCCGCGGCTGCCGAGCGACGCCGTGGTGCTCGTGGCGCCGGACCCCCGGCAGAAGGCGGGGGCCGAGGCGGCGCGGCTCGCGGGCTTCGTGCCGGCGTCCCACTATTTCGGCTGACGGCGCGCCCTCAGCTCCGGCGGCCCCGCCCACCCGGGCCGGCCTCCGGATGGGCCGCATCGCCTGGAGCCCCCCATCGGCCACCGGAGCTGAGGGCGCGCGGCCCCGGCGGCCGATGGGGGGCGCTGGCCGCGGGCCCGGGGACGATGGCGACCCGGGTGGGCGGGGCCGCCGGGCCGCGCGCGCTTGATGGCCGCGATGGCCTGTGCCAGAGAGAGGGCGGCTCCGGCCTCGGGCGCGGCGCCGCCAGGGGGGGAGGGGAGATGCGTCCAGCCGACAGCATGAAGATCATCGCAGGCAACGCCAATGTGCCGCTCGCCGAGGCGATCGCCAAGCGCATCGGGGTGCATCAGGGCCTGCCCTTCCAGCTCACCTCGGCGCGGGTCGAGCGGTTCAACGACTCGGAAGTCTGGGTCGAGATCCACGACAATGTGCGCGGCGAGGACGTCTTCATCGTCCAGCCCACCTCGAAGCCCGCCAACGACAACCTCATGGAGCTCTTGATCATCACCGACGCGCTCCGCCGCTCCTCGGCCCGGCGGATCACCGCGGTGATGCCCTATTACGGCTATGCCCGGCAGGACCGGCGCACCTCCGCCCGCACCCCGATCTCGGCCAAGCTCGTGGCCAACCTCCTCACCCATGCGGGGGTCGACCGGGTGCTGACGATGGATCTGCACGCCGGCCAGATCCAGGGCTTCTTCGACATCCCCGTGGACAATCTCTATGCCGCGCCGGTCTTCGCCCTCGACATCCGCCATCACCTGACGGGGCGGGAGGATCTCATCGTCGTCTCGCCGGATGTGGGCGGGGTGGTGCGCGCGCGCGACCTTGCCAAGCGGATCGATGCGGGCCTCGCCATCGTCGACAAGCGCCGCGCCCGCGCCGGAGAGGTGGAGGAGATGGTGCTGATCGGCGAGGTGAAGGGCCACACTTGCGTGATCGTCGACGACATGTGCGACACCGCCGGCACGCTCTGCAAGGCCGCCGAGCTCCTGAAATCCGAAGGTGCGGAGGAGGTGCACGCCTACACCTCCCATGGCGTGATGTCCGGCCCGGCGACCGAGCGGATCGCGAACTCTGAGCTCGCGAGCGTGGTGATCACCGACTCGATCGCGCCGAGCGAGGCAGTGAAGGCCGTGGAGAAGATCCGTGTGATCTCGACCGCGCCGCTCTTCGCCCAGTCGATCCTCAATGTGAGCAAGGACACGAGTGTGTCGTCGCTGTTCACCGAGGCGCAGATCGCGCCGATCTACGAGGCGCATTACGGCGGTGCCTGAGGCGGCGACGCTCGTTTTCCACGCGGTCTGGCTGGGGGGCGCGGGGCTCGCGGCCTGGCTCGGGCGGCGGCAGGGGCGGAACCCGCTCACCTGTTTCGTGGCCGCGGTGGTGGCGACCCCGGTGATCGCGCTGCCCGTTCTCCTCTGGATGGGGCCTAAGGCCTGACCATCTCCACCCGTCGGTTGCGGGCCCGGCCATCCTCGGTGGCGTTGGAGGCTGCGGGCGCGAGATACCCCACGCCATGGGCGGAGAGCCGCCCGGGGTCCACCCCGAAGCGGGCGACGAGGGCGTCGCGCACCGCTTGGGATCGCCGCTCTGAGAGCATAAGGTTGTAGTCGAGCGAGCCCGCGCTGTCGGTGTGGCCGACGAGGACGACCCCGACCTCCGGCTCGGCGGCGAGGTAGGCCGCCATCTCGGCCAGCACGGGCTCCGAGGCGGGCAGGAGTTCGGCGCTGTCGGTCGCGAATTCGAGGCCGTAGATCGCGGCCCTGCCCTCGCCCTCGATGGCGCGGGCGATCCCGGCGGCGTCGAGGATCTCGAGCCGGTCCGCCGCCGCCGCGCTGCTCACCCCCTCGAGGAACACGGTGGTGACGCGCTCGGCCTCCGGCACCCCCCGCTGGGTGGTGACGAGCACGGTGAGGTGCTCCCGCGCCCCGTCCCGGCTCCGGGCGAAGCTCGCGAAGCGCGTGTCCTGCGACGAGCCGCGGAGGCGGAGGCCGAGCTCCTTGCCGTACCACCAGAGAAAGTCCACCCCGCAATCGGCCTTGGAGCGGCAGGCGTAGGCCTCCTCGAACCCCGCATCGCCGAGCGCCGTGCGGTAGGCGCGGAAGACCTCGAGCGTGCTGCGGTCTCCCCGAAGCGTGAGGACCGTGCGGCCCACCGCGCCCTCGAGCCAGGCGTCGGCGGTCGGCTCCCGGTCCTCGAACGGCCCGAGATAGACCCGCGCCTCGCCGAAGGCCTCGGCCTCCTCATGGGCGACCTCGGCCCCTGGAAAGCGCTGGCCGATCAGCCGCTCCGCCAAGGTCTCGGCCACGGCCCCGCCCGAGAGCGCCGCCGCCAGAACCACTCCCCACGCTCCGTGCATGTCCATCTCCCCGTGTTGCGAGCCAGACGGTATGCGCCCCGGCCCACGCCCTCAACGCGGCGGATCGGCGCCCCGTGGGCCCGGCGGAGGGGCTTGCGGGCCCCGGCCGAATGCCATATGAGACGCCTTCCGACTTTCCGGCGCGCGCGCGCGCCCTGCCGCTTCCGAGGACCGTGCGATGAAGTCCGACCTGCATCCCGACTACCACGTGATCAACGTGAAGATGACCGACGGGACCGTGATCCAGATGCGCTCGACCTACGGGTCGGAGGGCGACACGATCAATCTCGAGATCGACCCCTCGGTGCACCCGGCCTGGACCGGCGGGCAGCGCGTGCTCAACCAGGGCGGCCGCGTCTCGAAGTTCAAGAAGAAGTTCGAGGGCTTCGGCTTCTGATCCGATGCCTGGGGCCGTCCGGCCCCGGGAGCGAGGGGGATCCGCCCGATGGCGCGCGCGCATGTGATCGTGCTCGGCAACGAAAAGGGCGGCTCCGGCAAGTCCACCACCGCCATGCACCTCTTGGTGGCGCTGATGCGGGGCGGGCACGAGGTGGGCGCGCTCGATCTCGACCTCCGCCAAAAGTCCTTCTTCCGCTATCTCGACAACCGCGAGGCCTACGGCCAGCGCCAGGGCACGCCGCTGCGGATGCCGCGCCGGATCACGCTCTCCCGCTCCGAGGCGCCCTTGCGCGACCAGGCGGCGGAGGAGGACCGGGCCAATCTCGAACGCGCCATCGAGGAGCTCTCGAGCGCCTGCGGCTTTATCATCATCGACACGCCGGGCGCGGTCAGCGTGCTCACCCAGTCGGCTCATGCGGCGGCGGACACGCTGATCACGCCCATCAACGACAGCATGATCGACTTCGATCTGCTCGGCCGGGTGGACCCTGAGACCAACAAGGTGCTCGGCCCCTCGGTCTATTCCGAGATGGTGTGGGCCGCGCGCCAGCGCCGTGCCGCCGAGGGCCGTGGCCCGACGGATTGGGTGGTGCTGCGCAACCGCATGGCGATGCTCGACAGCCGGAACAAGCAGAAGGTGTCCTCGGTGCTGGAGGATCTCGCCGCCCGCATCCGGTTTCGCATCGTGCCCGGGTTCTCCGAGCGGGTGATCTTCCGCGAGCTCTTTCTCAACGGCCTCACGCTGCTCGACCTCAAGCAGGGGCTCGTGAACCTCACGCTCTCGCATGTGGCGGCGCGGCACGAGGTGCGGGACATGGTGAAGGCGCTCGGCCTGCCCGGGGTCGGGCCCGTGAAATGAGGGGCGTGCGATGCGGCTCGTGATGATCGGCGCTGGCTATGTCGGCCTCGTCTCCGGCGCCTGCTTCTCGGATTTCGGCCACGACGTGGTGTGCGTCGACACCAACGCCGAGAAGGTCGCCGCCCTTTTGCGGGGCGAGGTGCCGATCTTCGAGCCGGGGCTCGAGGACCTGATGGCGCGGAACATGGGCGCGGGGCGGCTCGCCTTCACCACCGAGCTCGCCGAGGCCGTGGCAGGCGCGGAGGCGATCTTCATCGCCGTCGGCACACCCACCCGCCGGGGCGACGGGCATGCGGATCTCACCTATGTGCACGCCGCCGCGCGCCAGATCGCCGCGCATCTCTCGGGCCCTGCGGTGGTGATCACGAAATCCACCGTGCCGGTGGGCACCAACCGGGAGGTCGGTCGGATTCTGGCCGAGGCCGCGCCGGGGGCGGAGGTGGAGGTCGCCTCCAACCCCGAATTCCTGCGCGAGGGTGCGGCGATCGAGGATTTCATGCGGCCCGACCGGGTGGTCTGCGGCGTCGAATCCGACCGGGCGCGCGATGTGCTGGCGGAGATCTACCGGCCGCTCAATCTCCGCGAGACGCCGATCCTCTTCACCGATCTCGAAAGCGCGGAGATGATCAAATACGCGGCCAACGCGTTTCTCGCGACGAAGATCACCTTCATCAACGAGATCGCCGATCTCTGCGAGCGCACGGGCGCGGATGTGCAGCAGGTGGCGAAGGGGATCGGGCTCGACGGGCGGATCGGCTCGAAATTCCTGCACCCGGGTCCCGGCTATGGCGGCTCGTGCTTTCCGAAGGACACGGCGGCGCTGGCGCAGACCGGGCGGCAGCACGGGGCGCCCGTGCGCATCGTGGAGACGGTGATCGACGTGAACGCGGCGCGCAAGCGGGCGATGGTGGAGCGGATTCGCGAGGCGCTGGGCGACCGGGTGGCGGGGGCGCGGATCGCGGTCTTCGGCGTCACCTTCAAGCCCAACACGGACGATATGCGCGAGGCCCCGGCGCTCACCATCGTGCCCGCGCTCATCGGGGCGGGGGCGGAGGTGCGGGTTTGCGACCCCGAGGGGCGGAAGGAGGGCGAGGCGCTCATGCCCGGCGTGGTGTGGGAGGTCGACCCCTACCGCGCGGCGGCCGAGGCGGACGCGCTGGTGGTGATCACCGAGTGGAACCAGTTTCGCGGGCTCGATCTCACACGGCTCAAGCAGGGGATGCGGGGCGGGGTGCTGGTGGATCTGCGCAACATCTACCGTCCGGCGGAGGCGCGGGCCGCGGGGTTCGACTACCGCTCGATCGGTCGGCGCTGAGGGCGGCGGCGCGCCCCGGCCCGGGGGCCCCGCCCGCCCGGGCCGGCGCCGGGAACGCGGGGAGGGCGGCTCGGCCCCCTATCGGCCCCCGGACCGGGGCGCGCAATGCCCGCCGGTCCGCCGCGGACGGAGGCCGATGGGGGGCTCGGCGGTCCGGCCGGGCGCGGAGGCGACCCGGGTGGGCGGGGCCTCCGTCCGTGGCGGTCTCGGCCCCGGAGCGGACCGTCAGCGCCGGGGCGCGAGGGCCAGGCAGTCCGCCCCGCGACGTTCGAGTTCGGCGCAGGCGCGCCGGGCTTCGTCCTGTGCCAGACCTTCGAACCGCGCCAGATAGAGCGGGCCTCGGCGGCTCGCCCGCTTCGCCACGCGGGTGGCTCGCTGAGTGAGGACGGGGAGGCCGCGGGTCGACAGCGCGGCGAGGCGGGCCTCCGCGCTCCGCCGGTCGCGATAGGCGCCCACCTGGACCTGCCAGTTTCCGCTCCGCACGGTGCCGGGGCGCGCGCGGGGCAGCGGCACCGCGGGCGCCGCGGCGACGGCTTGGGCGGCGATCCCGGCGCTGGCGAGCGCCTCTGTCGCGGTCGCGAGGGCCGGGCGGGGATGCGGCGCGCGCCCATGGAGCGGCGCGAGCTTGCTGCCGGATGGGGGGACTGCGGAAACGGCAGCCTCGGCGGGAACCGCGGCCGCGGCCGGCGCCGCCACCGCCTGGGAGAGCGCGGCGAGGCCCGTTGCCGCCATC
>CAYXPI010000162.1:0-8357 GCA_964467005.1 uncultured Limibaculum sp. | reverse complement strand
GCCGTTCGCTGCAGGCGCGTTGAACCCGCGAAGCCCATAGGCCGGGTTGCGGACGTTTCCGCCATCGGGCGGTTGGCCGCTTTCCAGCACGAAGCTGCCTTGGGGCGTAAGCCGGCGCTTACGGTCTGCCAAGTAAGCGTTCAATCAATGGCTCCTAGGCGCACCACGCCCCATTCCTCCGATGCCGGCGGCATCCTTGCCGGCATAGCTCGGCACAGGAGGCCAGAATGACCCGGAGCATCATTGTTATTGCCACCCTTTCGGCGCTGACGGCCAGTGCGGCGGTTGCCGTCGAACCCGTCGAAGGGGCCCGGCTCGGAACTGAGCCGGGCGAGATCTCGGCGGCGCTCGCCGAGAGCGGCTACGCCATGACGGCGTTCGAGCGCGAGGGTGGCCGCATCGAGTTGACCGCGGTCAAGGAAGGGCGCCGCATCGAGGCCTATCTTGATGCAGGGAGCGGCGAAGTGACCCGCTCCACGTCCCGGAACCGCAGCGGGCCCTGGCCGCTGCCCGGCGCCGACGACGGCGCGATCCGTGCTCGCCTCGAAGCCGAGGGTTACCGGATCGTGGAGTATGAGCGCGAGCGCGGCCGCATCGAGGTCTATGCCGACCGCAACGGGCAGCACTGGGAGCTGAAGATCGACCAACGCGACGGACGGATCGTCGAGCTCGAGGCGGAGGACGAGTGATGACCGAGACCTCCGCCGACGCTGTCGAGCAGGAGAGCCCACGCTGGGACCCGCTCGTCAGGCTTACGCATTGGGGCATCGCGGCAGCGGTGCTCCTGAACGGCCTGGTCACGGAAGAAGGCGATGCGATCCACGTCTGGATCGGCTATGCGGCCTTCGCCATGCTGGGGCTCAGGCTGGTCTGGGGCCTGGTGGGCACCGGTTCGGCGCGCTTCTCGGCCTTTCCGCCAAGCCTATCGGCGGCCCGCGCGCATGTCTCCGACATGCTCTCCGGTCGGCACCGGGCGCATCGTTCCCACAACCCGCTCGGCGCCCTGATGGCCTATGCGCTCTGGGCTACCCTCGCGGTCGTGACGCTTACCGGCATCGCCATGGCGGGCTCGCCCTTTGCGCTGCGTCCCGGCGATGAAGCCGAGCGCGACCGTGTCGCAATCGGCTCGGGGTACGGCGAGGAGGCAGATGAGCATGACGATGCGGAGAGCGAGGCCGGGGAAGTTCTCGGGGAGACCCACGAGGCGGCGGCGAACCTGCTACTCGCCCTTGCGGCCATCCATGTCGGCGGTGTCGCGCTGGAGAGCCGGCTGTCGGGCCGGAACCTCGTTCGCCCGATGCTGAAGGGGTCGTGATGCGGCCAACCCTGTCACGCCGGGTGAAGGCCCTGGGCGGTCGCCGGGCGACCGCCCTTGCGCTGGTCCTCGCGCTGCAGGCGATGGCGGCCGTGTTCTTCGTTGGCGACGTGCTCGCCGACATCACGTTTGACGGGGTCGACCTTCACCTCGTGCTGGAATCTGCGGTCGCCCTCGCGCTCATCCTCGGCGTCGTGTTCGGCGCCCTGGAGATGCGCCGTACGCTCGAAGACGTCGAGCGGAGCGAGACCGCCCTCTCGGCCGCCCGCGGCGCGATGGCTGATCTGATCGGCACCCAATTCGCGGCGTGGGGGCTGACGCCGGCGGAGAGGGAGGTCGCGCTTCTGGCGCTCAAAGGCTTCGACGTCGCCGCGATCGCCCGGCTGCGCGGCGCGGCGTCCGGCACCGTGCGCGCTCAACTGGCCCGCATATACGCCAAGTCGGGCGTCACGAACCGCGCGGAACTGCTCTCGGTCTTCATTGAGGACCTAATCGCGGGGCCTGTTGCCGAGATCCGGCCGCATGGCGCCGCGGCGCGAGATCCCGAAGCATGACGCAAACCGCCTGCGCGATGTCCGCGTCGGCGCCCGAACAGTTTGATCGCAACGAATGGCGGCCCTTCAACCCATTCGAGCCGTCGGACGCTTCACAGCGAAGGGGCATTCCGGGCTCGGAGCTGCCTTGCCGCAGCGCAGCGAGCCGGGCTCAAGCGACGCCCCGAAATGAGCCATTCCAGAAACGCAGATTCTCCCCCAGATGCATGAGGATAGTCCGAATCCAGGACATTCGCTCAGCAGAGGCGGTCATTGGGCGGCCAAGGACGGAACAACGGTTCAGAGCCCCAACATCGTCATTCCGCGCACTGCGCCAAACGACATGGTGTGATCGCGGCGGTCGCTCTTCGGTGGCGAACGAGGTCCAATAGGCTCGGCCTCACAAATGAAATGCCGCTGTGAGGAGAACGACCATGAAGCAGTATGCCGGTCTGGACGTGTCACTGAAAGAGGTGTCGATCTGCATCGTTGACGAGGCAGGGGCGACCGTAGCGCGCGGGCGGGTTCCGACAGACCCAGCCGCAATCGTGGGATTTCTTGCTGAGAAGACGCAGCACCTGGCCCGGGTGGTGCACGAGAGCGGCATGCTCTCCACATGGCTTCACCGGGGACTCGAAGAGAAAGGGCTGCCGGTCGTCTGCATTGATGCCCGCATGGCGCACAAGGCGCTCTCGGCGCGGCTCAACAAGTCGGACAGTGCCGATGCCGAGGGCCTCGCCCAACTCGCGCGGACGGGCTGGTACACGGAGGTGCATGTCCGAAGCGAGGCCGCTGACCGGCTGCGCACCCTGATCGGCGCGCGGGAACGGCTGATCCGCTTGCGCAAGGACCTCGAGGGCCACGTGCGCGGTGTGCTGAAGACCTTTGGCATTCGCCTCGAGCCCGTCACCGCCGCTCGGGAGCGCGCGAGCTTCCGGGAACAGCTCGCCGCCGCGGGGGAACGTGATCCGGTACTGGCCATCCTCGCCGAGAGTTTTGCGCCAGCGCATCAGACGCTCTGCATCGCTGCTTCGGCGATCGAGGACGAGCTCCGCGCGATCGGCAAGGAGAGCCCGCTTGCCCGGAGGCTGATGACGGTGCCCGGCGTCGGGCCGCTCGTTGCCCTCGGCTTCATCGCGACAATCGACAAGGCGCGCCGCTTCCGACGGGCCAGCGATGTTGGCGCATTTCTCGGCCTCACGCCCCGACGATACCAGTCCGGCGAGACCGACTACTCGGGCCGGATCTCGAAATGCGGCAGCACGCCGATGCGAACGCTCCTGTTCGAGGCGGCGGCCTGCCTGATCCGCCAGGTCAAACGGTTCTCACCGCTCAAGAGCTGGGCGGTGCGGCTCGCGGCAAGAAAAGGCTTCAAGAAGGCCGCCGTCGCCACGGCACGAAAGATCGCGGTGATCCTCCACTGCATCTGGGTCGACGGCACGGAGTTCGAATGGACGAGGACGAAGGAGGCCACAGCCTGATCTGACCGACGAGTTCCCGCCGGCAAAGCGCCGCGGGTCGGACGTCCCCCGGGACGGAGGCGGATCGATCTCGGGAAAACGGTTGGGAGGGTGGCAGGACGCGCCGTCGATCCCGCAAACGACATTCAGAGACGATCAGCCCCGGATGCCATGTTGAAGCGGACCCAGTGCCCGACTTCGGAGAGAACCGTGACCCCGGCGGACCAACGACCCCCAGCGCTTGACACAGCCGCGATCAGAGAACCGATTTAGGCGGTCTTCCTCTTTAGGTCATAGTGGAAGATTTTTTCGGCTGAGCGCGGCCCGCCACGTATTGAAAACATTGGGAAATTCCGCTTGCCCAAGCTGGCTATCTGACGGAACTCCTAGAGAAACGGAAGGCCTCGCAGACAGCCAACCCGGCGCGGTGTGACAGCCTCGGGTGGTGATCCCCGTGTTCTGATTCGGTGCGCATAGCCGGTGAAGCGTTGTGCGTCTCCCGCCGCCTCGTGCGCGGCGCGGGCGTGCAGTTCATTGACGAGAATGGCGGCGGTGCCGGCGTCCGGCTGCGGGGATGAGGTGTGCCCCCAGATGTGCCCCTGAGACGCAAAGGCCGACCCAAGGGCCGGCCGGTTTTTCGCTAACTCTCTGATTTTTCTGGTGGGCGGTACTGGGCTCGAACCAGTGACCCCAGCGATGTGAACACTGTGCTCTACCAACTGAGCTAACCGCCCGTGTCGCGCCCTTTTCCCCAGGGGCGCGCATCCTGTCAAGGGCAGGAGGCCTTGTTGGCGGCGGGGTTTTTGTTCACGCTCGGTCCGGAGCGGAAGGGCCGGGAGAGCCATGGGCGCGCGCGCAGACACACGGGACCGCCGGCTTGAGGCCGCCATCGGCGCGGAAATCCGGCGAACCCGGACGTCGCTCGCCCTCACGCTCACCGATCTCGCTCGGGGCGCTGGGATCTCGACCGGCATGCTGTCGAAGATCGAATCGGGGCAGACCTCCCCCTCCCTCGCCACGCTGGAGGCGCTGGCCGCGGCCCTCAACGTGCCCATCGCCACCTTCTTCGCCGCCTATGACACGAAGCGCGAGGCCACCTATGTGCCTGCGGGCCAGGGTCTGCCCATCGAGCGGCGGGGCTCGCAGAAGGGCCATCTCTACCGCCTGCTCGGGCACAGCCTTCGGAGCCCCGTGCGGGTCGAGCCCTATCTCATCACGCTCGACGACCGGGCGGACGCGCATCCGATCTTCGAGCATCCGGGGATCGAGTTCATCTACATGCTCGAGGGCCGGGTGAGCTACCGCCATGGCGAGCAGGTCTACGATCTGAGCCCGGGGGACTCGCTCTTCTTCGACGCCGCAGCACTCCACGGGCCGCTCGAGCTTAAGCGGCTGCCGGCGGTCTATCTGGCCGTGATCGCGACCCCCGAAACAGCGATTGACAGGAAGGAAGATTTACCAGAATGAAAGTTTGATCACCGGGAGGGCACCATGTGCGGCATTGCGGGACTGTTCCTGAAAACCACCGAGCTTGCGCCCGATCTCGGACGGCTGACCGCGCTCATGCTCCACGAGATGCGGGACCGGGGGCCGGACAGCGCGGGCTTCGCCGTCTACGGCGACCGCGCGGCGGTGAAGCTGACCTGCCTGGCGCGGGACGGCGCCGCGGACTGGGACGCCATCGCCCGGGATCTGGCGCGGGCGCTCGGGGCGGCGGTGACGGTCGCGCCCTGGGCGGACCATGCGGTGCTGACCCTCTCGGGCGGCGAGGGCGCGGCGGCCCGGGCGCATCTCATTGCCACCGAGCCCAACGTGACGGTCTTGGCCGAGGGGCGAGCGATCGAGGTGTTCAAGGGCGTGGGCGACCCGGACCGCGTGGCCGAGCGCTATGGCTTGGCGGGCCGCGCGGGCACCCACGCCATCGCCCACACCCGGATGGCGACCGAGAGCGCCGTGACCGTCGCGGGCTCCCACCCCTTCTCGACCGGGGCGGACACCTGCCTCGTCCACAACGGCTCGCTCTCCAACCACAATCGGCTCCGCCGGGTGCTGGAGCGGGGCGGCGAGCGGTTTCAGACCGAGAACGACAGCGAGGTGGCGGCGGGCTATCTGGCGGACCGCATGCGCCGGGGCGCGAGCCTCGAGGCCGCGGTGGGCCATGCGCTCGCCGATCTCGACGGCTTCTTTACCTTCGCGATCGGCACGGCGGAAGGCTTTGCCGTGGTGCGCGACCCCATCGCCTGCAAGCCTGCGGTGATCGCCGAGACCGACGACTGGGTGGCCATGGCCTCGGAGTATCGCGCGATCGACCGGCTGCCGGGCGCGCCGCACGCCGAGATCTGGGAGCCGGAGCCGGGGCGCGTCTACGCCTGGAGCCAAGAGGTGGCCGCATGAACACGCTGGCCAACACCGTGCTCGACCTCGCCGAGCGCCCGCTCCGGGAGGTGAACGCGGCCCTCCAGACCGCCGAGGACGGCCGCTTCGCCATCCGCAACCCGGGCGGCGCCCACGCGCTGGCCTGCGGGCTCACGCAGCCGATCTCGGTCACGGTCGAGGGGCATGCGGGCTATTACGCGGCCGGCATGAACCAAAAGGCGGAGGTGACGATCCGCGGCAATGCCGGCACGGGCGTGGCGGAGAACATGATGTCCGGCACCGTGCGGGTGGTGGGCAGCGCCTCGCAGTCCGCCGGGGCCACGGGGCGCGGGGGGCTCCTGGTGATCGAGGGCTCGACCTCGGCGCGCTGCGGGATCTCGATGAAGGGGATCGACATCGTGGTGGGCGGCTCGGTGGGCCATATGGCGGCCTTCATGGGCCAGGCGGGCCGGCTCGTGGTGCTGGGCGATGCGGGCGCGGATCTCGGGGACTCGCTCTACGAGGCGCGGATCTATGTGCGCGGCCAGGTCGAGAGCCTGGGCGCGGATTGCGTGAAAAAGAAGATGAAGGACAAGCACCGGCGCGAGCTCGCCGAGCTTCTGGCCGCCGCGGGGATCGAGGCGGATCCGGACGCTTTCACCCGCTACGGCTCCGCCCGACGCCTCTACAATTTCGCGATCGACAACATGGACGCCTATTGATGGCCGACTATTCCAAAGCCCCCCGCACGGTGCCGCGCAAGAGCGCGACTTTCGACGACTACACGATCTCCGAGATCCGGCGCGCGGCGGCGACCGGCATCTACGACATCCGCGGCGGAGGGGCGAAGCGCCGCGTGCCGAGCTTCGACGATCTCGTCTTCCTCGGGGCCTCCATGTCGCGCTACCCGCTCGAGGGGTATCGGGAGGCCTGTGGGACGGATGTGGTGCTCGGCACCCGGCACGCGAGCAAGCCGCTGCACCTCAAGATCCCGATCACCATCGCGGGCATGTCCTTCGGGTCGCTCTCGGCCCAGGCGAAGGAGGCACTGGGCCGCGGCGCCTCGGCCGTGGGCACCTCCACCACCACCGGCGACGGGGGCATGACGGAGGAGGCGCGCGGGCATTCCGACCTCCTTGTCTACCAGAACCTGCCCTCGCGCTACGGGATGAACCCGGACGATCTCCGCCGGGCCGACGCCATCGAGGTGGTGGTGGGCCAGGGCGCCAAGCCGGGCGGCGGCGGGATGCTCCTCGGCCAGAAGATCTCGCCCCGGGTGGCGGAGATGCGGACGCTGCCGGAGGGCGTGGACCAGCGCTCCGCCTGCCGGCACCCGGACTGGACCGGACCCGACGACCTCGAGATCAAGATCCAGGAGCTCCGCGAGATCACCCGGTGGGAAAAGCCCATCTATGTGAAGGTGGGCGCGGCCCGGCCCTATTACGACACGGCGCTGGCGGTGAAGGCCGGGGCGGATGTGGTCGTCGTCGACGGGATGCAGGGCGGCACCGCGGCCACTCAGGAGGTTTTCATCGAGCATGTGGGCATCCCCACGCTCGCCGCGGTGCGCGAGGCCGTGCGCGCGCTCGACGAACTCGGGATGCACCGCACCGTGCAGCTCGTGGTCTCGGGCGGCATCCGGTCGGGGGCGGATGTGGCCAAGGCGATGGCCATGGGGGCGGACGCGGTCTCGATCGGTTCGGCGGCGCTCATCGCGCTGGGGGACCAGGACCCGGCGCTGGAGGACGAGTACGCCAAGCTCGGCACCACCGCGGGGGCCTATGACGACTGGCACGAGGGGCGGGACCCGGCCGGCATCACGACGACCGACCCCAAGCTCGCCAAGCGCCTCGACCCCGTGGCGGCAGGGCGCCGGCTGCGCAACTACCTCTCGGTGATGACGATGGAGCTCCAGACGCTCGCCCGGGCCAACGGCAAGTCCCACGTCCTCAACCTGGAGCCCGAGGACCTCGCGGCCCTCACCGTCGAGGCGGCGGCCATGGCCGGAGTTCCGCTCGCCGGCACGAGCTGGGTCCCGGGCCGATGACGGTGCCGGAGCCGCGTGTTAAGGGAATATGACAGACACCGAGGGGGCACCCATGACCATCGACCTGGCGGCGGAGGCTGAGCGCCGTGGCATCCAGTACTTCCTGATCTCCTTCATCGACCTCTTCGGCGTGATGCGGGCCAAGCTCGTGCCCGCCTCGGCGATCGGCGACATGGCCCGCGACGGTGCGGGCTTTGCGGGCTTCGCCGCCTGGCTCGACATGACCCCGGCGGACAGCGACCTCTTCGCAATCCCGGACCCGGCCTCACTTATCCAGCTCCCCTGGCAGCCCACCGTGGGCTGGCTCGCGGCCGATCTCTGGATGGACGGCGAGGAGGTGGCCCACGCGCCCCGCAACACGCTGAAGCGGGTGCTGAAGGAGGCCGAGGGCAAGGGCTACCGGCTGAAGCACGGGGTGGAGTGCGAGTACTTCCTCATAACCCCCGAGGGGGACGCGCTGGCCGACGCCGCCGACACCCAGGCCAAGCCCTGCTACGATGTGGCCGCCCTCATGCGCCGGCACGACGTGATCACCGAGATCTGCGACGCCATGCAGACGCTCGGCTGGGGCCCCTACCAGAACGACCACGAGGACGCCAACGGCCAGTTCGAGATGAACTGGGAGTATGACGACGCGCTCGTCACCG
>CAYXPI010000161.1:0-8385 GCA_964467005.1 uncultured Limibaculum sp. | reverse complement strand
TCGATGTTCGGCTTTCAGCGGGTGGGGGATCTTGCCTGGGCGGCGGGGGATGCCCGGGCCCGCGGCTTCCTGGTGGGCGGCACGGCGGGGCGCACCACGCTCAACGGCGAGGGCCTCCAGCACCAGGACGGGCACAGCCACATCATCTCGTCCACGGTGCCCAACTGCGTGTCCTACGATCCCTCCTTCGCCTTCGAGATCGCGGTGATCGTGCAGGACGGGCTGCGCCGGATGATGGTCGAGCAGGAGGACGTCTACTACTACCTCACGGTGGAGAACGAGAACTACGCCCATCCGGAGATGCCGGAGGGCTCGAAGGCCGGGATCGTGAAGGGCCTCTACCGCCTGCGGGCGGCCGAGCCGGCGGCGAAGGGGCATGCGAGCCTGATGTCCTGCGGCTCCATCATGATGCAGGCGCTGAAGGCCGCCGAGCTTCTCGAGGCGGATTTCGGCATCTCGGCGGATATCTGGTCCGCCACTTCCTTCACCGAACTCGCCCGCGAGGCCCAGGACTGCGAACGGCTCAATCGGCTCGACCCGCTGGGCGAGACGCGGGTGCCCTATGTGACCGAGGCGCTCTCCGGCGGCACGGGCCCGGTGATCGCGGCGACCGACTACATGCGCAACTTCGCCGAGCAGATCCGCGCCTTCGTGCCCCGGCCGTTCCACACGCTGGGCACCGACGGCTTCGGCCGGTCCGACAGCCGGGAGGCGCTCCGCCGCCATTTCGAGGTGGACGCGGCGCAGATCGCCGCGACCGCGGTCGTGGCGCTCTATCGGGAGGGCACGGTCGATCGCGAGACGGTCGCCGCGGCCCTCGAGACTTACGGCATCAATCGAGACAAGGCCAATCCGCGCACGGCCTGAAACCAAGAAACGGGGGGACCACGCCCATGTCGATCATCGAAGTGAAGGTGCCGGATATCGGCGATTTTCAGGACGTTCCGGTCATCAACATCATGGTGAAACCGGGGGACCACGTGGCCGAGGAGGAGGCGCTCATCGAGCTCGAGTCCGACAAGGCGACGATGGAGGTGCCGAGCCCATCGGTGGGCGATGTGGTGGAGCTCCTGGTAAAGGAGGGCGACACCGTCTCGGAAGGCACGGCGATCCTCAAACTCGAGGTGGTCGACGCCAAGGCCCCGGTCGATCCGCCGAACCCGGATGGCCACCAGGAGCACGAGCCGGTGAAGCCGCCCCGCGGCAATGGGGCTGCGCCCGCAGCGGCGTCCGCACCGGCGCCCGCGCCGGCTCCGGCTGCGCCGGCCACCAATCTCGCGCCGGTGAGCGAGGGCTTCGGCGAGGCGCACGCCTCTCCCTCGGTGCGCGCCTTTGCGCGGGAGCTTGGGGTGGACCTCGCCAAGGTGAAGGGCTCGGGGCGGAAGGGGCGGATCCTGCGTGAGGACGTCACGGCCTATTTCAAAGGTTCGGTGGAGGCCGCGGCGCCCAAGCCCGCGCCGAAGGCCGAGGGCGGCATGGGCATCCCGCCGATCCCGGCCGTGGATTTCTCGAAATTCGGCCAGATCGAAGATGTGGAGATGAGCCGGATCAAGAAGATCTCCGGCCCCGCGCTGCACCGGGCCTGGCTCAACATCCCACATGTCACGCATCAGGAAGAGGCGGACATCACCGAGCTCGACGCATACCGCAAGGAGCTCGACACCGCGGCCAAGGAAGACGGCTACCGCGTGACGCTCCTCTCCTTCATCATCAAAGGCTGCGTGAGCGCGCTCAAGACCCACTGGGAGGTGAATTCGTCGATCCACCCGGATGGGGACAAACTCATCCGCAAGCATTACTACCACATCGGCTTTGCCGCCGACACGCCCCAGGGCCTCGTGGTGCCGGTGATCCGCGACGCGGACCGGAAGGGCATCGTCGAGATCTCGAAGGAGCTCGGCGCCCTCTCGAAGAAGGCGCGAGACGGGGCGCTCAAGGGCCCGGATATGCAGGGGGCCTCTTTCACCATCTCGTCGCTCGGCGGGATCGGCGGCACCGGCTTCACGCCCATCGTGAACGCGCCCGAGGTGGCGATCCTTGGCCTCACGCGCTCCAAGATGGCGCCCGTCTGGGACGGTGAGCAGTTCGTGCCGCGCAATATGCTGCCGATGTCGCTCTCTTACGATCACCGCGCCATCGACGGGGCGCTTGCCGCCCGGTTCTGCGCGACGCTCAAACACCTGTTGGCGGATGTCCGCCGGCTCATGCTCTGAGGGGGGCCTATGTCAGTCGTTGAGATCAAGGTCCCCGACATTGGGGATTTCGCCGATGTGCCGGTGATTGCGGTGCTGGTGAAGCCGGGAGACACGATGGCCGCCGAAGACCCGCTCATCGAGCTCGAGAGCGACAAGGCGACGATGGAGGTGCCGGCGCCGCGCGGCGGCACGGTCGTGGCCATCTTGGTGACGGAGGGGGACACCGTCTCCGAGGGCTCGGTGATCCTCACGCTCGAAACCGACGGCGCCGAGGTCGAGGAGAGCGGCCGCTCGGGCCGCATCTCGGGCGGCGGCGCGCCGGCAACGGCAGAGCCCGCGGGCTACGGCTCGGCGGCCGGGCACCATGAGGTGGTCGACATCCGGGTGCCCGACATTGGGGATTTCGCCGATGTGCCGGTGATCGCGGTGCTGGTGAAGGCGGGCGACACGGTGACGGCCGAGGACCCGCTGATTGAGCTCGAGAGCGACAAGGCGACGATGGAGGTGCCCGCGCCGATGGCCGGCACGGTGGTGGAGATGAAGGTCCGGGAGGGCGACACGGTCTCCGAGGGCTCGTTCATCCTCACGCTCGACACAGGGGCCAAGGCGGTGGAGGCGACGCCGGCCCCGGCCGCGCCTGCGCCCGCCTCGGCCCCGACCGCGCCGGTGAAGGGCGATCTCCATGCGGAGGTTGTGGTGCTGGGCTCGGGGCCCGGGGGCTACACGGCCGCCTTCCGCGCCGCCGATCTCGGCAAGGAGGTGGTGCTGGTCGAGCGTGACCCGACGCTGGGCGGGGTATGCCTCAACGTGGGTTGCATCCCGTCCAAGGCGCTCCTCCACGCGGCCAAGGTGATCACCGAGGCCGAGGAGATGGGCGGCCACGGCATCACGCTCGGCAAGCCGGAGGTGGATCTCGACAAGCTCCGGTCCTGGAAGGACGGGGTGGTCGGCAAGCTCACGGGCGGCCTCTCGGGGCTCGCCAAGGGGCGGAAGGTGAAGGTGGTGAAGGGCGTGGGCCAGTTCGCCTCGCCCAATCTCCTGCGCGTCGCCACGGCCGAGGGCGAGACCATGGTGTCGTTCGACCAGGCGATCATTGCGGCGGGGTCCGAGCCCGTGCAGCTGCCCTTCATCCCGCATGACGACCCGCGGGTGATCGACTCGACCGGCGCCCTGGAGCTCAAGGACATCCCCGGGCGGATGCTGGTGCTGGGCGGCGGGATCATCGGGCTCGAGATGGCCTGCGTGTACGACGCCCTCGGCAGCCGCGTGACCGTCTGCGAGCTGATGGACCAGATCATCCCGGGCGCGGACCGGGACATCGTGAAGCCGCTGATGGACCGGATCTCCAAGCGCTACGAGGCGATCCATCTCAAGACCAAGGTCACCGCGGTCGAGGCGATGGAGACCGGGCTCAAGGTCACCTTCGAAGGCCCGGACGGCACCACGACGGATGTGTTCGACAAGCTGCTCGTCGCGGTCGGCCGACGGCCCAACGGCAAGCTCATCGGCATCGAGAACGCTGGGGTGGGCGTCGACGACCGCGGATTCGTGCCCGTGGACAACCAGCAGCGCACCAACCAGCCGCACATCTTCGCGATCGGCGATGTGGTCGGCCAACCGATGCTTGCCCACAAGGCGGTGCATGAGGGCAAGGTGGCCGCCGAGGTCGCGGCGGGCCAGAAGCGCGCCTTCGACGCCCGCGTGATCCCGTCGGTCGCCTACACCGACCCCGAGGTTGCCTGGGCCGGCATGACCGAGACCGAGGCCAAGGCCAAGGGCGTGAAGCTGGGCAAGGGCGTGTTCCCCTGGGCCGCCTCGGGCCGCGCGCTCTCCAACGCCCGCGACGAAGGCGTCACCAAGGTTCTCTTCGACCCGCAGAGCCACCAGGTGTTGGGGGCGGCGATCGTGGGCACCAATGCGGGCGATCTCATCTCGGAGGTGGCGCTGGCCATCGAGATGGGGGCGGACGCGACGGATCTCGGCCACACCATTCACCCGCACCCGACGCTGTCGGAGACGGTGAACTTCGCCGCTGAGATGTTCGAGGGCACGATCACCGATCTCATGCCGCCCAAGAAGAAGCGCTGAGGAGAGAGCCATGGAGAGCCGCACCCGCCATCCCGAGAAGGCCCACCGGGCGGACAACGCGTCGCCCGCCAAGCCGCCGTGGATCCGGGTGCGCGCGCCCTCCGGCGCGGGGTATGCCCAGACCAAGGCGATCATCCAGAGCCACGGGCTCTCCACCGTGTGCCAGGAGGCGGGCTGCCCCAATGTGGGGGAGTGCTGGGCCCAGGGTCACGCCACGATGATGATCATGGGGGAGATCTGCACCCGTGGCTGCTCGTTCTGCAACGTGGCCACGGGGCGGCCCGAGGCGCTCGACCCCTTCGAGCCCGTGAAGGTCGCCGATGCGGTGGCCAAGCTCGGTCTCTCACATGTGGTCATCACCTCGGTGGATCGGGACGATCTGTCCGACGGTGGGGCAGGTCACATCGCGCAGACGATCCGGGCGGTCCACCGCAAGCGCCCCGAGACGACGGTGGAGGTGCTGACGCCGGATTTTCTTCGCTGTGGGCCCGAGGCACTGGGCGAGGTGATCGCGGCCGCGCCGGATGTCTTCAACCACAATCTCGAGACGGTGCCGGGGCTCTACCCCTCGATCCGCCCCGGCGCGCGCTATTACCACTCGCTGCGGCTTCTGGAGCGGGCGAAGGAGCTCTCGAGCGCGATCTTCACCAAGTCCGGCGTGATGGTGGGGCTGGGGGAGACGCGCCAGCAAGTCCTTCAGGTGATGGACGATTTGCGCGTGGCGGGCGTCGATTTCCTCACCATCGGCCAGTATCTCCAGCCGACGAAGAAGCACGCGGCGGTCGACCGGTATGTGAGGCCCGAGGAGTTCGCGAGCCTCGAAGAGGCAGCCTACGCCAAGGGCTTTCTCATGGTCTCCGCCTCCCCCCTCACACGCAGCTCGTACCACGCCGGCGCCGACTTCGAACGGTTGAAGCGGGCCCGCGCCGGGTGAGCCCATCGAATTGGCACGGGGGTTGCATATCTCTGTGCAAGGCGTCGCTCTGTGTGGTGGGTGGTCTGTGCGTTGCCGGCGAGGTTCGAGTTCGTTTGTGTGGAAGCCGGCGTGTGAGTAGCGTGATTAATGGGACTTTCAGGCGGCTTATGGCCGCCTGACTTCTTTTTGGGCATCCGTGCGGGCCCGCCGACCCAAATCCCTCACGCTCCGTTCACCATTTTGCGAGACACGGCCTTTGCAGAGTGCATCGCGTCTTGCAGCTTCCCGCCGCGGTTGAGCGAGGCGAATCTGAAGTCAACCCGACAGTCGACCCACTGCGCTCATGCTGTCCGGTGCCCGTCATGGTACTGTTTCACGACAGGGCAATAGGCGTCACTGAGGGGGAATCGAGGGATGCGTCTGGGAATGTTGGCGGCCGTGATCGCGACGATGGGCGGGGCAGCTCTGGCCGAGGAGCGGAGCCTCACCGTGGAGCTCAACAAGTTCGAGGATGTGGAGAGCGGCTGCCGCAGCTATTTCCTGTTTCGGAATGCGGGGGACACCACCTTCGGCGCCTTCGAGCTCTCCCTCGCGATCCTCGACGGCGACGGGGTGATCGACCGGCTCCTCACCATCGACGCGGCGCCGCTCCCCTCGGAGCGCACGACGCTCAAGCTCTTCGAGATCCCGGAGATCGGCTGCTCCGAGATCGGCGAGATCCTGCTCCATGACATCTCGGCCTGCGCGCCGCAGAACGGCGAGCCGATGGATTGCTTCCCGATCCTCGAGCTCTCGTCGAAGGCCAGCGCCCCCCTCGTCAAGTGATCCGTCATGCTGGATGTGGCGCTCGGCTGGGCTGAGGATGGCGGCCCGATCGTCTGGTTGCTCGCGGCGGCCTCCGTCTATTCGGTGGCGCTCATCGTCGTGAAGCTCGCGGAGCTCTCCGGGGTCCTCGGCCGATCGGCCACCCGCGCGAGCGCGATCGCGGACTGGAAAGCGGGCAAGCTCGCCGCGGCAAAGGGCGCGCTCGCCGACGGGCGCGCGCCGGCGGACCGGGTTCTCGGCCACGCGATGGCGGCCCTCGAGGCGAAGGAGGACCGCGCGGTGGTGGAGCGGGAGCTCGAACGCCGCGGCAACGAGGAGCTCGAGCGGCTCCGGCGCCATCTCCGCACCCTCGAGGTGATCGCGATGGTGAGCCCTCTGCTCGGGCTCTTGGGCACGGTGCTCGGCATGATCCAATCGTTTCAGGAGCTGGAGCTCGCCGGCGGCTCGGCCAACGCGGCCGTGCTCGCAGGTGGGATCTGGCAGGCGCTCCTCACCACGGCGGCGGGGCTCATCGTGGCGATCCCCGCGGCGATCGCGGCGAGCCTCCTCTCGGCCAAGGTCGACCGGGTGGGCCACGGGATCGAGGACGCCGTCGCGGCCCTCTTCGCGGCCGACCACGCCCGGCAGGCGGCATGAGGCTCGCACGGGGGCGGCGGGTGCCGGCGGCGATCTCGCTGACGCCGCTCGTGGATGTGATGCTGATCCTGCTCGTCTTCTTCATGGTCACCTCGACCTATCTCGATCTCGACATGATCCCCGTCGGGCCGGGAGGCGCGCAGACCGCGGCGGCCTCCGGCGCCGCCGCCGCCCAGGCCGAGGCGACGCTCCTTCTCCGGATCGAGGCGGGGGGCCGGGTCGTGCACCGCGGCCAGGCGCTTGCGGGCCCAGAGGTTGCGGCGCGGATGGCGGGGGCGGGGCGTGTCCTCATCCTACCCTCGGGCGGGGCGACGGCGCAGGATCTCGTGCGGGTGATGGAGGCGGCGGCCCGGGCCGGGGTCCGCGATGCGCGCATCGTGCGGCTGGAGGGCCGGCCGTGAAGCTCTCCCGGAGCGCGCCCAGGCCCCCGACCGAGACGATCGTGGCGCTGATCGACGTCGTCTTCTTCCTCCTCGTCTTTTTCATGCTCGTCGGCCGGATGGACGCGACCGCGCCCTTCGAGGTCGTGCCCCCGGAGGCCGCGATCGGCGCGCCGATGCCCAAGGGCGGCGCGACGGTCAGCCTCTCCGCCGCGGGAGACCTCGCGCTCGACGGGGTGGCGACGGACCGGGCCGGGCTTCTCGCCGCGCTCGCCGGCGGGGACCGGACCGTCATCCGGGTGAACGCGGACGCCGCGGCGCCGCTCCGCCATCTCCTGCCGCTCGTCGAGGCGCTCGAGGGGCTCGAGGCGGGGGAGGTGATGCTGGTCGTCACTCCGGACGCGCGATGATCGGGCGCTGGAGCCTCGGCCTCGCCCTCTCGGCGGGGCTCCATCTCGTGGCGGCGGCCGGGCTGGCCGTGGCCCTTCGGCCAGAGCCGGTGGCGCCCCCCGACGAGGTGGAGGTGGCGCTCCGAATGGCGACGCAGCCGGTGCGCGAGAGCCGGGCCGAGGCCCGGGCGGCCGAGGCGCCCGCGGCGGCCGAAGGGGAGGCGGCGCCCGAGCGGGTGGGAACGGCGCGGGTGCCGGCGGCGCGGGCCCGGGCGCTCGGCGTTCCCGCAGAGACCGCGGCGGCCGCCCCCGTGCCGCGCGCGCGGGTTGGCGTGGCGGAGGCCGAGGGCCAGGCGGTCGTGGCGTCGGACGCGCCGGCCTCCCAGGCGTCGAGCGTGGAGACGGCGGCCCTGCTCGCCCCAGCCGCGGTTCCGGGGCCTCTGGATCGGCTCGGCGCTTTCCCGTCGGCGGCGCTCGGGGCCCCGGCGGAGGCGGCCCCCCTCGACGCGCGACGCGTGACGGCCGGGTCCGGCGCGCCGCAGAGCCTGCCCGATGTCGTCGCACCGGCGGCGGCGCTTTCTGCGGCCCGCCCCGAGATCCCCGCGGTGACGGGGTTGCCCGCGTCGGCGACCGCGCTCGGCGCTGCCCGGCCGGACAGGACGGCGCTGCCCGGTCGTCCCGTGGCGGCCGCGACGCTGGCGGCGGCGCGACCGGAGGCGGCGGCGATGACCGACCGGCCGACCGTCGGCCCCCGGCTCTCGGCGTCGCGCCCGGCCGCGCCGTCGGCGCCCGGCCTGCCGGCGTCGGCGCTTCCTCTCGCGGCCGCCCGCCCCGAGGCGGCTGCGCTGTCGGGTCTCGGCGCGGTCGGTGCACCCGCGCTGTCGCCGCGGGCCGCGAGCCCGGTCGTGTCGGCGGCGGCGGAGAGCGCCCCCGCCGCAGCCACCGTGGCCCCGCCC
>CAYXPI010000160.1:0-8403 GCA_964467005.1 uncultured Limibaculum sp. | reverse complement strand
GATCTGCACCATGTCCAAGCACGCGGCCGAGGCCAAGGGCTGCTCCGACAGCCTGATGATGGACCATCGCGGCTATGTGGCCGAGGCCACCGGCGCCAACATTTTCTTCGTGCGAGAGGGGGCCGTGCACACGCCCAAGCCCGACTGTTTCCTCGACGGGATCACGCGGCAGACGGTCATCGGAATGCTCGAGGGCAAGGGCGTCGAGGTGGTGGAGCGGCACATCGAGCCGGGTGAGCTCGAGGGCTTCGAGCAATGCTGGCTGACCGGCACCGCGGCGGAGGTGACGCCGGTGGGCGAGATCGGGCCCTACGGCTTCGAGGTCGGCGCTCTCACCCGGGAGATCGCACAGGACTACGAACGAGTGGTCCGCGGCAACCACTGAGCGGCCCGAGCGCCAGGCATCCGGCGTGTCGGGGCCGCCGCCTGTCGTTGCGGCGCAGGGCGCCCCGGCGTCGCGCCGTAGCCGGATCAACCAGAGCGTGGGCGACCTCGCCGATTGGTCAGTGTAAGCTGTAATTTTTCGGGGCTTCGTCACCATTCCGGCCTAGGCCGCGTTGGCTGCCCTGGCCGAAGAGACGGTCGGGTCGCATTGGGGGTATCAGGGCGCGCTAGGCCCGCCGCCTGGGGCAAACTGGTTCAGGCCTGCGCCACCTGCGCCACCGGCCAGGCGCAAAGCCCAGTCTCGATCCCGGCCGATGCAGCCCCGGCGGCGGGCCTCGTTGCCTTCGACGACTGAGCGAGCCCCATCGAGATCCTCAACACCGCGCACACGGTGCAGGTCAATCATGCGCCGGGGACCACGATGGACCTCGAGGGTAAGACCGCATGAGCTCAAGCAGTTCCACGTCCACGCGCCCTCGAAGTATGTGGTCGTCGGCGTGCCGGCGGCGACGGAGATGCATCTCGTCCACGCAGCGGAGGATGGCGCACTCGCGGTGATCGGGCTTCTTTTCGACTTCGGCGCGGAGAACCAATCGCCGGCGCCGATTTGGGCGGACCTCCCGGCGGAGGGCCCGGCCGAATCGCGGGACGGCGAAGTCCGGCTCAGCAACATGATCGACGCGGACGGCGCGACGATCGCCTTTTCCGGCTCGCTGACCACCCCGCCCTGCTTTGAGGGCGTGTCCTGGTTCGTGATGTCCGAGCATGCAGAGGTGTCGCGCGCGCACGTGGCGGCCTTCGTCGACCTCCCCGGTTTCAACGCGCGGCCGGACCAGCCGCTGACCCCGCGTCTCGGCGCGGACTGACCGGGTCCCCGCCGGTCCACACGGCGACCGCCCCGCGCGACATGCGCCGCTCTGGCGAATGTCACGCGAATGACGTATATTCAGCCTAGGTTTGGCCCTGAGCGGGCGTGGGCGCCATGGTGGCGGTCCGGCCCGGACGATCGGAGGACGTCATTCTCAACGGACAAGGTTTGGCGGGCGCGTTCGGCGCCCATCCGCACACGCCCGCCCGTGGGCCTGCTGCGACACCGGCCGGAAGCGACGCGCTTCTTGAGCTCATCCTCGCCTCGCTGGACGACGACAGCGCCGAGGACATCGTGCACATCCCCCTCGCCGGAAAGAGCCAGGAGGCGGACCACATGGTCATCGCCACGGGCCGCTCCAGTCGCCACGTCTCGGCGGTGTCTGAGAAGCTCGTGGAGCGGCTCAAAGCCGAGGGCGGAATCCTGGCCCGCGCCGAGGGGCGGGAGACGGCGGACTGGGTGCTGATCGACGCCGGCGATGTTATCGTCCATGTCTTCCGGCCCGAGGTGCGCGAATTCTACCAGCTCGAGAAGATGTGGATGACCCCCGCAGACCGGACCGCGCGCTCCGCCTGAGGTGCGGCGCGGCATCCTCGCCGTGGGCCGGGCGCGCTCCGGCCCCGAAGCCGAGTTGACGCGGGACTATCTGGCCCGGGCGGACGCTGCGGGCCGGCCTCTCGGCCTCGGCCCCGTGGCGCTCACCGAGATCGACGAGCGCAAAGCCCGCGCCCCGGAGGCGCAGGCCGACCGCCTTCTCGAGCACATGCCGGACCGCGGGATCGCCATCGCCCTCGACGAACGGGGCGCCACGCTGGACAGCCCGGGGCTTGCCGCCCTCCTGGCCCGTGAGCGGGACGCGGGGCGGCCGGCGGCCCTCTTCCTCATCGGTGGCGCGGAGGGGCACGGAGATCGGGTGCGGGCCGAGGCGCATCGCCTCCTCTCCCTCGGCCCGATGATCTGGCCCCATCTCCTCGTCCGCGCGATGGTCGCCGAGCAGATTTACCGGGCCGTCACGATCCTTGCCGGCAGCCGCTACCACCGCGGCTGACCCTTGCCGCCGCGCCCGCCAGAGCCTATCCCTCTGCCGTGCAGGGGGCGCGCGAGGTGGGTGAGATGGCGTTCAAGCCGGTGGTTCTGATGATCCTCGACGGCTGGGGCCTCAGGGAGGCGTCGGAGGCCAACGCGCCCAAGCTCGCCGCCACCCCGGCGTTCGACCGGCTGATGACCGAGGCGCCAACCGCGCAGCTCTCGGCGAGCGGAGAGGATGTGGGCCTGCCGAAGGGCCAGATGGGCAACTCCGAGGTCGGACACACCAACATCGGCGCCGGGCGGGTCGTCTGGATGGACCTGCCGAAGATCGACCGCGCGATCGAGGACGGGAGCTTCGCCCACCGGCCCGGGCTCCGGCGCTTCGCCGATCGGCTGAAGGCTTCGGGCGGCACGGCGCACCTCCTCGGTCTCCTCTCACCAGGCGGCGTGCACAGCCACCAGGCGCATCTGGCGGAGGCCGCCAACCTCCTTACAAAATGGGGGCTGCCGGTCGCGCTCCACCTCGTTCTCGACGGCCGGGACACGCCGCCCCAATCCGCCCCGGGTTATCTCAACACCTTCCGCCGGCTCGCCCAGCCCGCCCTCCTCGCGGGCGCGGAGATCGCCACCGTTACGGGCCGGTTCTACGCCCTCGACCGGGACCAGCGCTGGGACCGGGTGGCCGCGGCCTCCGCGGCCCTGCTCCGCGGCGAGGGGGAGCGGCGCACGAGCCCCGACGCCGCCATCGGCGCCGCCTATCGCCGGGGGGAGACCGACGAGTTCGTCCGCCCCACTATCCTCGGCCGCTACCGGGGCATGGCCGACGGCGACGGGATCTTCTGCCTGAATTTCCGGGCCGACCGCGCACGCGAGATCCTGGGCGCCTTGGCCGATCCCGATTTCGACGGGTACGACCCGGGTCCGCGCCCGTCCTTCGCCGCGCTCCTTGGCATGGTCGAGTACTCCGAGCGGCTGAACGCGCTCTTCGACGCGGTGTTTCCCGCCGAGCCCATCCCCAACACCCTGGGCGCCTGGGTGGCAGGGGCCGGGCGCACGCAGTTTCGCCTGGCCGAGACGGAGAAGTACCCGCACGTCACCTTCTTTCTCAATGGCGGGGTCGAGACGCCGTTCTCCGGCGAGGAGCGGCACATGGCCCCGAGCCCGCAGGTCGCGACCTACGACCTCGCGCCCGAGATGGCCGCGGCGGAGGTGACGGAACATCTGGTCGCCGCCATCGCCAAGAGCTACGATCTCGTGGTGGTGAACTTCGCAAACCCAGACATGGTCGGCCACACCGGCAAGCTCAAAGCCGCGATCTCCGCGTGCGAGGCCGTGGATGCCGGCCTCGCCGCGGCCGTGGCCGCGATCGAGGAGGCGGGCGGCGCGCTCCTCGTGACCGCCGACCACGGCAATTGCGAGGTGATGGTGGACCCAGAGACGGGCGGGCCGCACACCGCGCACACAACCAACCCCGTGCCGCTCGCCCTCGTGACGGGCCCGGGAGGCGACAATCGGCGCCCCGCGCGCCTTCGCTCCGGACGGCTCGCGGATCTCGCGCCGACCCTTCTCGACCTCATGGGCCTCGCCCCTCCGCGCGAGATGACCGGGCGCTCGGTGATCGTGTGGGCCGAGGCGTGATCCGTTCGGGCCTCCTCGCGCTTTGGCTGCTCGCCGGGCTCACGCCCGCAGCCGCCGAGACGGTGCCGACAGGTGAGCACGAGATCGCGGCGGCGCAGCGGCTCCTCGCGGAGGCGGAGGTGGCGCTCACATCGGCCTCGGGGCGGACGGAGCGGCGCAACGCCCTGGCGCTGGCCGTGAAAGCCCATGAGGCGGCGCTCCTCGCGCTTCGGAGCGGCCTCCGTCGCCTTGCCGAGACCGACCGGGAGCTGAGCGCCGCGCTCAAGGCCGACCACGACCGGGTGCTCGCCGTCGTCGCGGCGTTGCAGAGCCTTGCCCGGGCGCCGCGCTCCGCCGTTCTCCTGCACCCGGACGGCGCTCTCGCCGCCGCCCGCTCGGCCAGTGTCTTCTCCGAGCTCACCCCCCGGCTTCACGAGGCGATCCAGGTCACCGCGCGCCGGATCGACACGCTTCGCGGCCTGCGCGTGCGCCAGGAGATCGCGCGGGCCGAGGCCCGCGGTGCCCTCGCCTCGCTCCAGGCGCTCCGCGCAGAAAGCGGGCGGAGCCGGGGCGAGGCGCGATCCCGCGTCGCAGCGGCGGAGGATTTGCGTGTCCAGGCGGCGGAAGCGGCGGCCCGGGCGCAGGATCTCGACGATCTGGCCGAGACGCTCCGCGCGAGCTTCGGGGAGCGGGGGACCGCGCCCTTCGAGACCCGGCGTGGACGCCTCGTTCCTCCCGTGGCGGGGCGGA
Source organism: uncultured Limibaculum sp. (assembly GCA_964467005.1). Classification (GTDB taxonomy): domain Bacteria; phylum Pseudomonadota; class Alphaproteobacteria; order Rhodobacterales; family Rhodobacteraceae; genus Thermohalobaculum. Next base: position 3,755 of record CAYXPI010000160.1, on the reverse strand, counting down.
TCTCCGGCACCTTCGGCGGGGTGGATCCGTGGGGGCGCACGGGCCAGGGCGTGTCGATCACCGCGCCTTCCTACGCCGAGGTGCGGAGCCCCACAGCCGCCACCGTCCGCTACGCCGGCCCTTTGATCGACTACGGCGAGGTCGTGATCCTCGAGCCCGAGGCCGGCTGGCTGATCGTGCTCGCGGGCCTGGCCGAGACCCACCGGCGGGTGGGCGAAGCCGTGGTGGCGGGCGACCCCCTGGGCGATCTCGGCGGGCCGTTGCCGAGCTCGGAAGAATTTTTACTTGAAGCGAGCGGGGCTGTCCCGAAGATCGACAGCTCCGACCTATATGTCGAGATAAGGAGGGACGGGGTGGCGATCGACCCCGCGCCCTGGTTCGCAAGCACTGGAGAGTGAGGCTCTGATGACGCGCAAGACTGTGATGGCACTCCTGATCGGCACGGCCATCGGGGCGAGCGTCCCGCAATTGGTTCAAACCACGCTGGCGCAAGAAAACTCGGCCCGCAATACCTATGAGTATCTCGACTTGTTCGGCAACATCTTCGAACGGGTTCGGCAGAATTACGTCGAAGAGGTGGATGAGCAGGAGCTGATCGAGGCGGCCATCAACGGGATGCTCGCCTCGCTCGATCCGCACTCGGCCTATCTGCCGCCCGAGAGCTTCCAGGACATGCGCGAGCAGACCCGTGGCGAGTTCGGCGGCCTCGGGATCGAGGTCACGATGGAAAACAGTTTCGTGAAGGTGGTCGCGCCGATCGACGACACCCCGGCGGCGGAAGCGGGCCTGCAGGCCGGCGACTTCATCACGCATATCGACGGGGAGTCGGTGCTCGGCCTCACCCTGGCGGACGCGGTGGACAAGATGCGGGGCCCGGTGGGCTCGGAGATCGTGATCACGATCAGCCGCGAGGGCGAGGATGAGCCCTTTGACGTGACGATCGTGCGCGACGTGATCACCATCCGCGCCGTCCGCGCGCGGACGGAAGGGAATGTGGGCATTCTTCGCATCACCGCCTTCAACGAGAACACCACGGAGAGCCTGGAGGCCGGGATCAAGGAGATTGCCGAGACCGTCTCGAACGACGACCTCGTGGGCTATGTGATCGACCTCCGCAACAACCCGGGCGGGCTCCTCTCCCAGGCCATCGCGGTTTCGGATGCGTTCTTGGAGGAGGGCGAGATCGTGTCGACCCGGGGGCGCGATCTCGAAGAGGCGGAGCGGCGCAACGCCCGGTCGGGCGACCTGGCCGCGGGCAAGCCCATCGTCGTGCTCATCAACGAGGGCTCGGCCTCGGCCTCCGAAATCGTGGCCGGTGCGCTCCAGGACCAGCGCCGCGCGATCATCGTGGGCGCCAAGAGCTTCGGCAAAGGCTCGGTGCAGACCGTGATGCGCTTGGGCGACAAGGGGGCGATGAAGCTCACCACGGCGCGCTACTACACGCCGTCCGGCCGCTCCATCCAGGCGCTCGGCATCGAACCCGACATCCTGGTGGAGGAGCGCCGGGTGGTGGATGCCGACGAGGCGGAGCGGGCCCGCGGCTCGCGCTCGGAGGCGGATCTGCGCGGCAGCCTCCAGGAAGAACTCTCTGAGGAGGAGCGGCGCCAGCTCGACGAGGAGCGGGAGCGCCACGAGGCGACCGCCGCCCTGCGCGCCGAGGACTTTCAGATGGCCTACGCGCTGGATCTCCTCAACGGGCTCGCGATCTACGGCGTCGGGGGCGACGAGTGAGCACGGCCGGGGCCGCCCCTGGCGCGCCCACGGCCTACCGCCCCTGCGTGGGTGTGATGCTGATCGACCGGCGGGGGCTCGTCTTCGCCGGTCAACGGATCGACAACCCCGGCGATGCTTGGCAGATGCCGCAGGGGGGTGTCGACCCCGGCGAGAGCCCTCGGCAAGCGGGCCTCCGCGAGCTCGAGGAGGAGACCGGGGTCGCGCCAGAGCTTGTCACGCTTCTTCGCCTCAGCGCAGCCCCCCGGCGGTACGATCTGCCGCCCGAACTCCTTGGCAAACTCTGGGGTGGGCGCTACCGCGGGCAGGAGCAAACCTGGCTCGCGCTTCGCTTCCTCGGCACGGATGCGGATGTGCGGATCGACACGGCCGAGCCCGAATTCTCCGCCTGGGCCTGGATGCCGGCGGACGAGCTTTCGGCCAGGATCGTGCCCTTTAAGCGCGACCTCTACCGGTCCGTCTTCGCCGAGTTCGCCGACCTCCTGACCTAAAGGCCGCGGGGGTTCCCAGCCTCACGCCGGCGCTGGAGCGCGCTCGCCTCGGGATTGTCCTCGGGCGTGAAGAGGTAGACGTTGCCCTGCTGCCGGACATAGCCGCACCCCTGGTCGAGCGTGTCCCACACACCGGCCCACGTCCGGCAAACGCGCCCGTCCTCGAGCACCTCCCACTCGCCGCGCGCGCGCACGGTGCCAGGGGTGGCCGATCGGGTCTCGGAAAGGCCGCGGAGCTCGCCCGCCGGGTCGACATACACATACCATGTGCGCTCGTCGTCGCGGTGGACGAGCGTGCTGTCCTCCAGGAAGATGCGAACCTCGGCAGCGCTGAGCGCCGGCAGCTCCTCGATCCGGAGGCCGCCCGAATTGGGTGGCGGGGCGTCGTCGTAAAAATCCGGATCGGAACATGCGGCGAGAGCGAGGAGCGCCGCCACCGCCACCCAGGGCGCGCGCGCAGCCGCCATCAGCGCTGCGACGCCAGGAAGGCGTAGTCGTTCACGATCTGGCCGAGCACGATCTTCCGGTCCTCCCCCGCCTCCTCAAAGGCCGCCTGAGCCTCGGCACGCTTGCCCTCCAGCCACTCGGACGTGACAGCGTCGGCCTCGACCGCCTCCTCGGCCAGCAGCGACACTCCGTCCGGCGAGATCTCGGCGAAGCCGCCGGTGACGAAGAACCGCCCACCGTCGCCGCCGTCAACGCTCACAAAGCCTGGGCGGAGGGTGGTGAAGAAGTGCGCGTGCCCCGGCATCGCGGTCAGCTCCCCGAGCTGACCGGGAAAGCTCACCGCACCAGCCTCGCCCGACGCAAGCCGCCGCTCCGGGCTCACCAGTTCATAGCTCATGGTCTCGGCCATCATGCGCTCTCCGCCTCGGCGCCGAGCGCCGCCTCGAATCGGTTGACCGCCGTCTCGAACCTATCGCGGCAGCCGGTGTTGCAAAACCCCACCACCCGGCCGCGATAGAGCGTGAGACTGTCGGCCGACACCGGTTTGCCGGACCAGGGGCACAGCCGGTTGACACAGTCCGCCAGGTCGAGGGGCGCACTCATAGAACTCACGCAGCTTCCTGCGCCATCTTCTCGGCCTTCTCGATGGCGCCGTCGATGTCGCCCACCATGTAGAACGCCGCCTCCGGAAGGTGATCGAGCTCGCCGGCCACGAGCTTCTCGAACCCCTCTATGGTCTTCTCCACGGGCACGTAGATGCCGGGCGAGCCGGTGAACACCTCGGCCACGAAGAAGGGCTGGGAGAGGAACCGCTGCACCTTGCGCGCGCGGGCCACCACCAGCTTGTCGTCCTCGCTGAGCTCGTCCATCCCAAGAATGGCGATGATGTCCTGGAGCGCCTTATACTTCTGCAGCATCTCCTGCACGTCGCGGGCGATCTGGTAGTGCTCGTCGCCGATGACCGCCGGGTCGAGGATGCGCGACGTCGAGTCGAGTGGGTCGACGGCGGGATAAATGCCCTGCTCGGCTATCGACCGCGACAGCACCGTCGTGGCGTCGAGATGCGAGAAGGTCGTCGCCGGTGCC
>CAYXPI010000159.1:0-8461 GCA_964467005.1 uncultured Limibaculum sp. | reverse complement strand
CGCTGCGACAGCGGCCAGCTCTGGGAGGCGGATGCGGTGATCCTCGCGACCGGCGCCCAGGCCAAATGGCTCGGCCTGCCGTCGGAGGACAAGTTCAAGGGCTTCGGCGTCTCGGCCTGCGCCACCTGCGACGGGTTCTTCTACCGCGGGCGCGAGGTGATCGTGGTGGGCGGCGGGAACACGGCGGTGGAGGAGGCGCTCTACCTCGCCAATCTCGCCTCGAAGGTGACACTCGTGCACCGGCGCGGCCAGCTCCGCGCCGAGGCGATCCTGCAGCGTCGGCTCTTTGCCCACCCCAAGATCGCGGTGATCTGGGACCACAAGGTGGACGAGATCCTCGGCAGCCCATCCGAGGGGGTGACGGGAGCGCGCCTGGCCCACACGACCTCGGGCGCGACGCAAGAGGTGGCGGCTGCCGGCGTCTTCATCGCCATCGGCCACGCGCCGGCCTCCGAACTCGTCAAGGACCAGCTCCCCACCCACAACGGTGGCTATGTCGTGACGCAGCCGGACTCGACCGCGACCGAGATCCCCGGGGTCTTCGCGGCCGGCGACGTGACCGACCACATCTACCGTCAGGCGGTCACCTCGGCCGGGATGGGCTGCATGGCGGCCCTCGAGGCCGAGCGCTTCCTGGCGGCGCAGGCCGACGCCGCGGCCGGCGCCCAAGCCGCCGAATGAGACGAACCGGGGGGAGCCGCCCAGGGTTCTCCCCGGGCGGCCCTCCCGAAACCTCGGCCGATCACGCACTTACGGATTTTTGAGGCGCCTCACACACGCAGACGCGCGCCTCGATCTCACTCAAACCACTCATGGCCGTCGACCCGGATCCGCCTTCCAGCACTCGGAAAGGTCGATCCACGGGGTCAAAAAAACCGCAACGCTCGTCACCCCCGCTCACACTCACGCGCGGCCCACTCGCCATGGTCACCACTGCCTGACACGCTTGCTTTTGATCGGTCAGCGGGGCAGAACTTTGACGCAAATATGCGATTTTCTTTATCAATTTGGACGGTTTGGCGCCCGCGCGCATGACCCGAGGCGTCCCCGATCGGCGCGAACCGGGGGGAGCGTCGTGTCATCTTGGGATGACGCAGCGGCAGGCGCTCAGCGGGGAAAGCGGTTGTTCCGCGGAAACCCGCGCGGCGCCATGCGGCCGGGGCCAGCGCGCTTGGCCAACCAGTCGGACAGGTCGGGCTCGCTCCGGGTGCGGCCGGCGCTGTCGGGCCAGGAGAGACCGTCGGCGAGCTTGAGGGTGCGCGCGTCCGCCAACCCGCCGTCCTTGTATTTCTGGAGCCGCACGCCCTTGCCGCGGGCCATCTCGGGCAGGTCGCCGAGCGGAAAGACCAGGAGCTTGCGGTTCTCCCCCACCGCGGCCACATGGTCGTCGCCTTCGGCCACGGGCCAGAACACCGCCGCCTGCCCGTCCTTTAGGGTGAGGAGCTGGCGCCCGCCCCGGGTCTGCGTGAGCAACCCGTCCTCCGGTGTCAGGAACCCCTCCCCTTCGGACGACGCGACCAAGCGCCGCGCGCCGGGTCGGTGGACGACAAGGGCGACCAGGCGATCGTCGTTCGGCAGGTCGATCGTCAGCCGCACGGGCTCGCCCTGGCCGCGCCCGCCGGGCAAGCGCTCGGCCGCCAGGGTGAAGATCCGGCCATGGGAGGAGAGCGCGAGCAGCTTGTCAGTCGTCTGCGCGTGGAGGACGAAGGCCGGCCCGTCGCCGTCGCGGTATTTGAGCTCGGCATCGAGCGGCTGGTGGCCCTTCATGGCCCGGATCCAGCCTTCACGCGAGCAGACGACCGTGACCGGCTCCCGCTCGATGAGCGCCTCGGGCGGCACCTCCTCGATCTCCGGCGCGGCCTCGATCCCGGTCCGCCGCGCGCCGGGGGGATACGGGCGGTGGCGCGCCCGGGCGCCGGCGATTTCCTCGGCACTCCGCACGGTGCGGAGCGCTTTCGGCGCACCGAACTTCTCCCGGATGCCGCGGATCTCCTCGGCGATCTTGTCCCACTGCGCGCCCTCATCGGCCAAGAGCGCCTCGAGCCCGCCGCGCTCCTCGATGAGGTCGTCCCGCTCCTTGCGCAGCTGCATCTCCTCCAGCCGGCGGAGCGAGCGGAGGCGCATGTTGAGGATCGCCTCCGCCTGCGTGTCCGTGAGCGTCGCCCCACCCCAATCCTCGGCCATCAGCGCGAGCTTCGGCTCGTCCTCCGTGCGGATGATCTCGATCACCCGGTCGAGATTGAGGAAGGCGACGATGTAGCCCTCCAGCACCTCGAGCCGGGCGGCGATCTTGGCGAGACGGTGGCGCGCGCGGCGCTGCAGGACGCTCCGCCGATGGTCGAGAAACGCGCGCAAGACCTCGGTCAGGGAGCAGACCTTGGGCGTGCGCCCGTCGATCAGCACGTTCATGTTGAGGGGCACCCGCACCTCGAGATCGGAGAGGCGGAAGAGCGTCTCCATCATCATCGCGGGGTCGATGCCGCGGCTCTTGGGCTCGAGCACCACGCGCACATCGTCGGCGGACTCGTCGCGGATATCCGCCAGCACCGGCGCCTTTTTTGAGGTGATGAGATCGGCAATCCGCTCCACCAGGCGGGACTTCGGCACCTGAAAGGGGATCTCGGTGACCACCACCTGCCACTGGCCGCGGCCGAGATCCTCCCGGTGCCAACGCGCGCGGAGGCGGAAGCTGCCCCGGCCGACGGCATAGGCCTCGCGGATCGTCTCCGGCGGCTCGACCAGGGTGCCGCCCGTCGGGAAATCCGGCCCCGGCATCAGCTCGCAGAGCTTGGCGAGATCCGCGCCCGGGTGCTTGATGAGATGCAGGAGAGCGCCGCACACCTCGCCCGCGTTGTGCGGCGGGATCGCCGTGGCCATGCCCACCGCGATGCCCGTGGACCCGTTGGCCAACAGGTTGGGGAAGGCCGCGGGCAGGACCTCCGGCTCCTCCTTCCGCCCGTCATAGGAGGGGCGGAAATCCACCGCGTCCTCGTCGAGCCCCTCGAGGAGGGCCATCGCCACCTCGGTCAGCCGCGCCTCGGTGTAGCGGTTGGCCGCGGCCGCATCCCCGTCGATGTTGCCGAAATTCCCCTGCCCGTCCACGAGCGGAAAGCGCATCTGGAAATCTTGGGCGAGGCGGACGAGCGCATCGTAGATCGCGCCGTCGCCATGGGGGTGGTAGTCCCCCATGGTGTCACCCGAGATCTTGGCGCATTTCAGAAATCCGCCAGTGGGCCCCAGATTGAGGTTGGACATGGCGAAGAGGATGCGTCGATGGACGGGTTTCAGCCCGTCCCGCGCATCCGGCAGGGCCCGGTGCATGATCGTGGACAGCGCGTAGGTGAGATACCGCTCGCCCAGCGCCCTGGCGAGAGGCTCCGCCGTCTCCCGCCTGTCGTCGTCGGCCGCGTCGCTCATGCCCGATTCCTAGCCCGGCCGGGGACGCGAAGGGAAGGCCCCGGCGACCGGGGCGCGGGATCAGGCGTCTTGCTTCGCGTGGGGGTCTCCGTCCGCGGCGAGGGCCGACGGCTTTTCCGCACCTTTGAGCCGGCGCATCCGGCGGATCTGGTAGATGCCGAAGGCCACCACGATGAGAAGGGTCGCGCCCGACAAGGGGTTTACGAGAAGGTCGAACATCGGTCTGCTCCTTGCGTTTCTGGTTTTGTCTGACAACGTGCGACGGACGCGTCAGGTTCCATGATCCGCTTAAGGCAGCTGTCGGGGCCGCCCGTCATCGCCGATGGCGACGAAGGTGAAGGTCGCCTCCGTCACCCGGATGTGCTCGTGCCCCGGCTGGCGGCGGACCCAAACCTCGAGGCCGATCCGCATCGAGCTCCGCCCCTCCCGCAGCATCACCGCGTGGATCGAGACGACATCTCCCACGCGCACAGGCGCGAGGAACGCCATCGCCTCGGCCGCGACGGTGGCCACACGCCCCCCCGCCCGCCGTCTGGCCAGCACGGAGGCGCCGAGATCCATCTGCGCCATGAGCCAGCCGCCGAAGATGTCGCCATTGGCGTTGGTGTCCGCCGGCATGGCGATCGTCTGAAGGGTGATCTCGCCCGTGGGCGCAGCGGCGTCGGTCATCTGAGGCTCCAGAGAAGGGGAAGGGCGGCGAGGGCCAGGAGAAGGGCCCAGGCCCGCCAGAGGACGCGGAGGGCCGCGCTAATCTCCCCGGGGCCTGGGTCGCGGCGGCCCTCGCCATGCACCCAGGGGTCATCCGTCCGCCGCCCTCCATAGGTCCTCGGCCCGGCGAGCGCGACGCCGAGGGAGGCCGCCATCGCCGCCTCCGGCCAGCCGGCATTCGGCGAGCTGTGGAGCCGAGCGTCGCGCCAGGCCACGCGAAGGGCGGCCCGCGGCGCCCCCCCCACCAGCGCGATGAGGAGCGCGGAGAGCCGGGCGGGCACGAGGTTGAGCGCGTCGTCGAGCCGGGCCGAGGCCCAGCCGAACGCGCGGTACCGCTCCGAGCGGTGGCCGATCATCGAGTCCGCCGTGTTCACCGCCTTGTAGATCGCGATGCCCGGCAGCCCTGCCACCGCGAACCAGAAGGCCGGGGCCACCACCCCGTCGGAGAAATTCTCGGCCGCGGATTCGATGGCCGCGCGGGCCACGCCGCCGTGGTCGAGGGTCTCGGGATCGCGCCCGACGATGATCGACACCGCCGCGCGCCCGGGCCCGAGCCCCGCCGCAAGACCCAGCGCCACCGCGCGCACATGCTCGACGAGGCTTCGCTGCGCGAGGAGGATGGCCGCGCCCACAACCTCGCCCACGCCGCCCAAGGCGGGGTGCGCGAGCGCCAGCGCCGGGAGACCCGCCGCCGCCACGACGAGCGCGAGGGTGAGCGCCCCCTTCACGCGCCGCCCGACGCCACGGTTGAGCCGGGCCTCGAGCGCGGCGATCAGCCGGCCGATGAGCACGACGGGGTGGGGCACCCGCCGCCAAAGCACCGCGGGCTCGCCCAAGGCCGCGTCGATGAGAAGGGCGAGCGCGAGCATGGGCCCCTCGGGCGGCGCCTCGTCAGTCCGCTCCGGCGGGGGGCGGGTCGAGCCGCGTGGCCGGCCCCGAGGACACGTCCGACATCGTTGCGCCCATCCGCTCGAGCACGACATAGGCGGCGGCGGACAACGCCACCATCACGAGGAGCGACAACAGGAAGGCCTTCATTCGGGGACACTCTCGGTCTCGGGGGCGGGGCGGGTCTCCGCCCTCAGATACGCGATGAGATCGGCCCTGTCCGCCTCTTTCGCGATCCGCTGCATCGGCATCTTGGAGCCGGGGGTGACGTGGTCCGGCCCCTCTCGAAACAGCCGGTCGATCGTCTCGGCCTGCCAGACGATCGCGGACCGCTTGAGCGCGTCGGAATAGGCGTAGCCCGCCAGGGTGCCGGCCTCGCGTCCGAACACGCCCCAGAGGCTCGGCCCCGCCCGCCGCGCGCCGTCCGGGCCCAAGCTGTGGCAGACCGCGCATTTGCGCACGAACTGGCGCTCGCCGTTCGACATCTCCGCGGCCGGGCGCTGGAAATGCCGGGGCCCCTCGGCGAAGAGCGCGGCCGTGCGCTCCTCGGCCACGGGCCACAGCACGGCCTCGTCCGCGATGCCGGCGGCGAGGAGCCGGCGCCCCGCCCAGGCAAGCGCCCAGATGGGCCCGCGGGGCGCGGCGCGAAAGTCCCGCTCCACGCTCCAGTTCCGGGTGTCGGCGATGAGGATGTGGCCCTCCCCGTCGCCCACGGCGAGGCGCGTGCCGTCGCCCGAGAGCGCCATGGCGAGGATGGGCCGGCGGTCGACGGTCAGATCGGCCAGCACGGCGCGGGTGTCGGGCGCGATCACGCGGATGCCGCCGTCGACCGTGCCGTAAGCGAGCCAGCGCCCATCGGGCCCGATGACCATGCGGTTGACCCCGAAGCCGGCGGAGACGAGCGTCGCGCGCTCGGCCCAGCTTCCGGGCTGCCAGAGCCGCACCGTCCCGTCATAGGAGCCGCTGAGGAGCGCGCCCTCGCCCGTGAAGGCCACAGCGTTGACCGGACCGCGATGCCCCTCGACCCAGGCGACATGGCGGCGGGCTTCGAGATCCCAGAGGCCGACCCGACCGTCCCACCCCGCCGTGGCGGCGAGGCGTCCGCCCGGGGCGAGCGCGATGGCGAGGATCTTGCCCCTGTGCCCCGCGAACCGGTGGCGGAGCGCGCTGGTCTCCCGATCCCAGAGGATTAGGTCGAAATCGTCGCCGGCGGACAGCATGAGGCGGCCATCCGGGTGGAAGACGACCGCGTTCACCGCCGCGCGGTGGCCCTCGAGCCAGGTGGGCGCGCCGCCGCCGAGGGGCCAGAGCCCGACCGTGTAGTCGAAGCTCGCGGTCGCGGCCCAGCGGCCTCCCGGGTCCACCGCCACGCCTTTGACGGGCCCGCCATGGCCCTCCAACCGCTCAAGCCCCCCCGCGCTCGCGAGGCCCGCCAACAGTGCCCCGAGGAGCGCCAGCGCCAGACGCCTCATGGCCGGGGATCACTCCGCCGGGGTGGCGGGGGGCCGACCGCGTGCCGCGATCTCCGCCGCACGGGCCTTCCGGGCCGCGGTGAGCTCGTCCGCCACCTGCTGGTTGAGCTGGGCCCGGCGCGCGCGACGGTCTTCCTCCTCGACCCAGATCGAGTGGTGCTCCTTGGCCCAGTTCCGATCAACCATCCCCGAGCCCATGGCCGCGAAGGCGCCCTGCATCCCCACCGAGCCGATGTAGATATGTGCCACGATGATCACGATCATCGCGAGCGCCACGATCGTGTGCCAGGCCTGCGCGTACTGCATCTCCTCGATGTCGGTGAGATTGGTCTCCAACGTCCGCCCGAGCAGGAACTCCGAGATCCCGAACTCGTTGAGCTTGGCAAACGTCGCTCCGAACATCGGCAGTTCGTACGGGAAGAGGAGCGCGAGCCCGGAGGCCGAGACCGATCCGCCGAGCACGATGGTCGACCAGAAAATGAGCTTCTGTCCCGCGTTGAACTTCTTCGAGGGCGGGTGCACCCCCTTCACGAAAAGCCCGCCGCCTTTCAGCATCCAAATGACGTCGTACTTCGACGGAAAATTGTGCGCGACCCAGGCGACGAAGATCCAGACGAGCGAGATCATGAAGGGCCAGGACACATAGTTGTGCACGAACTTGCCGTAGCCCGAGACCTCGGCGAACGCCTCCTTGCCAATGAGCGGCATGAGGTAGTCCTTGCCGAAAAGGAGGTTGAGGCCGGTCAGCGCAAGCAGGATGAAGGAGGTCGCGAGGAGCCAGTGGCCGAACCGCTCCCATCCTTTGAAACGCTCGATCAAGACGCCGGAGAAGCCCGAGTCGATCCGGATGCGCCCGCGGACGAGGTAGAAGAGGACGAGAAGCGCCAGGATCCCGCCGAGGGCGTAGACGCCGTAGACCTGCAGCGGCCCGTCCTTCGCGCGGAGGGCCTGCCAGGGCATCCCGCCGTCCTGCACCAAAAAGCTGGACTGCGGGTTGGAGGCCTGGGTGGTGAAGGTCTCGCCCGCGCGGATCTCGTGCCAGAGCGTGGTGTCGGAATTGGCGCCGCGGGTGCCGAGGGGGTCCACCGGGTCCTTCGGCCCGGACGGCAGGGCGTCGCGCTCGCGGCCTTCGCCCGGCGCCATGGGCACGGGCACCACCGCGTCGGCGGGCGGGCGGACGGAGCCCCCGGGCGTGGGCGCGGAGGATTGTCTCAGGAGCTCCTCCACAGAGGGCTCCGAGGCCGGCGCGGTCTGCGCCATGGCCGTCCCGGCGAGTGCGGCGAAGAGAACGGTGACAATGGCGACCAGCGTGAGCTGCGCGGCCGAAGGGCGCGTCGGCATGTCGTGACCTCCCATGAGCTTTTTGCGGAGAGTGAAAGGCCGCCTGAGGACTGTCAAGCGATCCCGGTGGCGACCCCGTGCGGATCACTTTTCATATCAGCCAAGCTGACTGACGGACCGCACGGTCGAGGAAGGGCGGTCTCCAGCGCGCGCTCGAGGGCATCATCCCATACAATTTCATGGCAGGAGGGGCGCTCCTTGTGGCTGCCGAGGGCGATCAAAGGGCCGAAGCGCAACCATCCTCGCCCGCCTCTGACGAGGCCAGAGAAACGCCCGGGAACTGTGCCCCCGGGCGCCGATCACGTCACGGCCGTGGCCGGATCAGTTGGCCTTCGACTCGTAGGCCGTGCCCCAACCCCAAGCGCCCGATCCGAAACCCCGGGCCACCACGCGCTCGCGGTAGATGTCGGCCACCTCGTCGCCGTCGCCGGCGAGGAGGGCCTTGGTCGCGCACATCTCGGCGCAGATGGGCAGCTTGCCCTCGGCGATCCGGTTCCGGCCGTATTTCTGGAACTCGATCTCCGAGGTGTCCTCCTCCGGTCCGCCGGCGCAGAAGGTGCATTTGTCCATCTTGCCGCGCGAGCCGAAGTTGCCGGCCTGCGGGAACTGCGGCGCGCCGAAGGGGCAGGCGTAGA
>CAYXPI010000158.1:0-8465 GCA_964467005.1 uncultured Limibaculum sp. | reverse complement strand
TCACCTCCTACACCCCGATCCAGAACGCGCTTGGATTGCCTGGCATGTCTGTGCCTGCAGGACTGACCAACGAAGGTCTGCCCGTTGGCAGCCATTTCGTTGCGCCCGCCGGTCGAGAGGACACGCTCTTCGCCCTCGCCTACGAAATCGAAGAGGCGAAGCCGTGGTGGGACGACTGGGCGCCCATATCGGCAGCCAATCTCGAGCTGCCCTCTCCACCGCTACGCAAAACACACGGCGACCGAGAGTAAGTCCACGGACGTCACGCCGCCACCGAGCTCGACCCCGCGAGCAGGGACACCCTCTCACGACGCGTGCGCGCAGAGCGACCGGCGATGTGTCGCCGTCGGCTTCCAGGTCCGGTCGCGGTCGACGGAACAAGGGAGGTCCAGCCCGGGTCTAGCGCTCCGACGAGAAATGTTCCTTGAGGTAGTCGAGGATCACCACGCGGGTCTCCTCGCCATAGTCCGGCATGCCCTGCTCCTCGATCATCCAGGACCAGAGATACTCCCACCGGGCATCGGTGAGCCGCATCTGTTGGAAGGTTTGCGAGGAATGGCAGGCGGTGCAGGAATAGAAGGTCTCCTCCATGCCGGGCCCGACCGGCAAGTTGTCGAACTCCGGATCCCGCTGCACTCCGATCTGCGGCTGCGCGGCGAGGCCGCCAAGGGGTTGCATCGGCGAGATGCTCATCGGGCTCATCGGTCGGCCGGGATTGGATGTCATCGGGTTCTGCTGCAGCATCGGGTTGGGGAGCGCCGGCTCCGCGAGGCTCGGCGGCGCGGCGAGCAGCCCGGCGATGACCGCACCCGCACGGATCACGGCGCGTTGTCTCGAAATTGCGAAAGCCACGAGGGTGTCTCCAACTCGTCGTCGTAAGACTGTCAGGGCGGCCCACGCGCCGCCCCAACGTGTCGCATCAGGTCGCGAGCACGGCGATCCGGTGCACCATGTTGTTCCCGTAGCCGCGCGGGTTCCAGCCCGGAGTGGTGACCGGCTGCATCCGGCCCTCCATGTCGGTCGCGCGCGCCCAGACCTCGAAGTAGCCAGCCTGCGGGAAGCTAACCTCCGCGCTGAAGCGCTGCCAGGCGTAACGATTGGCCGGAGCCTCGAGCTTGGCCTCCTGCCAGGTCTGGCCGAAGTCGATGGAGGTGTGGAGCGACGCGACCTCGCCGTCCGCCCAGGCATGCCCGCGAACGCTGACGCTGCGCCCGCCGAGCTGGGTGCCGGTCGCGGGGCTCGTGATCAGGGACTTCACCGGCATGGTGGTCATGACCACCATGTCTTCGGTGGGGACTTCCGTGCCCGGTGCAACGGGATAGGCCGGCAGCCGGTAGGAGTAGCCGCCCATCTTCGGGCCGTCATGCTCCCGGTCGCGGACCCAGATCCGCGTGAGCCACTTCTGCGAGGCCGAGCCGGGATAGCCGGGAACCACGGTGCGCAGCGGGAAGCCATGAATGGCTGGCAGATCCTCGCCGTTCATCGCCCACGCGATGAGCGCGTCCTCCTCAAGCGCCTTCTCGATGGGGATTCCGCGCGAGATCGCGATCTTCTCCGGATCGCCGGAGAGATGCGGGTCGTTGCCGTAGTGGCCAGTGTAGACGGCGCTCGGCTTCACCTTGGCCGCGTTCAGGACATCGCTCATCCGGACGCCCGTCCATTCTGGACACCCCACGGCCCCGGTGGTCCACTGGTTTCCGGAGGCGCCGGGGACGAAGAAGGCCCGGCCGTTGCCGCCGCATTCCAGCACCAGCCGGCGGGTCACAGTTTCGAAGTTCGACTTAAGATCGTCGAGGCTGAGCTGGAGCGGCGTCTCCACCTCCCCGTCGACGGTCAGGGTCCACCCGGATGCGTCCATGGCCAGCGCGTGCTCGGGCACGGCGCCGTTGTTGCGGATGAACAGTCGGTTCGCGGGCGTCACGTCGTCGTCGAGGAGATGCGCCGCGGTCTCGGCGTTGATCGGCCGGTCGTTCAGCAGGGTGAGCTGATCCTTGAAGGCATAGGCGTCCATGTCGGTGCCGGCTGCATGTGCGAGGCCCACGGGCTGCAGGCCTTCCGGAAAGAACCGGGCGAAGGGGACGGACATCACGGTCGCGATCGCCGCGATTCCCGTTGCCTTGAGGAACTGGCGCCGCCCGCCTTCGGCGTCCGACACCACCTGAAGCCCGTCAGGCGCATCGTCGCGACGCGTATCCGCCTTTTGTTGGTCCATTGGATCCTCCCTTGTCAATCTTGTTAGTTCCACCCAGTTGAGAGTGGTCAGGTTCAAGTAGCAGAAGGCGTGCCGCAAAACAATACTTGAAATGGTCGAGCAGTGTTCCACCGCCCCTATCGCCGGGGGCGGCCCGGCCTGGTCGCAGGATCGGCGCGGCCTGGCCGGTCACCCGGCCACCACCGCGCGCGACCGGGACAGCCCGAACGGCGCACGGGCCGGAGCCCTCGCGGGGATCGCATCCCTGGCCCGGATCCCGCCTGTCCCGCGGGTCGATGGGGCACCCCGTTGGCGGAAGCTGCACGACCGAAGGGACCCCGCAAATCGAGTGTGAGGATGGCCCCTTCAGAGACCATCCCTTGCGGCACAAGGGTGCAGCAGGTGCCCACGGCACAAGCGCTTCACGGTCGCCGCTCCGCAGGCGGTGCTTTGAAGGGCGGGTATTCCACGGCTGCCACCCACGCGTCCTTTGACTGAACAATTTGGAAGCAAGGAAAAAAACGCAAAACGCGAATCACAGAAGATTTTTTTGGGGGGAAGAAAAAAAATATTTCTCGACCGCACTGTCGGTCGACATACTGTTCGAATTTGAAAAGCTGCGAGACAAGCAGGTTGCCGAGCATCGAGTGTCTTCGATGCCATATGGGAGGATTGACATGACTGCAAAAGCCACGCTTCGCGGCGTGATAGTTTCGTGTGCGCTCTTCTCTGCGTTCGTGATCCCCGGGATGGTAGCGGCTCAGGAGAGTCAGTATTTCCCGATCGCAAGCAGCCGGGTCGGCCCCTACTCTGCAATGGGGACCGGATACTACGGTGCGCAGATCGACTATCTCAACTATATCAATATGAACGGCGGCGTGAACGGCGTCATGCTGACCTGGGAGGAGTGCGAGACCGAGTACAACGCCGTGAAGACGGTGGAGTGCTATCAGCGCCTGCTTGAGAACAGCGACGGACAACGCATCGTCGTGTTCGACACGCTCGGAACGCCCGGCGCCTACGCCGTGATCAATCGCATGGCCGAGGACGAGGTCGTCCTCGCCCAGTACGGGTACGGGCGCACGGACGCGGCCGACGGGACCGTCTGGCCCTGGGTCTTCAACGCCGCCGGCCACTACTGGTCGCAGATCGCCGTGAAGATGCGCTTCATGGCGGAGCAGGAAGGCGGCGTCGAGAACATGCGCGGCAAGAAGATCGTGCACATGCACATCGACAGCGCCTTCGGTCGCGAGCCGTTGCCCGCCATGCGCGCAATCGCTGACGACTGGGGCGTCGAGCTCGTCGAGATCGCCGTACCGCCGCCGGGCCTCGAGCAGCAGTCGCAGTGGCTTCAGGTGCGCCGGGAGCGCCCCGACTGGGTGACCTTTTGGGGTGCGGGCTCGGGTATGAACTCGACCGGCATGACCAATGCGGCCCGCATCGGCTTCCCGCGCGACCGACTGATCTACGTGACCTTCGGCGCGGCCGAGGAGGACATGTTCCCCGCCGGCGACAGCGCCACCGGCACTTACGCGATGGCCAATGCCCTACCCGGACAAGACTATCCGCTCGTGCAGGCGATCAAGGAGCAGGTCTACGGCGCGGGCGACGGCAACCTGGCCGACGAAAGCCGCATCGGCTCGGTCTACTGGAATCGCGGCCTCGGCGCGGCGGTCATGTGGATCGAGGCGCTCAAGAACGCCCAGGAAATCCATGGCAAGGTCGGGCAAGCCGTGACCGGGGCGGAGTTCCGTGACGGCTACGAAGCGCTCGAGATGAGCGCGGAGAAGCTCGAGGAGCTCGGCATCGGTGGAATGCTCGCGCCCTTCGCGCTGACCTGCGCGGAACATGCCGGAGCGGGCCGGTTCGCGATGATGCAGTGGGACGGCGAAAAGTTCCTCCAGGTCACCGACTGGCAGGAGCCGCTCGACCCGGCGTTCATCCGGACGCTCGTGGAGGAGTCGGCCGCCAAGTTCGCGGCCGAGAACGGCATCACGCCGCGCACCTGCTCCTGACCCCCCCGCGACCCGTGGCCGAAGGAAGGGCTGGCGCCTTGGCGCCGGCTTATCCGCCCTGGCCGCGTCCCGCGGCCCCGTTGCGATGTGCCCGGAGACCCAACCATGGCAAGCGCCCGATGAACGCGACACTCCACACCGCCCCGCCCGATGACATCTTGACCGTCAACAGGATAGAGGTCGTCTACGACAACGTCATCTCCGCCGTGCACGACGTGACCCTCGCAGTGCCGCGCGGCAAGATCGTGGCCCTGCTCGGCGGCAACGGCGCGGGCAAGAGCACGACGCTTAAGGCCGTCTCGACCATGCTCGCCGGCGAGCGCGGGAAGGTCACGCAGGGAACGATCACCTACGACGGAACGCTCGTGCGCGATCAGGCCCCTTCGGACATGGTTGCCCTCGGCATGGTGCAGGTGTTGGAGGGCCGGCGGTGCTTCGGCCACCTGACCGTCGAGGAGAACATCATCGCCGGGGCCTACTCGCGCAAGCTCTCGCGGGGCGACATGCAGGCCGAGCTGGACCGCATCTACTCCTACTTCACGCGGCTCAAGGACCGGCGCAAGTCACAGGCCGGCTATACCTCGGGCGGCGAACAGCAGATGACCGCGGTCGCCCGCGCGATGATGGCCAAGCCGAAGATGCTGCTGCTTGACGAACCGTCTATGGGCCTCGCGCCGCAACTCGTCGCCGAGATCTTCAACATCGTCCAGGAGCTGAACACGCAGGAGGGTGTCAGCATCCTGCTGGCCGAGCAGAACACCAACGTCGCGCTGCGCAATGCCGATTTCGGCTATATCATCGAGAGCGGTCACGTCGTGATGTCAGGCGATGCGAAAACGCTGCTGAACGACGACAAGATCAAGGAATTCTATCTCGGCATCTCGAAAGAAGGCCGGAAAAACTTCCGCGATGTGCTTCGCAAGGAAAGCGAAACCCATGCCGATCTCCACCATCACTGAGCCGGCGCCCGCGGGGGCGTCCGCCGCGACCCAGGCGCGGAAATTCCCGATCGGCGGCCCGATCCTCGAGGTGCGCAACATCTCCCTGAGGTTTGGCGGCGTGAAGGCGATCACCGACACCTCGTTCCGCGTATTGAGCCATGAGATCCGCGCGATCATCGGCCCGAACGGTGCGGGAAAGAGCTCGCTCCTAAACTGCATCAATGGCATCTACAAGCCACAAGAGGGAAGTATCTCCTTCAAGGGCGAGGTTCTCGAGAAGATCAGCCCGAACATCGTCGCCCGCAAGGGGATCTCCCGAACCTTCCAGAACCTTGCGCTGTTCAAGCGGATGTCGGTCCTCGACAACATTCTCGTGGGGCGCAGGCTGCACATGGACGCGAACTTCCTCGAGGTCGCGTTCCAGACGCCGAAAGCCCGGCGCGAGGAGGCGGAAAACCGCGAACGCTGCGAGGAAATCGTGGAGTTCCTCGAGATCACGAACATCCGCGACACGCCCGTCGGCAAACTGCCTTACGGGCTGCAGAAGAAGGTCGAGCTGGGCCGCGCCCTCGCGACGGAGGCCGAGGTCCTGCTGCTCGACGAGCCGATGGCCGGCATGAATGTCGAGGAGAAGCGCGAGATGTGCCGCTTCATCCTCAAGGTCAACGACGAGCTCGGTACCACGATGGTTCTGATCGAGCACGACATGGGCGTGGTGATGGACATCTCCGACAACGTGGTCGTTCTCGATTACGGAAAGGTCATTGCCGACGGTCCGCCCGATGAGGTCCGCACCAATCAGGACGTGATCGATGCCTATCTGGGAGTGGCCCATGATTGAGCTTCTTTTCTTCTTCGAAGTCGTGTTGGCAGGAATGCTGGCGGGTACAATGTATTCGCTGGTCGCGCTCGGCTTCGTGCTGATCTACAAGGCGTCTTCGACGTTCAACTTCGCTCAGGGTGCGATGGTGTTCTTTGCGGTTCTGTCCTTTGTGGGCTTCATGGAGCTCGGGCTGCCGTTTCCGTTCGCTTTCATCGTCACCGTGCTCTTGATGCTCGGGGTCGGGTACGCGACCGAACGCCTCGTGCTCGAGCCGCTGATGGGGCAGAACGAGGACACGATGCTGATGGCGACGATCGGCCTCGCATTCGTCCTGCAGGGGCTCGCACAGGCGGTTTGGGGCGTCGAGGTGCGAAGGCTCGACCTCGGCATTCCTGACTTCCCGATCCCATATCTGGCCGACAATTTCGGCCTCTTCGTCAGCGCGCTAGACGTCGCCGCCGGCATTGTCGCGGCAGTGCTGATCATCGTGCTGGCGCTGCTCTTCCGATACACTCGGATGGGGCTCGGCTTGCGCGCCGTGGCCGACGACCCGGGTGCTGCGGCCTCGATCGGCATTCCGCTCAAGAACATCATGCTGCTGGTCTGGTCGGCCGCGGGCGTCGTCGCGCTCGTCGCGGGGATGATGTGGGGCGCGCGGGCGGGCGTCCAGTTCGCCCTGGTCGATCTCGCGCTCAAGGCACTGCCGGTGCTGATCATTGGCGGTTTCTCCTCGATCCCGGGAGCTATCGTCGGCGGGCTCATCATCGGCGTCACCGAGAAGACGCTCGAGGTCTATGTCGGCCCGACCTTCGGCGGCGGGATCGAGGGCTGGGCCCCCTACGTGCTCGCGATCTTCTTCCTTCTCTGGCGGCCGGAGGGGCTGTTCGGGGAAAAGATTATCAGACGCGTCTGACGCGCGAGAGGCAACGAAATGCAGAAGAAACCCGTATTCCTGAGCTACAGCCTGTCCGACATCGCCATGTTCGTCGTGTTGATGATCGTGGCCTTCGCGGTCGTGCCGTACACGATCCAGACCGACTACTGGTATTCGTCGATCCTGATCCCGTGGCTGTGTCTCGCGCTCGCCGCCACCGGCCAGCAGTTCGTGATGGGCTATGCGGGCCAGCTCGCGCTCGGCGCGGCGGGCTTCATGGCGGCGGGCGCCTTCGCCTGCTACAATATCGAGTTGCGCCTGCCCTGGATGCCGTTCCCGCTCTCTCTGGTGCTGTCGGGGCTGATCGCGGCGGCGTTCGGGCTGCTGTTCGGCCTGCCGAGCCTGCGCGTGCGCGGCATCTATCTGATGGTGGCCACGCTCGCCTCGCAGTTCTTCATCATCTGGATGATCGACAAGTTTGGCTGGTTTAAGAACTACGACAGTTCGGGCATCATCACAGCACAGGATATCGTCATCTTCGGTCACGCCTTCACCGAGCCGATGGAGATGTACCTTGTCGTCGCGGTCGTGGTGACGGTGCTCACGATCCTTGCCGTGAACATGACCCGCGGCTCGGTGGGCCGGAACTGGATGGCGGTGCGCGACATGGACATCGCCGCCGAGAGCATGGGGATCTCGCTGCTCAGGACCAAGCTTCAGGCCTTCGCACTCTGTGCGTTCTACTGCGGTGTCGCGGGGGCGCTCTTCGCCTTTACCTATCTGAAGTCGCTCGAGCCCGTGGCCTTCGACATCAAGCTGTCCTTCCAGATCCTGTTCATGGTGATCCTCGGGGGGCTCGGCACGATCAGCGGCGCGTTCATCGGTGCAGCCTTCATCCTGCTGTTTCCGGTGGTGCTGAACAGCATGGGCAATGCCTGGTTCCACGGGATGATCGACGCGACGATCATCTCTGCGATCGAACAGGTCGTGTTCGGCGCACTGATCATCCTGTTCATGATCTACGAGCCACTGGGCATGGCGAAACTCTGGGACAACCTGAAGCAGCGCTACCTTGTCCGCACGCCCGTCGGTGCCGGAGGTGTGGCGCGCGCGGACGCGCGCGGGTGAGGGACCGGGATTCGGGCCGCGCGAGGCCCAGGTCCATCCTCTTGAGGCCGACAGGTTGCAGGCCGGTATCGGATCTCGTGATGACAGTCACCGCGTGGTGACGAGCCCACCTGGCAAGCGTCTTTTCGACGCGCAAACAACGCTTTCGGCGTGATCGACCCCGTCGCGCGAGCACACCCCGGAGAGACGGCGTACTCCAATCATCTTCTCCCTTTGACGACTTTAGACGATCCGGACCTCGGACATTCACTGCGGCGCGCCCAATGATTGGCCGGGGGCTCGCTGCTGTCACCCAGCCCGACGTCGCTGAGAACCGCTTCGGAGTGCCGAGTGTCTGTAAGCGGTGCGTGCGCCCCACGGGGATCTCAGCTTGACGCGGGCTTGAAGTTCCAAGGCAGGAGGTCGTCGAGGCGGGCGTTCGGGTGGCCGTTGGCGAGAGCCTCGAGGGTTGCCTTGAGATAGGCGAAGGGCTCGACGCCGTTGATCTTCGCGG
>CAYXPI010000157.1:0-8470 GCA_964467005.1 uncultured Limibaculum sp. | reverse complement strand
ATCGTCCCGGAGTGGTACTTCCTGCCCTTCTACGCGATCCTGCGCGCGATCACCTTCGACGTGCTCTTCATCGACGACAAGCTGGGCGGCGTCATCGCCATGGTCGGCTCCATCCTCGTGATGGCGCTCGCGCCCTGGCTCGACACCAGCCGCGTGCGCTCGGGCCGGTACCGTCCCCAGTTTAAGTGGTGGTTCTGGCTCTTCGTGGTGAACTTCTTCGTGCTGATGTGGGCGGGCGGTATGCCGGCCGAGGGTCTGATCCCGACCATTTCGCTCATCGGCACGATCTACTGGTTTGCCTACTTCCTGGTGATCCTGCCGCTCCTCGGCATCACCGAGAAGCCCCTGTCGCCGCCCAAGACGATCGAGGAGGACTTCGCGGCGGAGCATCCGAAGGCAAGCGTCGAAACGGGCGGAGTGAAGCCCGGCGCCGTTCCGGCCGAATGATCCGAGGCAAAGGAGATCTGACATGACCAAGTTTGCCACACGCATCGCGGCCGCTCTCCTGGCCGCCCTCGCCAGCACCCCGGCCCTCGCGGCCGGGGCCGTGGAGGGCGTGACGGATGTGGATTTCAGCTTCGAGGGTCCTTTCGGAACCTATGACAGCTTGCAGCTCCAGCGGGGCTTTCAGGTCTACCACGAGATCTGCGCGGGCTGTCACGGGATGAAGTTCGTTTCCTTCCGTGAACTCGGGCGGGAAGACGGCCCGGCCTTTCCGGAGGAGCAGGTGAAGGCGATCGCGGCGCAGTATCAGGTGCCCGACACGGGGCCTGAGGCGCTGCCGGGCGACACGCGTCCCGGCCTCCCGTCGGACAAGTTTCCGGAGAACAACGCCCTCGGAGCGCCGGACCTCAGCCTTATGGCGAAGGCCCGCGCCGGCTTCCACGGCCCGTCCGGGACCGGGCTCAATCAGCTCTTCAAGGGCATCGGTGGGCCTGAGTACATCTATTCGCTCCTCACGAGCTACACGGGCGGCGACCAGGAGGTGGCCGGCACGATCCTCTACGAAAACGAGGTCTATCCCGGTGGGCTCATCAACATGGCGCAGCCGCTCTGGGGTGACGACGTGGAGTATGCCGCCCATGGCGAGGGCGGCGGCTACACCCCGCCCGAGGCCACGATCGAGCAGCAGGCCAAGGACGTGTCCGCATTCCTGATGTGGGCAGCCGAACCGACTCTGGTCGAGCGCAAAGAGGCTGGGCTTCGGAACCTCCTCTGGCTCATCATCCTGGCTGTGCTTCTTTACTTCACCAACAAGCAGATTTGGGCGTCGGTGAAGGGCAAGGAGTGATCCCGGCGCCCATTGGCGCCGCATGATGGGGCCTCGCCCGGGTGGCGGGGCCTTTCGTGTGCCGGGTCCGGCCGGGTCCGGGCCCTTTCCTCGGCCGGGCAACCCGTTTATGCCCCGGGCGAGCACGACGAGGCAGCCCATGTCCCACAACAGCTTCGGCCACATCTTCCGCGTCACCACCTGGGGGGAGAGCCACGGGCCTGCGCTCGGCTGCACGGTCGACGGCGTGCCCCCCGGCCTCGCCGTGACGGAGGCGGACCTCCAGCACTGGCTTGACCGGCGCAAACCGGGGCAGTCGCGCTACACCACGCAGCGGCGCGAGGCGGATGCGGTGGAGATCCTCTCCGGCGTGTTCGACGGGCAGACGACCGGCACGCCCGTGCAGCTCATGATCCGCAACACCGATCAGCGGTCGAAGGACTATTCCGAGATCGCGCAGAAGTTCCGCCCCGGTCATGCGGACTACACCTACTGGGTGAAGTACGGGATCCGGGACTATCGGGGCGGCGGCCGCTCCTCGGCTCGGGAGACGGCGGCGCGGGTGGCTGCGGGAGGCGTGGCGCGCGCGGTGGTGGCGGAGCTGGTGCCAGAGGCGCGGATTCGCGGCGCGCTGGTGCAGATGGGGCGGACGGCGGTCGACCGGGCGGCGTGGGACTGGGCGGAGGTGGAGCGAAACCCCTTCTGGGCGCCGGATGCGGGGGCGGCGGCCCGCTGGGCCGGAGAGCTCGACGCCCTGCGGAAAGCAGGCGAGTCGGCGGGGGCCGTGATCGAGATCGTCGCCTCGGGGGTGCCCGCGGGGCTCGGGGCCCCGATCTACGGCAAGCTCGACGCGGACCTCGCCCAGGCGATGATGAGCATCAACGCGGTGAAAGGCGTGGAGATCGGCGACGGCTTCGCGGCGGCGGCCCTCACCGGCAGCGAGAACGCCGACGAACTTCTCCTCGAGGACGGCAAGCCGGTCTTCGCCGCCAACCATGCGGGGGGCGTGCTCGGCGGCATCTCCACGGGGCAGGACCTCGTCGTGCGCTTTGCCGTGAAACCCACCTCCTCGATCCTCCAGCCCCGGCGCACGATCGGGATCGACGGCGAGGAAACCGAGATCGTGACCAAGGGCCGGCACGACCCCTGCGTCGGCATCCGCGCGGTGCCCGTGGGCGAGGCGATGATGGCCTGCGTGCTGGCGGATCATCTCCTTCTCCATCGCGGCCATGTGGGAGAGAACCGCGGCCGTATCGGCCCCGCCATCTGAGCGCTGCGCGGCTTCGCCCCACTGCCCGGTCGCCGCGCGGACGCTACTTCCAAATCATGACTTTGTTGCCTCAGCTCCCCTATTCCTATCGCAAGGATCCGGCGGTTCCGTCCTTTCCGGATGACGGCCCCGTGCTGGTGGTCGACGGCGCGTGCACCCTCTGCAGCGTCTGGGCGCGTTTCGTCGCACGGCACGACCGGGACGGGGCGTTCCGGCTGGCGGTGGCGCAGACGCCCCTTGGGCGCGCGCTGTTGCGCCATTACGGCCTCGATCCGGAGGAGCCGGAGAGCTGGCTGTGCCTCCTTGAGGGTCGTGCCTATGAGGGACTGGACGGGATCGCGGTCGTCACCCGGCGTCTCGGAGGTTGGCCCGCGGCGGTGGGACGGCTCGCCATGGTGCCGCCTCCGCGGATGCGCCGCTGGATCTACGCGCGGGTCGCGCGCAACCGATATCGAATTTTTGGCCGGACCGATCTTTGCGCCTGCCCGGATCCCGCGCTTCGCGCCCGACTTCTCGGATGAATCTCGACGCGGCGATCTTCGATGTGTTCGGCACGGTGGTGGATTGGCGCCGCGGGGTGTCCGAGGCGGTTGCGCCAGTGATTGCCGATGCCGGGCTGTCGCTCGCGCCCGAGGATCTGGCGGATGCTTGGCGAGCGGAGTACGAGCCGGCGATGGCGCCCATCCGCGCTGGTCATCGGCCCTATGTCGCGCTCGACATCCTGCACCGAGAAAACCTCGATCGGGCGCTCGGGTCGGTCGGCGGCGGGTCCATCCCCGGGGCGATGCGGGATCGACTGACAACGGCGTGGGAGCGGCTGCCGCCCTGGCCGGACAGTCTGGAGGGCCTCGCCGCCATGCGCCGCGCGATGATCGTGGCACCCTGCTCCAACGGGTCGATCGCGCTCATGACCCGCCTTGCGCGCTTCGCCGGCCTGCCGTGGGATTGCATCCTGGGCGCGGAGATCGCGCAGAGCTACAAACCCGACCCTCGAGTCTATCTTGCGGCCTGCGCCGCGCTCCAGCTCGATCCTGGACATGTGGTGATGGTCGCGGCTCACAACGGCGACCTCGCCGCGGCCCGGGCCGTCGGCCTCCGCACGGCGTTCGTGCCCCGCCCACTGGAGCACGGGCCAGGCCAGACCACGGATCTTGCGCCCGAGGGCGATTGGGACGTAGTGGCGCCGGATCTCGAAGCCCTCGCGGGGCGCCTCGCGTCCTAGTCCTCCTTGGGCACGATCCGGCCGAGCCCCCGCCCCCCGAGCACATGGACGTGGAAGTGCGGCACCTCCTGCACCCCGTCGGCCCCGGCGTTCGAGACGAGGCGGTAGCCCGCGCCGCCCGCGCTCTCGGCCACCCCGGTCTCCCTGGCCACCTGCGACACGGCCCGCGCGAAATCGGCCAGCTCGGCCTCGCTCGCTTCCGCACCGAAATGATCCGCGTTCACATAAGGGCCCTTGGGGATGACCAAGACGTGGACCGGCGCCTTCGGAGCGATGTCGTGGAACGCGAGGCAATGCTCGGTCTCGAGCACCCGTTTGCTGGGGATCTCGCCCCGCAGGATCTTCGCGAAGACGTTCTGGTCGTCGTAGACATAGGTCATCGGCCCCTCCGGATCTCCTGGCGGCGCGGACTGTGCGGGGGCCGCCTCGGATTTGCAAGCGCCCCCGCCCCGCGCTAGGGACACCCGGCGGCACAGAGGGGGCGGCGAGGGGTGCATGGGCGAGACGGAAACCAAAGGGCCGGTGCATTTTCTCCTGCATGTGCCGAAATGCGCAGGCACGACGGTGGAAGACCACTTTCAGGCCACGCTCGGCCCCCGCTTTCTCATCGCGCCGAGATGGGAGAGCGTGTGGCGCAACGTGGTGGGCAACCGTTATGCATACGACCCGGGAGACCCACGCCTCGCCTCGGTGGTCGCGGTCTCCGGCCATTCCCTCAGCCGTTCTCTGGCGATGGCCTTCGCCCCTCGCGAGGTGCGGGAGAGCGTGCTGCTGCGCGACCCCGTGGGCTATCATCTCTCGCTCTACAACTATCGCTGGACCTGGCACCGCAAGGGTCACGGGCCGGAGCCGGCGCCGTTCGAGCGCTGGTACGCCGCGCAGCGACGGAACCCGATCGCGCGCTTTCTCCTCATGCGCTATTTCGAGGAGGGCGTGCCCGCGCTCTACCGGCTCTCCTCGGCGGGGCGGCTCGCCTATCTCGAGGCCCGGCTGGCGCGGTTCTGGTTCGTCGGCGACTTTCAAATGGCTGGCCGGCTGATCGCGGCGGTGTCGCGAGACCTCGGCGTGGCGGAGACGGCGGAGACCCGGAATGTGACCCGCGAGCGGGTGGCGACGGAAGAGAGCCTCGGCCCGGATTGGGTGGCGCGGATCCGGGCGGACAACGCCCTCGACGCCGCGCTCCACGATCGCTGGAGAAACCGCGCCTGGGGCCCGGAGGACGCGCCGGGAGCCCCGGCCCGGTTCCCATCCTGGGACCAGCCCGCGCAGCTCTGGTCCGACATCCGGAGCACGCTGGCTAAAAAGCTCGGGCGTTAGCCGTGGCGCCGGGTGAGGGAGAGGAAAACCTCCTCCAGATCCGGCTCCTCGGTCGAGATGTCGACGCAGGTAAAGCCGGCCGCGTGGACACGGGCGATGATCTCGGGTGCTTGGCAGGCGCTCCGGGAATAGGTGATCGCCAAGAGGTCGGGCCGGCGGAGCGTCACCTCCAAGTCTTCGCCGAGGTCGGGCGCCCCGTCGAGCTCGGCCTCCAGCCGAAGTACGAGAGTCTTGGCGTCGAGCCGAGAGAGGAGCGCCGAGGTCGCATCGCAGGCCACCACCGCGCCGTGGTCGACGATCGCGATGCGGTCGCAAAGCATCTCGGCCTCCTCGAGATAATGCGTGGTGAGGATCACCGTGGTGCCGGCGGCGTTGAGCTCGCGCACATAGGCCCAGAGCATCTGGCGGAGCTCGATGTCCACCCCGGCCGTCGGCTCGTCGAGGACCAGCACCGCGGGGTCGTGCACCAGCGCCTTGGCCACGAGGAGACGCCGGCGCATGCCCCCCGAGAGGGTGCGCGCATAGGCCCGCGCCTTGTCCGCGAGCCCCACGCGCGCGAGGATCTCTGCCGTCCGGCGCGCCCGGGGCGGGACGGCATAGAGCCCGGCCTGCACCTCCAGGGCATCCTCTGGGCAAAAGAAGGGGTCGATGTTGAGCTCCTGCGGCACGACCCCGATGGCGGCGCGAGACTGTCGGGGGTTCACGTCCTGATCGAAGCCCCAGATGCGCACGGTGCCCGCGCTCTTCACCACAAGCCCTGCGAGGATGTTGATGAAGGTGGACTTGCCCGCACCATTGGGACCGAGGAGGCCGAAGATCGCGCCCGCCGGCACGTCGAGATCGATGCCTTTGAGCGCCGTCTTCTCCGGGGTGCCGCGGCCTGCGGCGTAGGTTTTCGAGAGCCCCCGCACCTCGATCGCGTTCTCCGGCATCGCATCCTCCGTCAGCGCCGGGCAGACCCTAGGAGCCGCAGGCATCGGGCGCAACCGCCGCGCTTGCCGGGCGGCGCGGGCCGGCTAAGATGCCACGTCAGCCCCAAGAGGAGAGGGAGAGCGGCAATGTCGACCCATGCCCCAGAGATCATTCGCGTGCGCGAGACCCGGGTGTGCTGCGACGGTGGGGGCGGCGCGCTCGGGCATCCGAAGGTCTGGTACACGATCGGCGCGTCGGGCTTCGTCCAATGCGGCTATTGCGACCGGCGCTTTGTGATCGAGGGCGGCCCCGCGGACACGGGCGCCTGATGGGCGCGCCGGGGGCGGGCGACCATCTCTATCTCGTCGACGGCTCGGGCTTCATCTTCCGCGCCTATTTCCAGTCGGTGAACGTTAATCGGCGTACCGACAACAAGTACGCCTATCGCTCGGATGGAACGCCAACGGGCGCGGTCCGGATGTTTTGCGATATGCTGCATTCCGAGCTCGGGCTCGCCTCCTCGAAGGGGCCCACGCATTTCGCGGTGATCTTCGACCACTCCTCCGAGAGCTTTCGGAACGCGCTCTACCCCGACTACAAGGCCAACCGGCCGGCGCCGCCTGAGGACCTCGTGCCGCAGATGCGGCTCATCCGAGAGGCGACGCGGGCCTTCGGCCTTCCCTGCATCGAGCTCGAGGGCTACGAGGCGGACGATCTCATCGCGACCTACGCCACCGAGGCGGCGGCGGCCGGTGCGGCGGTGACCATCATCTCGTCGGACAAGGACCTCATGCAGCTCGTGGGCGGCGGCATCCTCATGCGGGACCCCATGAAGAAGGTGGATATCGGCCCGGAGGAGGTGGAGGCCAAGTTTGGCGTCGGCCCGGACCGCGTGGTGGATGTGCAGGCGCTGGCGGGAGACTCGGTCGACAACATCCCGGGCGCGCCGGGGATCGGGGTGAAGACGGCGGCGCAGCTCATCGCGGAGTTCGGCGATCTCGACACGCTTTTGGCGCGTGCCGAGGAGATCAAGCAGCCGAAGCGGCGCCAGACGCTGGTGGAGAAGGCGGACCAGGTGCGCATGAGCCGGGATCTCGTGACCTTGAAGCGCGACGTGCCGGTGGAGGTTGGGCTCGACGCGATGGACCTCGAGACGCCCGACCCGGAGCGGCTCTTGGCCTTCCTGGCCGATATGGAGTTTCGGAGCCTCACCCAGCGGATCGCGGAGGCCCTGGGCGTAGAAGCTCCTGCGGTGGCGCCGCGGAGCGAGGCGGGCGCCGGCGCCGCGGGAAAGCGCCCCGCCCCCGGCGGGCCCGCCCCCGCACCCCGGACCGGCGCCCCGAAGGCGCGGCCGGCGAAGGGGGCCGCGGAGACGGAGATCCTGCGCGACCGCCCGGCGCTCGAGGCCTGGATGGCGGCGGCGCGGGAGGCCGGACGGCTTGCCGTGGATCTCGAGACGACCTCGCTCGACGAGATGGTGGCGGAGATCGTGGGCATCGCCCTCGCCGTCGAGCCGGGGCGAGCGGCCTACGCCCCGGTGGGCCACATCGAGGGGGATGGGGACCTTCTGGGTGCCGCCAGCCGGGCCCCTGGGCAGATGGCGCTCGAAGAGGCGCTCGGTCTCCTCACGCCCGTGCTTCGGGACCCCGCGGTGCTCAAGATCGGGCAAAACCTCAAATACGACCTCAAAGTGCTGGCCCGCCACGGGGTGGAGGTGTCCCCCATCGACGACACGATGCTCATCTCCTACGCCCTCGATGCGGGGCTGGGCGGGCATGGGATGGACGAGCTCTCCGAGCGCCACCTCGCTCACAAGCCCATCCCGATCAAGGAGCTCATCGGCTCGGGCAAATCGCAGATCACCTTCGACCGGGTGCCCGTGGACGACGCCGCCAAATACGCCGCTGAGGACGCGGAGGTGACGCTGCGGCTCTGGCACACGCTCCGGCCACGTCTGGCGGCGGACCGGGTCTCGGCCGTTTATCACCGCCTGGAGCGGCCGCTCTTGCCGGTGCTGACGGCGATGGAGCTCGCCGGGATCAAGGTCGATCGGGACGAGCTCGCCCGCCAATCCTCCCGTTTCGCCCAGAAAATGGCGGAGCTCGAGGAGGACATCCACACCCTTGCCGGACGAAGCTTCAATGTGGGCTCGCCCAAGCAGCTCGGGGAGATCCTCTTCGACGAGATGAGCCTGTCCGGGGGCAAGAAGGGCAAGACCGGCGCCTGGGGCACGGGCGCGGATGTGCTGGAGACGCTCGCGGCGGAGGGGCACGACCTGCCGGCCCGGGTGCTCGACTGGCGCCAGGTCTCGAAGCTGCGATCGACCTACACCGAGGCGCTCCAGGCGCACATCAACGCGGAGACCGGGCGGGTGCACACCTCCTTCTCGCTCGCGGCCACCACCACCGGGCGCCTCGCCTCGACCGACCCGAACCTCCAGAACATCCCCGTGCGCACCTTCGAGGGGCGCCGCATCCGC
>CAYXPI010000156.1:0-8476 GCA_964467005.1 uncultured Limibaculum sp. | reverse complement strand
GCTCGATGATCATGACCGAGAAGGAGAAGACGCTGACCGCCTATCACGAGGCGGGGCACGCGGTGGTCGGCCTCAACGTGCCGGCGCACGACCCGATCCACAAGGCGACGATCATCCCCCGCGGCCGGGCGCTCGGCCTTGTGCTCTCCTTGCCGGAGCGGGACCATCTCAGCCAGACGCGGGAGCAGCTCACCTCCAAGCTCGCCATGGCCATGGGCGGGCGCGTGGCGGAGGAGATCGTCTTCGGCGAAGATCAGGTGACCAACGGCGCGGCGTCGGACATCCAGCAGGTCTCGCGCATCGCCCGGGCGATGGTCACCCAGTTCGGCATGTCGGACAAGCTCGGCGCGATCGACTACGCCAACGAGCAGGAGAGCTATCTCGGCGTGATGCAGGGGGCGTCGAAAATCTCCGGCGAGACGCAGAAGATGATCGACCAGGAGGTGAAGCGGCTCGTGGACGACGGCTACGAGACCGCCAAGCGCGTGCTGACCGAGCGGCGCGACGATCTGGAGAAGCTGGCGAAGGGCCTCCTTGAATACGAAACCCTGACCGGCGACGAGATCAAGAAGGTGCTGGCGGGCGAGAAGCTCGACCGGTCGGACGACGCCGGCCTGCCGCCGACCCCGACCGACGGCGGCCTCTCCGCGATCCCCAAGGCCGGCAAGCCCAAGCGGGGCGACGACGGCCTGCCCGATGGCGGGCCCGCGCCTCAGCCCACCTGAGGGCGCGCGACGGCCGAGAGCGAGACCCCCGCCCAGTGGCGGGGGTTTTTTCGTGCCCAAGCCGTTTCGTTCATGCTATGTTCACCAGAAGAGAATCGGGAGGGACCCATGTCCGACACGCTCAAGGCCATCGCAGACGCGCTCGTCGCGCATTGCCGCAACGGGACGGAGGCGGAGGGGCTCGCCACCCTCTACGCGCCGGACGCCGTCTCGGTGGAGGCCATGCCGATGCCGGGGACCGACAGCGCCGAGGCGCACGGGGTGGACGCCATCAAGGCCAAGCACGCTTGGTGGGAGAGCGCGATGGAGACGCATTCGGCCACCACCTCCGACGCCTTCCTGCACGGCGACGACCGGTTCGCCGTCATCTTCGAGGTGGACGCGACCACGCGGGCAACGGGCGAACGCCAGGCCATGAAGGAAGTGGGCGTCTACACGGTGAAGGACGGCAAGATCGTGCGCGAGGAGTTTTACTACACGATGTGAGGGCGCGGCGTCAGGCCGGCGCGGCGGAGGAGGATCGGTCCTCCGCCCGGGCTTGGGCGTCCGCCTCCGCCTGCTCGGCGACGTATTCCTGCGCATAGCCGCCGGCGACGGGGCTCGCGACCATGCCGATCGGCGCGACCGGCACCGTCTCGTCCCAGGGCGTGGCGGCGCGCACGGTGCTCCGATAGACGGCGTAGACGGTGATGGCGCCCATCAGAAGCCCGACGAACACCATGAACACCTGAGGCCCGCCGAGATCCATGAGCGAGCCGACGAGGATCGGCGTGCCGACCGCCCCCACACCGTTCAGCATGATGAGCCCGCCGGAGGCCGAGGCCATCTCCTCATGCTCGAGGAAGTCGTTGGTGTGGGCGATGAGGAGCGAGTAGAGCGGGTTGGCCATGCCACCAATCACGAAGCCCGCGACGAGGAGCGTGTCGAACCCGGCCCCGACCACCGCGGCGCCGAGGCAGGCGGCGGACCCCGTTGCCGTCACGCCCATGATGAGCACGCGCCGATCCATCCGGTCCGAGAGCCAGCCGATGGGGTACTGACAGAGCATTCCCCCGAGATAGATCGTGCCGATGAAGATCGAGACCTCCGCCGGTGTGAGACCGATCTCGGTGGCGTAGACCGAGGCCATGCCGAACAGGCAGGCGAACACGCCGCCGAGCAGCGTGCAGCCCACGACGCCGAGGGGCGAGGTGCGGTAAAGCTGGAGGAGGGACATCCGCCGCGTGGTTTCGAACACCGGCACCGGGGTGGCCGAGAGCAGGATCGGCACCACGGCGATCGAGACGGAGACCGACATGATGACGAAGAGCGCGTAGCCCGACGGGTCGAGCACCCCCACGAAGCTCTGCGCCAGCACGATCCCCAGCATCTGAACGATGAGATAGGCGGAGAGCACCTGGCCGCGCTCCTCGTTCTTGGCGCCGTCGTTCAGCCAGCTCTCGGCCACCACATAGCACCCGGACATGCAGAAGCCGACGACGACGCGCGTCACCACCCAGGCGATGGGGTCGACCACGGCGGCGAAGAGGATCATGCCCGCCGAGATAAGCGAGGCGAGGGCGGCGAACACCCGCACATGGCCCACCCGGCGCAGGAGCCAGGGCGTTACTTGCGCCCCGCCGAGGAAGCCGAGGAAATAGCCCGCCATCACGAAGCCCATGGAGAGGGTGTCGAAATCCTCGAGCCCGCCACGCACGCCGAGCGCCGTTCCTTGCAGCCCGTTCCCCAGCATCAGGAGGAACATGCCGAACAGCAGCGGCGCGGAATTGGCGAACACGCGGAGCATGGGGGTCCTCATTGCCTTTGCCGTCCGTCTGCCAGGGGGCGGCTGGTGGGTCCCGCCCGTTTGCGCCGCACGGTGTCGCTGGCCGACTATCGGGCCCGAGGCAGGAGGAGGGAGCCGTCGCCATAGGAGTAGAAGCGATAGCCTCGCGCGATGGCGTGGGCGTAGAGGCCGCGCATGCGGCCGAGCCCCATGAGCGCGGCGGTGAGCATGAAGAGCGTGGAGCGGGGGAGGTGAAAATTGGTCACCAGCCCGTCGATGGCGCGGAAGCGGTGGCCTGGGCGGATGAAGAGGTCGGTCTCGCCCAGGAAGGGGTGGACGCGGCCCGCCTCGTCCACCGCGCTCTCGAGGAGGCGGAGGACGGTGGTGCCGACGGCGATCACCCGGCCCCCGGCGGCGCGGGCGGCCGCGATCCGGTCGGCGGCATCCGCGGTGATCTCGCCCCATTCGCCGTGCATCC
This sequence comes from uncultured Limibaculum sp., assembly GCA_964467005.1. Lineage (GTDB taxonomy): Bacteria > Pseudomonadota > Alphaproteobacteria > Rhodobacterales > Rhodobacteraceae > Thermohalobaculum. The sequence continues at coordinate 5,508 of CAYXPI010000156.1, read as the reverse complement.
GGTGGTCCTCCACCCGCTCGGCGGTGACGGGCAGAAAGGTGCCGGGCCCCACATGGAGGGTGAGGGTGGCCGAGCCGATGCCCGCCTCCGCAAGCGCGGCGAGGAGCACATCGTCGAAATGGAGGGAGGCGGTGGGGGCGGCCACCGCGCCGTCGCGCTTGGCGAAGACGGGTTGGTAGTCGTCGCGGTCGCGGGCGTCGGCCGGGCGGCGCTTGGCGATGTAGGGGGGCAGCGGCATCACGCCTTCGGCCGCCACGGCCGCATCGAGGGCTGCGCCTGCGCGATCGAAGTCGAGCGCCACCGTGCCGCCCTCCCGCGCCGTCACCCGCGCCTGGAGCGCGCGGAAGGTGAGGACGTCACCGGGCTCGAGGCGCTTGGCGGGGCGGGCCAGCGCCTCCCAGGCATGGGCGCCCAGGCGGCGGATCAGCGTCACCTCGACCTGGGCACGGCCTTCGCCCGGAGCCGCGCCCGCGCGCAGGCGCGAGCCGAAGAGCCGGGCCGGCAGCACGCGCGTGTCGTTGAACACGAGGAGATCGCCCCGGCCTAGGGCCGAGGGCAGGTCCGCCATCGTGAGGTCCTGGGGCGGCGGGGCCTCGTCGCCTGCGCCGCGGGCCACCAGCATCCGGGCCGACCGTCGAGGGGTGACGGGCCGGAGGGCGACGCGGTCCTCCGGCAGCTCGAAGTCGAACTCCGAGAGATCCACCGTGGGATCAGCCGTCGGCGGCCACGCGCACGCGCACCATCCGGTCGGGGTCGGACACCGCACCCGAGCCCGGGGCACCGCGCTTGATGCCGTCCACATGCTCCATGCCGTCGATCACGCGGCCCCAGACCGTGTACTGTCCGTTGAGGAAGTGGCCCTCGTCGAACATGATGAAGAACTGGCTGTTCGCGCTGTTGGGGTCCTGGGTGCGCGCCATGCCCACCACGCCGCGGTCGAAGGGCACGCTGGAGAACTCGGCGGGCAGGTCCGGCTTGTCCGAGCCGCCGGTGCCGGCGCGGTTGGGCGTGAAGCCGTCCTCCATATCGGCGAACTGAACATCGCCGGTCTGGGCCATGAAGCCCTCGATCACCCGGTGAAAGGCCACGTTGTCGTACTCGCCGGCGCGGGCGAGCTCCTTGATCCGCGCCACATGGTTGGGCGCGACGTCGGGCAGCATCTCGATCGTCACCGCCCCGTCGGAGAGCTCGATGACGAGGGTGTTCTCTGGGTCCTTGATGTCCACTGCGGGCGCCTCCGTGAGCGTGAGGGTGAGGAGGGCCGCGGCGAGGCCGAGGGTCTTCAGCATGGGGTTCCTCCAGGGGTTGGATGCCCCCGCCCTATCGGGTTGGGGCGGGGAGGTCAAACCTTGCCGGCCCCGGCTCAGCCTGCGAACTTGGCCTTGAGCTGCGCCTCGACCGCGGGGGAGACGAACTTGCCGACATTGCCCCGCATCCGCGCGATTTCCTTCACCAGCTTCGATGCGATCGCTTGGTGCTTCGCTTCGGCCATGAGGAAGACCATCTCGATTTCGTCGTTGAGCGCGCGGTTCATCCCGACCATCTGAAACTCGTACTCGAAATCCGAGACCGCCCGGAGCCCGCGGAAGATCACATGGGCGCCCACCTCCTCGGCGAAATGCATGAGAAGGTTCTCGAAGGGCCGGGGCACGATCACGGTGCCGCTGGCCTCGGAGATCGCGAGGCTCTCGGCCTCGATCATCGCGACCCGCTCCTCGAGGCTGAAGAGCGGTCCCTTGTCCCGGTTGATGGCCACGCCGATGATCAGGCGGTCGACGAGCTTGGCGGCGCGGCGGATGACGTCGATATGGCCGAAGGTGACGGGGTCAAACGTTCCCGGATAGAGCCCCACGCGCATCTGATCCCTCCTGCTGGCCCTGCCGCCGGCACGGGACCACTCCCGCGCCGTGGGGTCAAGAAAGAATCTGTCGCGAGGCTGCGGTCCGGTCAGCCGTGCAGCATGGTCTGCATCTGGATGTTCTCCTCCTCCATCTGGAGGATGCGCGCCTTCACCACGTCGCCGATCGAGAGGATGCCGACCATCGCGCCGCCCTCCATCACCGGCATGTGGCGGAAGCGGCCCTCTGTCATCCGCCCCATCACGGAGAGGACGCTCTCGTTGGGCGCGCAGGTTTCGACCTTCTGCGTCATGAGGCTCGAGACCGGCTTGTCGAGGCAGCCCGCGCCGTCGAGGCCGAGACCCCGCACAATGTCCCGCTCCGAGAGGATGCCCGAGACCGTGCCGTCGCCATGGCTCACCACCAGCGCGCCGTAGCGCTTGGCGCCCAGCACCTGCGCCGCCTCCTTCACGGTGGCGGTGGGGGCGATCGTGGCGACGGCCGTCGAGCCCTTGAGGCTCAGGATCTGCTTGACATTCATGGAACATTTCCTCCGTTTCTTTGCTCTCAAGGGTGCGGGGCGCGTCCGCGGCTGTCAATCGCTTTGGCGGCCGTGGGGGTGGGGAACGGCGGCGCATGAAGCTCGTGATCTTCGATGTGGACGGGACGCTGATCGACAGCCAGGCGGAGATCCTGGCCGCGATGGCGGCGGCGTTTTCGGGCGAGGGGCTGGACCCCCCGCGGCGCGAGGAGGTGCTCGGCATCGTCGGCCTCTCGCTGCCCGAGGCCATGGCCGCGCTCCGCCCGGATTTGACGCCGACGCGGCTCGCAGCCCTCGCCGGGGCGTACAGGGCGAGCTTTCGCGAACGGCGCGAGGCGGGGGAGGCGGCGCCCGCGCCCTTCTATCCCGGTGCCGAAGCGGCGCTCTCCCGGCTCTCCGCCCGGGGTCACCTCCTCGCCATCGCCACGGGCAAGGCGCGCCGGGGGCTCGACCACATGCTGTCGGCCCACGGTCTCGCCCACCTCTTTGTCACGACCCAGACGGCGGACGACGCGCCGTCGAAGCCCGCGCCCCATATGGTGCTCAACTGCGCCGCGGTCGCCGGGGTCGCGCCGTCCGACGCCGTGGTGGTGGGCGACACGGCCTATGATATGGAGATGGCCCGCGCGGCCGGGGCCAGGGCCCTCGGCGTCGCCTGGGGCTACCACAGCCGGGAGCGGCTGCTCGCCGGCGGGGCTGAGGCCATCCTCGACGGCTTTCCCGCGCTCGACCCGGCTCTCGCCGCTTTGGGTGCCGGCCCGTGAAGCGGTTCTGGAGCCAGGCGCGGGCGGTGGAGGCCGAGGAGGGCTGGGACGTGCATCTCGACGCGCGGCCCCTCAACACCCCGGCCCGGCGGCGCGTGCGCCTGCCGACGCGCGCCCTCGCCGAGGCGCTCGCTGCCGAGTGGGACGGGCAAGGGCCCGAGGTCGAGCCCCGCGCGATGCCGCTCACCCGGGCCGCGAATGCCACGATCGACCGGGTGGTCGAGGCCCGGGCCGAGGTGGCGGCGGCGATCGCGGCCTATGGGGGGAGCGACCTCCTCTGTTACCGCGCGCCGCACCCGCCCGCGCTCGCGGCGCGCCAGTCGGCGGCGTGGGACCCGCTTTTGGACTGGGCCGCCGACGCGTTCGACGCGCGGCTCCTCCCCGCGGAGGGGGTGATGCATGTGGCCCAACCCGAGGAGGCCCTCGCGCGCCTCGGCGAGGAGGTGGCGCGGGCCAGCCCATGGGAGCTGACCGCGCTCCACGAGCTCGTCACGCTCTCGGGGTCTCTTGTCCTCGGGCTCGCCGTCCGGGCGGCGCGGATCGACGCGGAGGCCGCCTGGGCCGCGAGCCGCATCGACGAGGACTGGAACGCCGAGCAGTGGGGCGAGGACGCCGAGGCCGCCGCCCAGGCCGCCCGGAAGGCGGCCGACTTCCACGCCGCGGGCCGGCTCCTCGCGCTCCTGTCCTGAGACCGGTCAGCGCCGGGTCGACAGCCCCGCCGCCGCACGCCAGTCGAACGCGGAGCCGTCCTCCCCGGCCTCGCGCCGTGCCGCAAGGATCTGGTCAAAATGCTTGGTCATGCTCGCGACGTCGCGGGCCGAGGCGTCGGGCAGGTCGAGCCGCGCGAGCTCCTCGGCCGCACGGTCGAACGCGCCGAGGGCGAGCGCGTGATTGACCCGGGTGGCCGTCACCCAGCGGCTGCGCTCTCGGGTGGCCGCGAGGACCTCGCCCAGCCGCTCGAAGGCAGGCTTGGCGCCAGGCCAGCCGAGGCGGTTGAGCGCGCCGATGGCCACGAGATTGGCGAGGTACTGGTCGCGCGCGAGCGGCCCGCGGAGGGACGCGTGGGTCGCCTCCACATCGCTCCAGGCGCCGGCCTCGGTGCCGTGGCGGAGCTTGAGCGCGACCGCCTCCCGGTCGAGCTGAAAGATCTGGGCGTCGAGCTGCTCCATCTGCTCCAGGATCTCTCCGGCCTTCGCCTGACCGGTCTCGCCGCCCCGGTCGAGCGCCGCCTTGCCGAGCTCCCGCAGGATCGCGAGGTCGTTGGGCGCTTGCCGGCTTGCGAGTTCGAGCTGCTCGAGCTGACCGTCCCAGTCCTCGAGATCGCCAAGGGCACGGGCAATCCGCATGTGCAGGCGGAAATCCACGGGCTGTCGGGCCTCGGCGTTGCCGGCGCCGAGGAAGGCGATGTTGATCCAGCGGCGCGCGCCGCGCACCCATTCGACCTCGCCCCGGGCCAGCGCGGCGTCGAGCCGCTGGATCCATTCCTGCACCAACCCCTCGGTCTTGACGATGGGGGTGTAGCGGAGGGCGTCCCGGGCGTCGGCGACGAACCGCGCCACTCGGCTCTCGAGCGGCTCGACGGGGTCGTCGATCACCCGTGCATCCACGCCCCGGCCCCGGTAATCGCCCAACAGCTGCTTGAGAAACGCCGTGAGCTGGGCCGGGTCGAGCCCGTCGGCGAATTGCTGTTGCTCGAAAGGGCCCAGATAATCCGTGGTCGTCACGCCGAAGAGCACAGGGCGGACCCGCGCCTCCATGAGCGCCTTCGGGTCCCCACCCTCGGAGGCGAGCTTGGCCCGCTGGGCCCCCATCACCGCGCCGGCCTCCCACGACACCCAGTTGCCCCGCAACGAGCTCGGCGTGATCGTCACAAGGGCCACGTCGCACTCGTCCACCCGGGTGTTGATCCAGTCGACCCAGTTGGCGCCGTAGGGGACATCCCCGTTCTTCGACGAGATCCGAACCCGGAACCGATCCATCGAGACCTCGCGCAACAGCCGCTCAAGCCGCGAGGCCAGCCGATGGTCGGCATGCGAGTGGCTGATGAAGATCTCGACGGTCACGGCGCCGAGGCCCGGCCTAGAGCTGGCGCTCGACCATCATCTTCTTGATCTCGGCGATGGCCTTGGCGGGGTTGAGCCCCTTGGGGCAGGCCTTCGCGCAGTTCATGATCGTGTGGCAGCGGTAGAGACGGAATGGATCCTCGAGGTCGTCCAGCCGCTCCCCGGTGGCCTCGTCGCGGCTGTCGATCAGCCAGCGATAGGCGTGGAGGCGCGCGGCGGGGGCGAGATAGCGGTCGCCATTCCACCAGTAGCTGGGGCAGGTGGGGGGGCCGCTGGCCCACAGGTCGCCTTCGTAGAGACCG
>CAYXPI010000155.1:0-8544 GCA_964467005.1 uncultured Limibaculum sp. | reverse complement strand
CGGCTGAGGCGGAGGGCGCCGGCCGGGTCCCGCCCCCCGAGGGCCGCGAGCCGGGTCACCCAACAGGGCGCCGCCCCGGCCGCCCGTTCGGCCGCGACGAGCGGCGCGAGTTCGGCCCCGGCGCCGGGGAGCACGCGGGCCAGCACCCCCGCCGCCGCCATCGCCGCCAGGGCCTGCGACGGATCGGGCGCGGCAAGGAGCTTGCGCATCTCGTCGCGCACCCTCTCACGGGCCAGCGCATCCACCCCCGCGGCCTCCGCCCGGCACGCCGCCAGAGCGTCGGCGTCGAGGGGCCCTCGAGCGTACCAGGCCGCGAAGCGGAAAAAGCGCAGGATGCGCAGGCGATCCTCCCGGATCCGATCCGTGGCGCAGCCGATGAAGCGGAGCCGCCCGGCCATCAGATCGCCGAGCCCGCCCAGGGGATCGAGCACCCACCCCGCCCGGTCGGCGTAGAGCGCGTTCATCGTGAAGTCCCGCCGCGCGGCGTCGGCGGCCATGTCGTCGGTGAAGCGCACGCGGGCGTGGCGGCCGTCGGTTTCGATGTCGGCGCGGAAGGTGGTCACCTCGACGCCGCGCCCGCCGGTGACGGCGGTGACGGTGCCGTGCTCGATCCCCGTCGGCACGGGCTTGATCCCGGCGGCCTCGAGCCGGCGCACCACCTCCTCCGGCGGGATCGGGGTGGCGAGATCGATATCCGTGGCCGCGGCGCCGAGAAGCGCGTTGCGCACGCAGCCACCCACATAGAAGGCGCGCCCCTCGAGCGCGGCGAACACCCGAGCCACGGCGGGATCGCCGAGCCAGGGGGCGTCGATCCGGAGCCCAGACGCATCCGAGCCGCCGGGCATCGGCTCAGCCGGGCGCCCGGAGGCCCACCAGCCGGTCCGACAGAACCTTGAGCATGCCCGCCGTCGCGCCCCAGATGTAGTGCTCGCCCCAGGGCATCGCGTAGTAATGCCGCTTTTCTCCGGCCTTTTGGTAGAAATGGCGGGCGCAGTTGGCGGGATCCATCAGATAGTCGAGCGGGGCCTCGAACACATGGTCCACCTCCGTCGGGTCCACCACCGGGGCCCAGTCCGGATCGACGAGGCCGACCACCGGGGTCACGTCGAACCCGGTGCGCGTGCGGTAGAGATCGAGTTCCCCGACCACGCGCACATGGGCGGGGCCGAGGCCGATCTCCTCGCCCGACTCGCGGAGCGCCGCGGCCACCGCGTCCCGGTCCCCGGGCTCCACTTTGCCGCCGGGAAAGGCGATCTGCCCCGCATGGCGCCGGAGATGCCGGGCACGCCGGGTGAGCACCACCCGAAGGCCCCCCGCCCGCGGCACGAGCCCGCAGAGCACGGCCGCCGCCGTTCGCGGCCCCGCGCGCAGGCCGGTGCAGGGATTGAGATCGTCATCCGATCGCACCCCGCCGGGGCCGACGGCGAGCGCGGCGACGATATCGGGTTCGGACACCTGCATTGGCCATACATGTTGCGGTGGGCCGGCAAAAGCAAGGGGGCGCTCTTTCATTGGCGCGGGGGCGCGAGCGCGGTATAAGCGGGCGGCGGAATCAGGGAGGGAACATGTTCTCGCAGAACGTCTTCGTCCAGCTCGGGGTCCGGATCGCGGTGTCGATCATCATCGTGCTCCTCACCTACAATCCCGAGGGGGTCCTCTCCTACTTCCACTGGGTGCAAAGCGGGTTCGGAACCGACGAGCCGCTGAAGATCTTGGTGGGCCTTCTGCTCGTCGTCGCGTATGTCGTCCTTCTCCGGGCCACGCTGTTCTCGATCGGCGTGGCGGGGGTGGCGCTGGTGGCCGCGGTGATCGCGGCGCTGGTCTGGGTGCTCGTCTCGAACGGGGTGCTCTCGCTCGAGGGGGCGGGCGTGCTGCAGTGGGTGGTTCTCATCGGCTTCGGCCTCGTGCTCGGCGTCGGGCTTTCCTGGGGCATCGTGCGCCGGCGGCTGAGCGGGCAAGTGTATGTCGACGATGTCGAGGACAGCTGAGCCTCTCTGACGCGCGGGCGCCACAGCCTGGCGCGACCCGGCGGCGCGACCGGACATCGCGGGCGCGGGCCTCTTTCCTCCGGCCCCGCGGCGCCCACTTCGTGCCGCGAGGAAACGTTGAGGCCAGGGGCTGTCCCGATCGAAGGAGACCGCCGATGGACCGCACAGACACCGCGCCGGCCTGGTTCGGCAGCCTGGCGCCGAGCGACCGCCCGCTCATCGCGGCGCATTGGGCCCGAATGTCGGAGGACTGCCTCCGCCGTCGCTTTCTCCGCCCCATGGGCCCGGAGGCGCTGAAGGCTCGGGCGCAGGAGACCTTCGACGGCGGCGCCCATGTGATCGGCTGGTTTCGCGAGGGCGTGCTCCGCGGGGTGGGCGAGCTCTTTCCCGGGCCGAACCGCACCGGCGAGGCGTCCTTCACGGTGGAGCCGAGCTTCCGGAAATCCGGGATCGGGCACGGCCTGCTCGCACGGGTGCTGGAGCGGGCGCGCAATCTCGGGCTCTCGAAGGTCGTGATCGTGACCACGCGGCACAACCGCCCGATGGTGCGCGTTGCCGAGCGCGCGGGCGCCGAGATCACGCGGGACGGCGACGAGGTGATCGCCGTCTGCCGTCTCGCGCCCCCGAGCCCGGCCAGCCTTGCCATCGACGCGCTCGCCGAGGCCGGGGGTGCGGCGGCGGCGATGGGCGACGCCCTGCGGCGCATCGCCCGGAGTTGGACGGAAGGCCGGGGGCCGTGGGGCTCGGCGCGCGCGGGCGCTGAGACGCAAGGACGCCCCGCTCTCGACACGGGACGGCCGGACCAGTAGTAAGGCGCCCAACCCGCGGCCGAAGCGGCCACGCCACGGCGGCCGACCCTGCGGCCGAGAGCGAGAGACCCATGGAAACCGTGCTCCTCATCGTGCATCTCCTGATTGCGATCTGCCTGATCGCAGTGGTGCTTCTGCAGCGCTCGGAGGGCGGAGCCCTCGGCATCGGCGGCGGGGGCGGCGGCGGCATGGTCTCGTCCCGCGGCGCGGCCACCGCGCTCTCGAAGCTCACCTGGGGTCTGGCGATCGCGTTCATCACCACCTCGATCACGCTGGCGATCCTCGCCGGCGGCGACCCGGCGGGCCGCTCGGTGCTCGACGAGGTGGATCTGGGCGACCCCGACGGCATCGTGCTGCCGGATCTGCCGCCGGCGCCCGAGGAGAGCGACGGCGGGGGCCTCAGCCTGCCGCTGCCCGATCTCGGCGCCCCGGCCGGCGGGGGCCCGGAGGGCGGGGGCACGGCGGGCGGGGGCACGGAGGGCGGCGCGAGCCCGCCCGCCGCCCCGCCCACGGCCGACTGAGCCCCGCCCGCGGCCCCGGGGGTCGGCCGATGTCGCACCCGCGCGAGGCGCCACAGGCGCGGCCCACGCCCGGTCCCACGGCCCTTCTCGGTCGGCTGGAACGGGCGGTCGAGACCGCCCTGGACCAGGCCGCGGCGCGGCCGCTCCTGGGGCTTGCCCTGGTGGCGCTTCTGGCGGTGGCCGTCATCTTGCCCGGTCTCGCGGCCCTGCCCGTGACCGACCGAGACGAGGCGCGCTTCGCCCAGGCCACCAAGCAGATGCTCGAGACGGGGAACCTCGTCGACATCCGCTTCCAGGACGCCCCGCGCTGGAAGAAGCCCGTGGGCATCTACTGGATGCAGGCGGCGACCGCCCAGCTCGCCGGCGGCGCGGCGGCGCCGATCTGGGCTTACCGTCTGCCCTCGGCGCTGGGGGCGCTGGCCGCTGCGCTCCTCCTCGTCTGGGCCGCCCGGCCGCTGGTGAGCGCGCAGGCCGCGACGCTCGCGGGCGCCATGCTCGCCACCGCGCTCCTGACCCTCGGCGAGGCCAACATCGCGAAGACCGACGCGGCGCTCCTGGCCATGGCCGTCGCGGTCCTCGGCGTCCTCGCCCGGCTTCAGGCGCATGAGAGGCCGGGACCCCTGCCCTGGTCCACCGCCCTCGTCTTCTGGGGCGCGCTTGGCGTCGCGATCCTGGTCAAAGGGCCCATCGTGCCGGTGGTGGCGCTCCTCGCGCTTCTCGGGCTCTGGGCCCTCACCGGGCGCGCGCCCCGGCTCGGCGCGCTCCGTCCGCTCGTCGGCCTGCTGCTTCTCCTCGCCATCGTGCTGCCCTGGCTCGTCGCGATCTGGGTGATCTCGGATGGCGCCTTCTTCCAGGAGAGCGTGGGGCGGGACCTCCTCGGCAAGGTTCGCGAAGGCCAGGAGAAGCACTGGGGCCCGCCGGGGCTCTACCTCCTCCTCGTCTGGGCGACGCTCTGGCCCTGGGCCGCGCTCCTGCCCGCCGCGGCCCCCTGGATCTGGGCGCGGCGGCGCGCGCGGTGGACGCTCCTCCTGGCCGCCTGGGTCGTGCCCTTCTGGCTGATCCTGGAGGTTGTGCCGACCAAGCTGCCCCATTACGTCCTCCCTCTCTACCCGGCGATCCTGGTCGCGCTCGCCGCCTGGGCGCTGGCGGAGGACCGGCCGAGCCCCGGCCCCCGCACCCGCTGGGCGGGGGCGCTTCTCGTGGCCGTGCCGGGGATGGCGCTCGCCCTCGCGCTGGTCGCGCTGCCCCTCGCGCTCGAGGGGCGGCTCCTGCCCGCGGCGCTCCTCCTCGGCGCGGTGGGCGCGGGCGCGACGCTCCTGGCCGCCCGCGCGGCGTTGGCCGACCGTCCTCGGGCACAGATCGGGGCAAGCCTCGTCGCCGTTGTCGCGATCGCGGGCGGGGTGCTGCAGGTCGGGCTCCCAGCGCTCGACACCGTCTTCCCCTCGCCGCGCATCGCCGCCCTCGCCGCGCCCTGGCGGGCCTGCGCCTCTGGCCCCCTCGTCACCGCCGGCTACCGCGAGCCCAGCATGGTCTTCATGACCGAGACCGAGACGCTTCTCGCCACCCCGCCCGAGGCCGCCCGGCGCCTCGCCGAGGACCCCGGCACCCTCATGCTCCTCGAGGACCGGTGGATCCGCCTCATGGCCCGCACCCACCCCCTGCCGGACGACCTCGTGGAGCGCGGCCGCCTCGCCTATTTCAACTACAACCGCGGGGATTACGAGACCGCCGCCCTGGTCACCCGCGACGACCCGCGCTGGGCGCCCTGCGCCGAGGCCGCCCGATGAGCCCCTTGGATCGCCGCACGCCTTCGCCTAAGGTCCGCGCGACCCCGGAGGCCCTGATGCCCGACACCGCGCCCAGCCCGAGCGCTCCCCGCTTCACCATCGTCGCGCCCATGCTCAACGAGCGCGACGCCGTGGGCCCCATGGCCGAGGAGATCGCGGCGGCCTGCGCGGGCCTCGGCCCCTTCGAGGCGATCTTCGTCAATGACGGCTCGAGCGACGACACGGCCGAGCGCATCGCCGAGATCCGGGCGCGCCATCCCTGGCTCCGGGAGGTGCGCCACGCCCGGCCTTGCGGGCAGTCCGCCGCCGTGCGCTCCGGCGTGGTGGCGGCGCGGGCGCCCATCGTCGTGACCATCGACGGCGACAACCAGAACCCACCCGCGGAGATCCCCAAGCTCGTGGCGCCCCTTCTCGAGCCCGGCGCCTGGCCGGAGGGGCGGCTCGGCCTCGTCGCCGGCCAGCGGGTGAAGCGCCAGGACACGGTCTCGAAACGTCTCGCCTCGCGGCTGGCCAACGGGCTCCGCCAGCGCGTGCTGCGCGACGACACGCGCGACACCGGCTGCGGGCTCAAGGCCTTCCCCCGCGAGGTGTTCCTGGGCCTGCCCTTCTTCGACCATGTGCACCGCTTCCTCCCCGCCCTCGTGAAGCGCGAGGGGCTGGAGGTGCGCCTTGTCGACGTCACGCACCGGGCGCGCGAGGCCGGCCGCTCGAAATACACCAATCTCGGCCGGGCGATCGTGGGCGTGACCGACCTCCTCGGCGTCTGGTGGCTGATCCGCCGCCGGCGGCTCCCGGAGATCGTGCGCGAGGACGACTGATGGAGGCGGCCGGCCATTGGCTGATGGCGGCTCTTCTCGTCGACAGCTGGTGGGGCGTGGGCGTGGCCCTCTTCGGGCTCTTGGCCCAGGCAATCTTCATGGCCCGCATGCTGGTGCAGTGGGTCGCGTCGGAGCGGGCCCGCCGCTCGGTGGTGCCCGTGGCCTTCTGGTGGCTCTCCCTCGCCGGCGCGGCCATGCTCCTCGTCTATGGCGTGCTGCGGCGCGACATCGTGATCATCCTCGCCCAGAGCTTCGGGCTCGTGGTCTATATCCGCAATCTCGCGCTCATCCGGGCCGAGGCCCGGCAGACGCCCCCGGCGAGCTGATGCGGCTTAAGCAGAATTTTAGCAAATTCCTGGCAGACTGTTCCAAGCTCACGGGTTGGGCACAGGCGGCAATGGCTTGCGGTCGCTCTCCGGCCCGGTAGGGTAAGACACCCGCGCCTCGGCGCTAAAACAACAGGACCGACAGGGATGATCGACCTCAAAACGCTCAAGGCCGAGCTCACCGCCGGCCGGATCGACCGCCGCCGCTTCATGGAGGGCGCCCTCGGCCTCGGCGCCACGGTCGTCGTGGCCGAGACGATGGCGAGCGAGGCCCTCGCGGCCCCGCAGACGGGCGGCACCTACATCCAGGCGCTCACGGGCGGCGCAACCTCGGACGTGCTCGACCCGGCGAAGATCCTCGACAGCTACATGATCAATGTGAGCTCGCAGCTTCGCAACAACCTCACCGAGATCGGTCCGGACAACGAGCTCCGCGCCGAGCTCGCCACCGAGTGGGAGGCCTCGGCCGACGCGGCCACCTGGACCTTCCGGATCCGCGAGGGCGTGGAGTTCCACAACGGCAAGACCCTCACCGCCGAGGATGTGGTCGCGAGCTTCCGGCACCATATGGGCCCGGAGGCGGACAGCGCGGCCGCCGGCATCGTGAAGCAGATCACCGAGGTGAAGGCCGACGGGCCGGGCGTGGTGGTCTTCACCCTCTCGGGCGGCAACGCGGACTGGCCCTTCCTCGTCTCCGATTATCACCTGCCGATCTGCCCGGCCGCGGATGGCGGGATCGACTGGCGATCGGGCCAGGGCACCGGCGGCTACGCCCTCGTGAGCTACGAGCCCGGGGTCAACACCGTCGTCGAGCGCAACCCCAACTACTGGAAGGAGGGCGCGGCCTTCTTCGATTCGGTCGAGAACCTCTTCATCGCGGATTCGACGGCGCGCACCTCGGCCCTGATCGCCGGCCGGCTCCATTCGATCTCGAACCTCGACCTCAAGACGATCGACCTCCTCGACCGCGCGCCCACCGTCACCGTGGTGCCGACCTACGGCAACAAGCACTGCACCTTCCCGATGCACGCGGACACGGCGCCCTACGACAACAACGACGTGCGCATGGCCCTCAAGCTCGCCATGGATCGCGACCAGTTGGTGAAGACCATCCTCCGCGGCTATGGCGAGGCGGGCAACGACCACCCGATCGGCCCGGCCAACACCTACCGCGCAACACCCGAGGAGCTCGAGCAGCGGGTGTTCGACCCCGATCAGGCCAAGTTCCACCTCAAGCAGGCGGGGATGGACAGCCTCACGGTCGAGCTCTATGTCGCCAGCTCCGCCTTCGAGGGCGCCATCGAGGCGGGCTCGCTCTTCCAAGAGACCGCGTCGCAGGCCGGCATCGAGATCAAGCTCAACCGCGCGCCGGACGACGGCTACTGGTCGAATGTGTGGCTGAAGCAGCCCTTCTCGGCCTCCTATTGGGGCGGCCGGCCGACCGAGGACTGGATCTTCTCCCAGATCTACGCGACCGGCGTGGACTGGAACGAGGGCATGTGGTCCAACGAAGCCTTCGACAAACTGCTGGTCGAGGCGCGGGCCGAGCTCGACGCCGCCAAGCGCCGGGAGATGTATGTGGAGATGCAGCGGATCGTGCGTGACGAGGGCGCCTCGATCATCCCGCTCTTCATGGCCTACACCCACGCGATCTCGACCGACATCGCCCTGCCCGAGCAGGTGGCGTCCAACTGGGAGCTCGACGGCCACAAGAACGCCGAGCGCTGGTCCTTCAAGGCCTGATCGTCCGCGCCCACCGCGCCCCCGGCCCCTCGCGGCCGGGGGTTTGCAACAAAACCGCAACAGAACCGCAATACGGCGGTCACCCTCCTCTGGCCTAAGGCGGGGAGACCGGCGCGCTGCGTCGCGCCCCACCGTCTCACTCCGGAGGATCCCCCATGACATCCGCGAAATCCGTCTCTGCGCTCGCCATCGCCGCGGCCCTCGCCGCCACCGGCACCCTGGCCCAGGCCAAAACCGAGGTCGCCTTCTGGCACGCCATGGGCGGCGCGCTCGGCGAGGCGGTGGACGCCTTCGCGGCCGACTTCAACGCGGGCCACGAGAGCTGCGCCCTCACCGCCACCTACAAGGGCAACTACACCGAGACCATGACCCAGGCGATCGCCGCCTTCCGCGCCGGCGAGCAGCCCCAGATCGTGCAGGTCTTCGAGGTCGGCACCGCGACGATGATGGCCGCCGAGGGCGCGATCTACCCGGTGCAGGACCTGATGGCCGACACCGGCAAGCCCTTCGACATCGACGCCTACATCCCGGCGGTCGTGTCCTACTACACCA
>CAYXPI010000154.1:0-8551 GCA_964467005.1 uncultured Limibaculum sp. | reverse complement strand
GCTATCCGGGAACCGTCATTCGCTGCGAAGCGCCGACAGGTCTCAGATGCGGACGAAACCGCCATATCATGTTCGACCGGTCTCTAGGGGCGAGCCGACATTGCATGCGGAGTCTTCTGACTAGAGCAGGCAGAGTTGCCCCTGTCGGATCGGTCCACGCCCTCAACTCCGCAACCGAGGGGACAGCAATAGCCTGCCGGCAGATTCGAAGGTAACCTTGCGCCTCGTAGAGCGGCATGCAAGCCGGACCCGAAACATGGACGACAAGGAGATACACGATGGAACGAAAGCTCATTGCCTACTGCCTCGCAGCAGCGGTCCTCGCCGGTGCAGCCACGGCGCAGGCCTCCCCGACATCTCCCGACGCTGTCGTTGCCGGCAGCGTCGAGATCTTCGCGCCCTCTTCTGATCTCTTTGCCGGTCTCGCCTCGCCCGGCGAGCAGGCCCTCGAGGAGGCCGAAGCGATCAAGCTTGCCGGGCCGGCCCGTCGGAGCATGCGGCGCACTGCGCGGCGCACCTCGCGTCGGACGGCCCGTCGTGTCAATCGCCGTCAGGATTACTACTACTGATTTCCGCTCGCGACAGGAGGGACTGAAACATGGACTTACATTCCAACTACGGCGCCGGCATGGCCGGTGCCAAAGCGCTGCTGCGCAGCGTCGGCGTCAGCCTGATCGCCTGCTTGATCGGGACCGTGGGGACGGCCCAGGCTGAGGACGGCGTCATGGAAGCGGACGCCGTCGAGGTTTTTGAGCGGATGTCAGAGCATCTCAAGGCGTCGAAGACCATGATCTTCACAAGCAGCAGCATGCGGGAGGTGGTCAGCCCCTCTGGCGTCAAGCTGCTGACCACCCGGTCGGGGATCATGATGGTCCAGCGGCCGAGCCATCTCCAATCGATCATCTTGCGTGATGACGGCAGCCGGTTCCGTGTCGTTTTCGATGGTACTCAGCTGACTATCCTTCAGTCTGGAGCCCAGGGCCACCGGTACGCCACGCTCGCGGCCCCAGAGGGCGTGAGCACGATTGACGGCATGCTGGACCACCTGATGGACGAGCATGACTATGTGCTCCAGCTCGGCGACCTGCTCTACGAGGACCTCGGCGCGACGATGGGGGAGAATCTTCTCTCCGCGATCCATCTCGGCCCGTCGCTGGTGAACGGCGCCGTCTGCCATCATCTCTCGCTGGAGTTCTCCGGGGTCGACGCCCAGGTCTGGGTCCGAGACGGTGACCAACCCGTCCCGTGCCGCTGGGCCTTCAACCTGACTGACGAGCCAGGAGCCCCGCTGTTCGTCTCGAGCTTCGACAGCTGGCAGACCAACCCAACCATCAATCCCGAGCGGTTCGCGGTGGAGCCGCCCGCGGGCGCGACCGAGGTCGACTTCAAGGAGATGCTGACCGACGCGTCGAGCCTGCAGTAACCGGCGCAAGCCAATACCCCGGGGCCGCTCCCTGGCCCCGGGACCCGGCTCGCAGACGGGAGCGGTTCAATCGTCTCCAGGATTGACCAATTGGGAAGATCTGGAGCGGCCATTGGCGGCATTGCGCTAAACGGCCAAGTTGGGCTCTGAACCGTTGTTCCGTCCTTGGCCGCCCAATGACCGCCTCTGCTGGGCGAATGTCCTGGATTCGGAATGTCCTCATGCATCTGGGGAAGAATCTGCGTTTCTGGAATGGCTCCTTCCGGGGCGCCGCTTGAACCCGGCTCGCTGCGCTGCGACAAGGCAGCTCCGAGCCCGAACCGGACGCGACGCGATCTTGCTGCGCGCGCGCGCAACATCAAGCGTCGCGATCGAGCCTGAGACCAATACTGCGGTGCAGTTCGAGATCCGGTCATTCGTTACTGTAGCGTTTCGTCCGTCAACCCAGGTGACCGAGTTACGGACCGTCCGGACTTCCGCTCCGCAACAGACTTTCGCGCAGACTGGTCTAAGCCAGGGAGCCATGGGCGCCGCCCGGTTCCGTGATGCGGAAGACTAACCTGAAGTGGGCCGCAAGAGCTTACTCTCTTGCTCTCGCGGAAGCGATCTTTCCAAACTGCGTTCTTCACCCGCTGGTGAGCCGTGGGGTACCGCCCAGCCGCGGCTGCGCCTGACTGATCTGGCATCGTCAAGGCTTGATTAGCGCAAGCATGCGCTTGTCAAACTCAGAGGAAGGCAGGTAGTTCGCCTGGAACACGTGAGCGTACTCGCGAGCGCGTGCATTGACGGCGCGAGCAGCGCTCAGCTCCACCATAATTGCATAGCGAAGCGCGCGCGCCGCGGCCGGCGACAACACAAGGGCAGCCTCGATCTCGCTGCGCGCGCTCTCGTGCCGGCCGAGGCGGGCCTCGACTGCGGCCCGGTAGAGATGGGCGTCGACGCGCAACTCGGTCGAGTCCGACGCCTCAACAAAATGCCCAGCCAATCGCCGGGCATCGTTCAGATTACCTCGGGCGTAGGCAAGAAAAAGCGCGCTGTAGGCGACGATGTCCGAGTCGAGTAGCGCTTGCGTGGGCAACTTGACTATATAGTCCACGCTGCCCCGGCGGATGACGACGCCCTCACCGCGCATCTCGCGCAGACGACTGATCTGATAGGTGGGGAAGGTGATGCACGGCCCACCCTCAAGCGGGCAATGCAGCAACCCGTCGGGAGCGCCGAAGGCCCTGACGACCTCTTCCGTGAATACCTCCGGCCGGAAGGCGATGCGCATCTGCGGTGGTGCTAGGCGGAGCTCCTGCCCTTCAACCTCAATCGTCCAGAACTCCCGCCTCACCGAGCGGAAGTCCTGATAGGGAGGTGAAAGAGTTAGGAAGGCCGTATAAGCCACACCATCGATTAGCTCTGCGGCGGCACCCCAGAGCGTGCCCTGCATGCCATTCAACTGCGCCAGTCGGACGGCGCTGCCGTGGCTTGGCTTGGCCATCTGGTCAGGCACAAAGTAGGTGATGCCGCGGCCAATCCCGCGCACCCCGGTATCTGGATCTTCCGAAGAGAGTTGCCGTTGGATAGCGCTCTTCAGCACGAAGGCGACAGGCTCACCTAACTCCTCGCCGAAGGCCGGAATTACCAACCCGACCTGGTCCGCGTTTGGCTGTTGTGCCGCGGCCGCGCCCGCGAGGCCAAGCGTGATTATCATTACGGCTATCTTCTTCATGGCAGTACCGCCACAAGCTCCGATTTAATAGTCGAGAGCTCTGGAAATTTCAGTTCGTCCATGCCGTCCGCCCATTCCAGCGCTCTGCGGGCCACAGGGATGGCCACAGCGCGAGGATCTCCGCCAGCTCTGCTCGCTTCTTTTACGATAGCATAGCTGATAAGAAGTTTAAGATACTGGCTTTCATCAGGGAAATTCCTCGAAGCGGAAAGGTTGGCTTTTGCCTGGATAACGCGAAAGTTCGCATTTGGCGGGCCCAAAAATACCAGACTCCGGGTACCGATTGTTGGGTCAACATATGTGCCGGCCATCATCAATAGCGCTGTCGTGTAACTGCTCTGATAGGCTGTATTCATAACCGAAAGAGGCAAATTCAGCTTTTCATCGTGGCTAGCCTTCATCTCGTTGAGGAAATCAGATAATGGTGTTTCTTCAAAAATATAAGGCCCCTGTATTTCCGATAGGGTGATATTCACGTTGTTTCTAACCGATCGGCCCAACTCGTCTCCCGAATCTTCACGAATATGCGATCCAACAATTAACAGGCGTCTATCTGATGCAAAAACGATTTGGCTGAACGCGACGCATATGCTGACAATAGATAGTACTATCATTCTCATTGAAGGAACTCTTTACAGTTTCCGTGGAAGAGCGTGAGTCTCTTTTCTTGCGTTCTGTAACCTGTCGCATTGATGCTGACGATCATTGCGCAGTTATCGGCAGTAAGCTCCGGTGCTTCCGCTAGGTCTACGATATTGTCGGGTGAGAGCATCAGGTCGATGAGCCTCGCCGGGCCGTCAGTGGCGAGCGTCGCCACATTGGCGCTAGTTTCATCGCCCCGCATTTTGAGCTGCACCGGGTCCTTCTCCGACCCCTCTACCGATGCCGTAGGCCGATAGAGTACAGCGTCGCGGCGGCCACGATTCTCGAACAGTACGCGGAGCGTCCGATTACCTGTCTCCAGCCGCGTGCTCTTAACGTCCGCGTAGTCGCCAAAAAGTGTCGAGCGGAACACCGTGAATACCAACGTTGCAAGCGTGACGGCGACGGTGATATCACCGAGCTCAAGCTGCGGTACCGGCAGCCAAAAACCCTGCCAGTGGTTGCATTCCGGGCAGAACCGAGCCGTTTCCCCGGCGAGATCTCTCTGGCAGAAGCGGCACTTCTTTGTCACTGGAGTTCCGCAGGGGGCTTGCGGTCCAGAGGGTCGTAGAAGCGTACGACAGACCACGTTAGGCAGCCAGTAGGCATTTCACCGAGCTCGGATTGGCGACGGGCGATGGCTTCGTGGAAACGCGGCTGGAAAGTGTGGTCGATCGCATAGTCGTATTCGCCCCTCGCGTTCATCTGTTCCTTCACCATACGGACGATGTGAGCGCGCAGAGATAGCGGGAAAACGTGATCCTCGGCGGTGTGGGGCGCGGCACCGCGCGGCTTCAGTGTGACGCAAGACTCACGTGATTGCGTCTGTGCGACAACTGGTGTCACAATGACTGTGAATAAAAAAACAAATACCACCCGAATTAGCATCCGCGGGAAGATCCCCTTACGAGATTCGTCAGTGCATTGGAGATTATCAGCATGAGGACGGTGAGTGGCAAGAGTGATCCCTGCCTAAACTGGTAAGAGGGAGCGCGAGGAATGCGCGAAATGGTGGCGCAGTTCGCAATGCAAGAAGACGACCCGCGCAGCCAGGTCCGTCTTTTCTTTCGATTCGGCCGGGGCCACATGGGTCAGCCCGAAGCGGCGCACGGAGAGCCGGTCGTCCCATCAGAGCCGTTGTGTAGACAAGCTTAGCCAACGGCACCTCCGAGAGCCACAACCAAAGCCCATGCATCGCTGAAAGGGTCGCCTTCCCACCTGACTTTGTCCTCGCCGGGTCCACTGTGCGCTTAGAACCCGATATCCTCCGGCCCGCTCACCTGATGCACGGCCCCGGTGGTTTCGAAGGCGCCTCCGGCCACGTCGTCTGGCATCAGCGCATCAAGATTGAGCCCCGAGAGCTCAGCCAGGACGTGCACCGGCACACGGTGGGTCTTAAAGTCGCCAAACGCCTCCTCGACCGTCGGGATGAGGTTCTTCTGCGTGTGCAGATACCCAACCGATCGGAACCCTCCCGCGCTCTCGGCCACCGCAACCTTCCAGTAGTCGGCCGGCACCCGAACAATGCCGCGGTAGAGCGGATCGTCTGGGCGAAAGACCGGGCCGGTGAAGATCGAGAGCCGCGCGTCGTTGTCGTGGGCCCAGTCCAGTAAGTAGTTCTCGAGCTCAAGCCAAGCTTTCTGGTTTAGGCGAGCGTGCTGCGGTGCGGCGACGGTGTAGTGGAAGGTGTCAGCCTCGGCGAAGCGTGCTTCCTCACGAGTGCCCCACATCGGCGCGAGACGACGGATCAAGTGGCCACGGTCATAGTCGTTACGGCGGTAGGCGTCGTTGCCGACCTGCTCGCCGCGAGGCATGCGCGGGTCGAAGCGCCAGTCGCCACGCCGGTTGAGCGACTGCAACCGGCTGCCATCGACATTGCAGGCCGTGACCATCGGTAGCTTGCGCTTCTGGTGCATAACCACCGAGAAGTGGAGATAGGGGAGGTCTGGGCGACCGTTCACTTCGTTCACGCCTGCGTTGCCAGCGGGTAAGGGCAGCGGGATGGGCTTGGTCAGAAAGTTCGGGTCATAGCCGTCGATCCCGTCCCAGCGCGCGGCGGGGAAGTCGGCCTCCTCCGTGGTCGGCAGGCTGGTATCGCGCGGAATAGCCGGAGCCGAGGGCATGAAATCAGTCTCGCGATGCCGCAGCAGCTGGCCATCGACAGGAACCGGTACGGGGCGCTCGCCAGCCTCGGCCCCGAGGAGCTTCAGGATCTTGATCGCATCCGTGTCGTTCTCTGCCGCCGCCGCGCGAAGTCGCGCGAAGATCTGGCTGATCCGGATGCCGCGGTTGGCGATCCACTTGCCCTCTTTCTCCGGGTGCGGGACCGAGCGGTGGTGCAGCGCGACGGGCAGCCATTGATCGTTCAAGACCGGCGCGCCCGAAGAGCCCGGCTCGGTATCGGTTGTGTAGTAGATGAAGTCGCCTTTCACGCCGAGGATCTTGCTGTCGCGCAGCGCGATGCTCTTCAGCCCGCCGCGCGGGTGCTGGATGATCGAGACGGCTTCGTTCTTCACCGCCTTGCCGGATTCCTCAATCAGCGTGAACTGGCCGAACGTTGAGAGGTCCTCGCCAAGGGCATTCACCGGTGCGACCGAAACGAAGGTGAAGTCGAGTGCCAGGCGGTCGGACGAGAAAAAGACGTCATCCGTGATCTGGAAGGTCTTGGTCGGCAGGTTCTGGTAGGCGTCATCCTCCTGGTAGTCGAAGGTCGCCTTGGCACGATTGGCCGCATCGCGCGTGTCGATGACGTGATTGTTGGTGAGCATGAGCCCCGGGCCGACTAGGAAGCCGGAGCCGCTGCCCGCCGGGATCTCCCCGCGAAAGAAGAGCTGGATCTTCGCCACCGCCCGGGCCTTTGCGGCGCCACGACTGAGATAATTGATCGGGAAGAGGTTCGAGATACCGAGGATGCGCTCGAACGCCTTCTCGTCGTTATGCGGCACCATATGGCGCCGCGCGCGCTTGCGCCGTGGATCGTCGGGATCCGTCTGCTCGCGCTCCAACTCCAGGAAATCGGCCAGGATCTTCTGGTCGAGCGGCGACAAATGTGGCGCCCCAGGCTCGGTTGGGATGAGCGCGGCGCCGTCAATCAACGCCTCCTCCTCGGCAGCGGCCAGCCGCTCATCGAAGGTGGTCGTCGCCTCGAACGGCCGCGTCACGACCGCTGGCGGCGCAACACCGACAAGCGCGCGCGGCACCGCACGGCGTAACTCCTCGATCTGTGCCTCGAATAGTGCCGCGACACGCTCATAGCCCGGGTTGCGCGGATGCAGCTCGTCGTACCAGCTCTGCACCGAGCCGCCGACCCGGCCACGGCAGTCGACATGCGATACACTGCCGGGAAACCGCGCCTCCAGCACCGCTAGCCGCTCGTTCAGCCGGTCGATCAAATAGCCCGCGACCTCGCCTTGCAGGAAGGTCGGTATGCCTCGCGAGGCCATGGGCTTGCCCAGCCAGCGACCATCGCGGCGTGGAACCGGCTTGTCGTAGCCGTGGAACAGGACGGCGAGCCGCGGGTTCACGCCCAAGGCCTCTGTGATGACCGTCGTGTAGCCAGTCTCGATCTTCTCCAGCGTTCGAGTGAGGATGTCCTGGCGAACGATGTCGCCGACCTCCATGCCGGGGCGATATTCGTTCAGCATGTCCGCGAGACTGCCGCCCCCCAGCACGTCGTTGCCCGAGGCCGAAAAGAGAAAGACATCGGCGCCCTCTTCCGCGATCGCCTCGCGATACTCGGCTGTGGCGAGCATGTTCGAGAGCGTGTCGCCGGCGGCGCCGAGCGAGAGCACGGCATAGCGTTCCATCAGGTTGTCGACCACGTCATCGAGCACGATGGGGTACTGGAACCAGCTGTCTCCTTCAGAGATGATGATCGGCCCAGCATAGCCCGACCGGCGCTTGCGGCGGTACCGGAGCTTGCGCAGAGCCCGCGAGAGGCCGTTGGCGAGGCCGATCGCGACGTCCGCCTCGAACTCCTCCCCAGCCGCAGTGTCACGTAGGCGCAGCGCGGGCTCGAAGGGCAAGAACGGCTCTCCGTCATCGGCGAACTCGCCCTTAAGGGCTTCTAGCGTTTCGACATCTTCATTCGCGAGCGCTTGGTCGATCCGTTGAGAAAGTTCTGTGGCTCTCATAGTCTTTGCCTTGAATTTCTTTTTCAGCGCACTACAACTCTACAGAGTTTTCCATGTTGAGCTACCAAAATCTGCCGCCACTCCGCAGTCCTCGTTTGTTGCCTCAGCGACCGAACGCGACCGAACGCCCGATGGCAGATTCTTTGGCATCGGATACCAGAGGTTGCCGGCCAGCGAGAATGCGTCAGCCATCGTTCTTCCATGCTGTTTCGGATGGCCGCTGCTCGAATTAGCATCGCAGTGCGGCAAGTCGCTGAGCCCAAGCAAGGGCACGTTAGTTGCTAGTCCAGTGAACCAATGTTGCGCTTGCTCACGACAGCGTTGTCCGCAACCCAGCTGACTGGCCTCTAAGACCATGCGCAAGCGCAGCGAACGGCCGCTCTTTCGACGGCGCCGCAGCATGCGCACTGAGGGTCTGGACCGCGCCCAATACTGCGCGCGCGTGCAGCACGATCACGTCGTGTCCGGTCCGGGACTCGGAGCCGTCTTTGCCGGCCGCGTGTGCCATCAGCCGCTTCTGATGGGCGAACGGCTGGTGCCGCCCGCCCGCGAGGTCAGATATCGATTCGTTCCGCGATGCTGAGTGTCCGTTGTCAGATAAATCGGGACACCGGAGGCCATGACGCTGTGGAGGGT
>CAYXPI010000153.1:0-8695 GCA_964467005.1 uncultured Limibaculum sp. | reverse complement strand
GACGCGGAACCGGCGGCCGGCCGCCAGAACATCCTGCACCCAGAACATCCTGCACCCAGAACATCCTGCACCCAGAACATCCTGCACGAAGTCGACCGACCACCTCCGGTTCGGGCCCTGCGGGATCGCCATGGGCGCCCGGGTGCCGATCGCGCGCTTGCGACCGCCAGGTCTGCGCACGGTGAGCCGCTCCTCGCGGTAGAGGCGGAAGAGCTTCTTGTGATGGATCACCACGCCGTCGCGCCTCAGCAGGATGTGCCGGCGCCGATCGCCGAACCGGCGCCGGTCGTGGGCAAGTTTGCGCAGTTTCACTCGAAGCCCGTCGTCGTCCGGCCTGATCGAGGCGTCGCGGTAGGTCTTTGGGGCGATCCCGACGAGCCCGCAGGCCCGCCTCTGCGACTACCCCTTCTCGGCCCCTTCTCGGCGATGGCCCAGGTCACGGCATCCCTCCTTGCCCTGGGCGTCAGAAGTTTTTTCCGAGCATCTCGCGCAGTGTCGAGACGTCGAGCATCGCATCGGCGAGCAAGCGCTTCAGCTTGGCGTTCTCGTCCTCGAGGCTCCGCAATCGCTTCGCGTCCGAGACTTCCATGCCGCCAAATCTCGACCGCCACTTATAGAACGTCGCGTCGCTGATCCCGTGCTTGCGGCACACCTCCGCCACGCTCAGCCCCGCTTGGTGCTCCTTCAGGATCCCGATGATCCGCTCTTCGCTGAACCGGCTCTTCCGCATCTGTCCGTCTCCTTCGTTGGCGACAGACAAACCTCCGAGCGGGGGCATTTCAGGGGGCAGGGTCACAATCGGTGTCGCAAACAGGGATGTCGTGGGCGACCGGCTCGCCCTCGGCCGGGCGCGCGGCCCGTCTTCACGGCGAGGGCCCGACGGTCCGCCCTGCCCAGGATCGACGGCCGGTCGACGCCGGCGCGCCCGACCTCGAGCCGTCGCAGACCCGGGCCCCGATATCGGCTAAGGCCGGGCACAACGAAACCCGCGCGACAGCCTGGCGCACGCGTCGACCCCAACCTCACGGCACCGCGTGAGGGGCCTCCTCGCCGGGCGGAGGGTCACGCGAACCGGAAACGCAGCGGCAAGCGCGTGGGGCTCGTGTTCCCGCTGTCAGGCAAGAAGGCGGGCGGCCCGGCATAGGAGGGATGGGCGATCCGCCGGGTGAGCACGCGAAGGGCTGCGGCCATGTCCGTCCGCGCCACATGGGCGCCCAGGCAATGATGCGCACCCCCGCCGAAGCCGAAATGCATGGGCCGGCGCGCGCCCACATCGAAGCGCGGGTCCGGCGCCACCGCGGGGTCGCGCGCGCTGGCATGGACGAGGATGTGCAGCGTCGCGCCCTCGACGATCTCGACGCCGCGGAACCGGAAGGTCTCCAGCGCCTCGCGGGTCGCCCAGGTGGTCGTGGGGCGGGCGCGGATCATCTCCTCCACCGCCGCGGGCACGAGGGCGGGATCGTCGCGGAGGCGCCGCCACTCCACCGGGGCGTCGGCGAACAGCGTCATCCCAAGCCCGAGCTGGGAGCGCGTGGTGTCGACGCCGCCGAAGATCGCCATCACGACGAGGTTGACGAGCTCCGCGCGGCTGACCCCCGCGCCGGCTGTGCGGAGCCGGGCCATCACACCGCCAGTCCCCGCACCGTCCAAGAGCTCTTCCGCAAGGGCGTGGAGACGGAGGCAGGCCGCGTCGATCTCGTCCTCGTGGCGCTTGGCGTCCACCCCCATGGCGAGGCCGAGGCGCGCGGCGTCGCCCGAGATCCGCGTCCAGTCGGCCCGCGGGAGGCCCAGAAGCACGGAGATCGCCTGGCCCGCGAAGGGTGCGGCGAACTCCGCCATGAACTCGACCGGCGCGCCGGGATCGACCGCGTCGAGGACGGTTTCGGCAATGTCCTCGAAATCCGGCACCAGCGCCGTGAGGTGCTCGGGCGCCAGCGCCGCCTGAAGGATCCCCCGCAGGCGCTTGTGCTCCGGCCCCTCTCGCCCGATCACCGAGGCGGTCCAGAACCGGGCGAAGGGGCCCGAGAGCCCCATGAGCGCGGGCCAGGCGTGGCTGCCCTGGCGGAGGCGCCGGTCGCGAAGGAGGAGCCCGGCCTCCCGGTGGCGGAGAACCGCGAGACCGTAGGGCGTGCGCGCGCACCAGGCGGCCGCGCGGGCATCGGCCACGGCGGCGGACCGGCTGGAGAACTTAGGATCCGCGAGGTCGAGGTCATGAAGCTCCATCGCCTCACTGTGGCCGATCCCGGCCATCCGGAAAAGATCGGCTCAGAGCGTGCCCGTGCGGTGAAGGCGCACGCGGATCCCGCCATGGGGCACCGGAGGGCCGACATCCCGAAAGGCGAGCTCGGTGGCTCGGGCGAGCCCGCTCTCCGAGGTGATCACGGCCGCCCGCCAGCCGCCGAAGCGCGCGCGGAGGACCTGGCCGAGAGCGGCGTAGAGAGGGCGGAGCGCGCCCACATCGCCAAGGCGCGCGCCATAGGGCGGGTTGACGATCACGAGGCCCGGCGCGCCCTCCGGCGGCGCGATCTCCGAAACCGTGGCGGCCGAGAACGCCGTGACGCCGCCCACGCCGGCGCGCGCCGCGTTCTCCTCGGCCCGGCGGACGGCGCCGGCATCCCGGTCCATCCCCGTCATCACATGCCCGGGGCCCGGGGCAGGCCGGGCGGCGCCGGCCCGAAGCGCGGCCCAGGCCTCCGCGTCGAACCGCGCCAGATCCTCGAAGGCGAAGGCCCGGTCCCGCCCTGGAAGGAGGCCCTGGGCGATCTCCGCCGCCTCGATCGGGAAGGTCCCGGCGCCGCACATCGGGTCGACCACCGGCTCGGTGCCGCGGAACCCCGCCGAACGCAGGAAGAGGGCGGCAAGGCTCTCGCGCATCGGCGCCTTGCCGACGGCCTGCTTGTGCCCGCGTTTGTGCAGGAGCTCGCCCGAGCTGTCGACGCTCAGCGTGCAGAGATCGTCCTCGATCCGCGCGAGGAGGCGGAGGCCCTCTCCCCGCACCACCGGCGCGCCCAGCTCCTCGCGGATAGCCCGCCCGATGCGCTGGGCCGCGGCGCCGGCGTGGTAGATCCTGGAGCGGCGACAGGTCGCCTCCACGCTCACCGGACGGTCGGGCCGGAGGACCTCGCCCCAGGGCACCCGGCGCGCGCGACGGTCGAGTTGCGCCAGATGGGGCGCGCGAAAGGCAGCGATGCGCACGAGCACGCGCGACGCCCCGCGGAGCACGAGATTGGCGCGCCACACCTCGGACCAGGGCCCCGAGGTCTCCACCCCTCCGGCCACCGCCCGGGGCGCGCAAAAGCCCCAATCCGTCGCCTCCTCCGCCAGCACCGCCTCGAGCCCCGGCGGCGCGACAAGGAAGATGGCGAGATCCTCCGCCCGCCGGGTGCTCTCGACTCCCGCCGGCGCCGTCTCAGAACCACGGGATAACGATTTGCCGCTCCTCATGAAATGGTCACAATCCGGCCATCGCGCGCGCGCAGTCCGTGTGTCATGTCGACACAGTTCAGTGGGATTGGGCACGACGTCGCGGGGGAGAACGCCCGGGTCGAGCAGGGCGGGCGCCCAGTCCGGATCGTGGGTCGGGATCGCCGGCCCCCTGCGATTGGAGTGCGCGCCGCCATGTATCACCTGCCCTTCGGCCTGGACCGCCGGTCCTTCGCGCTGGCCCCGGATCCCGAGCGCCTGTTCTGGACCGAACGCCACCACCGCGCCTATCGCACGCTCGAGCGTGGGGTCGCCCAGCGCACACCCATCATCCTCATGACCGGCGAGATCGGAACCGGCAAGACCACGGTGCTCCACCGCTTCATCGCCGCCCCGCGAGAGGGGGTGCGCGTGGGTCTCCTCTGCAACTTCGCGGGCCTCGACAGCGCGCTCTACGCCTGGGCGCTCATGGCCTTCGGCGAGGAGAGCGACGGGGCATCGGAGGTGGCCGATCTGGCCCGGCTCGAGAAGTTCCTGGCCGCGGAGTTCCTCGCCGGGCGCCATGTGGTGCTGGCGGTGGACGAAGCGCAGAACGTGTCGGACCGCGACCTCGAAAAACTTCGCCAGCTCACCAACATCAACAGCGGATCTGAGACGGTGCTCACCCTTGTCCTCGTGGGTCAGCCGCCGCTTCGAACCCGGCTCGAACGGCCCGACCACGCCCAGACGTTGAGCCGGGTGGGCGCGGATTTCCATATCTCGACGATGGGGCCCGACGAGACGGCGGGGTATCTCCGGCACCGTCTGCTTCTGGGCGGCGCGCGGGCCGACCTCATCGAGGCGGAGGCCGCGCGCGCGATCCACGGTGTGACGGGCGGCGTGCCCCGGCTGGTCAATCTCCTCGCCGATCTCTGTCTCTGCGCCGCAGCCTCGGAGCGCGCAACCTCCGTCACGGCGGAGATCGTGCGCGCGGTGGCCGAGGATGCGCGGCGCGACGGGCTTTTCGCCGCTCTCCGCCCCACCGCGCCTGTGCCAGAGGCACAGCCGACGCCGCCCCAGCGTCCCGCGCCCAGGGAGGTGGCCGACACGCTGATGAACCGTCTGGGGCGCGCCGTCGCGGCCGAGATCGGGGCGGAGCGGCGGATCTTCCTGCCCATCGGCGCCCGTCTCCTCGGCCGACGGGTGAGCCGCGGCTTCGCCCTCGTCGCCGGCGCTGGCGACGCGGAGGAGGCCTGGCAGCCGCCGGTGAGCGTGACCGCGCGCACCTGGCACGCGCCCGCCGCCGTGTGGGCCCGGCCGGGGGAGATCCGCATCGCCGGCCTCGACCCCGCGCCGGAGCCGAAGCCAGAGCCGCCCGCATCCGCCCTCTGCGAGGCCGCGCCCACCGCGCCCGCCGCGCCCTCGGAGCCCGAGGCGCGCCCGAGCGGGAACGGCCGCGCGCCCAACGCCCCGCCGCCGCGCCGGGCACTTCACCGGGCCGTCGGTGCGCTCGACGTTGCGCTCAACGGCATCCTCGTGGCCGGGATCGTGAGTGCGGCCCTGGCCGACGCCAATCTGCCGCGGGAGCCCGCGCCCGTGGATCTCTCGCGGCTGTGGGGCGAGGTGAGCCACAGCCCGATGGCGGTGCCGCTCGAGGCCGCGCCTCTGGGGCCGGCCCTGCCGCCCGGTCAGAGATAGGGCGCGAGCATCCGCTGGAGCGGCAGCCGGGCCCCGAGCCGGCGCGCCAGAAGATAAAGCCCCGCGAATTTGCGCTGGAGGAAGATCATGTCGGGCGGCGGGATGTGGGTGAACTCGCGGTCCCCCGCCAGGGCGAGCGCCGCGTCGCGAAGCCGCCGGGTGAGCGGGTCTCGCCCCGCGTCGAACGGATCCGGCACCCGCCCGGCCGCCGCCGCCATCTCGATGAGATCGAGAAGCGCCGCCACATGCCGGGGCGCCGTGTCCTCGGCCAGGATCTCCGCCCGGAGAGCCGCGGCCGCGAGATCCTCCCGCTCGCCGGTGAGCGCCGCGGCGAGGAGCCCGCGGCACGCCTCGGCCCTGGCCTCTGGCACCGCCCGCACCGCACCGAAATCGAGGAGCGCGATGCGTCCCGTCTCGAGATCCACCCGGTAGTTGGCGAGGTTGGGGTCGGTCTGCACCAGCCGAAACTCGAAGAGCTCACGCAACGCGAGGGCCACGAGCCGCTCTGCCACCTGGTCGCGGAGCGCCTGGGGTGCCGTGTCGAGCGCCTCGAGCGGCGCCCCCTCCACGAAGCTCATAGCCAGCACCCGGTCGGTTGAGAGCTCGGCCAGGGGCTCCGGGAGCGCAAACTCCGCCCGGTCGGCCAAGAGCGCCCGGAACCGGGCAAGCTGGGCCGACTCACGCCGGTAATCCGCCTCCTCGTGAAGCTGGCGCCGGGCCTCGGCGAGGAGCGGCTCCGTCGCAACGCCCTCCGGCACCAGGCCCGAGAGTCGCAGGAGAGCGCCCACATTGCGGACATCGCTGTCGGTGCTCTCGCGCACGCCCGGGTATTGCACTTTGATGGCGAGGAGGCGCCCGTCCTTCAGCCGGGCCCGGTGCACCTGGCCGATCGAGGCCGCGGCGATGGGGCGGACATCGAAGCTCTGGAACCGGGAGAGCCAGCCCGCGCCCCAGGCCTGCGTCAGCACGCGCTTGAGCTGCTGGGGCGGCATGTGGTCCGCCGCGGCGCGGAGCCGGGCCAGGATCTCCGCCAGTTCGGGCGGCAGCACGTCGCCCGCATCCATCGAGAGGAGCTGGCCGAGCTTCATGGCGGCCCCGCGCATCCGGGCGAGCTCGTCCGCCAGGCGCGCCATGTTACCAGGCGTGAGCAGAAGGTCGCGGAGCTGCGGGCGATGGCCCTCGGCCAGCCGCCGCGCGCCGTCGAGCGCCGCGGCGCCGGCGATGTTGGAGGCCACGCCCCCCAGCCGTGCGAGCCGGCGGAGGCGGCCGCTCGGCACCGGCCGGGCTCGGCTTTCGATGGGTCGGTTCATGGGCGGGTCCTTGAGGATTTTCTGAGGAGCTAAGCCGGCGGGCCGCGTCGGACAGGCCAACCGCGCGCTTTCGCTTGACCCGCGATATGCTGCAGCGCAACATAACGCGGATGACGCAGGATGCCGGGCCCAGATTGCGAATCGCCGTGGTCGAGAGCGACCGCGACCGCGCGCTCCTGATCGTCGACGGCCTGCGCGAGGCGGGCGACTTCGACGTGACGGTGATCGGGGACGAGACCGGGCTCGGCCGCAAGGTCGAGGCGCTGGCCCCCGACCTCGTGCTGATCGACCTCGAGAACCCGTCGCGCGACGCGCTCGAGGGGCTGGCGCTCGCCTCGCGCGCCACCGAGCGGCCGGTGGCAATCTTCGTCGACCGATCGGACGACGCGATGACCAAGGCGGCCATCGAGGCGGGGGTGAGCGCCTATGTGGTCGACGGCCTCCGCGCGGACCGCATCAAGCCGATTCTCGACGCGGCCATCGCACGCTTCGCCATGTTCAGCCGCATCCGGAAGGAGCTCGACGCCACCAAGGCCGCCCTCGCCGAGCGCAAAACGATCGACCGGGCCAAGGGCCTCCTCATGTCCGCCAAGGGCCTCTCGGAGGAGGAGGCCTACGCGCTCCTGCGCAAGACCGCGATGGCCCAGGGCAAGAAGATCGTCGAGGTCGCGAACGCCCTCGTGACGGCGGCGGATCTTCTGCGATGAGCTTGCCGGAGGTTCGGGCGGGCTTCGTGCCTCTGGTGGATTGCGCGGCGCTCGTGGTGGCCGCCGAACTCGGATTCGCCGAGGCCGAGGGGATCCGGCTCGCGCTCAGCCGCGAGCCCTCCTGGTCCGCGGTGCGGGACAAGCTCGTCCTCGGCCGGATCGACGCGGCCCATATGCTCGCGCCGGTGCCGGTGGCGATGTCGATGGGGCTGGGCGGGCTGGCCACGCCCATCGAGGCGCTCTCGGTGCTCTCGGTCAATGGCAACGTGATCGCGGTCACGCCGGATCTGGCGGCGCGGATGCGCGCAGCCGGGCCTCTCGCGCCGGGGGACGCGGCGGCGGTGGGGCGCGCGCTCCTCGGCCTCGGTCCGGGGCGGCTCTCGGTCGGCGTGCCGTTCCCCTTCTCGATGCATGCGGAGCTGCTCTACCACTGGCTGGGCGCCCTCGGCCTGCCCGCACCCCAGGGCCTCGATGTGCGGACCGTCCCGCCGCCGCGCATGCTGGAGGCGATGGAGGCGGGCGAGATCGACGCCTTTTGCGTGGGCGAACCCTGGGGCTCGGTGGCGGCCGCGGCGGGGGCGGCGGAGATCGTGCTCACGGGCCGGGACATTTGGCAGTTCGCCCCCGAGAAGGTGCTGGCAGCCCGGGCCGGGTGGGCGGAGGCGGACCCCTGGCGGGCCGGCGCGCTCATGCGCGCGGTGTGGCGGGCGGCGCGCTGGATCGCCCAGCCGGAGAACCGGATGACCGTCTCCGAGATCCTGGCCCGGCCCGGCTGCCTCGATCTCGCCGCCGAGACGGTGGAGCGCACGCTCGCCGGGCGCTGCGTGGTCGCAAGCTCGGGCGAGGAGCGCACCGTGCCGCGGCTCATCGCCGTCTTCGACGGGGCGGCGACCTTCCCGTGGCGGAGCCAGGCGCTCTGGATCGCGGACCGGCTGGCCAGCCGGCTGGGGCTCGACCGGGCGGAGGCCGCGCGCGCGGCCCGCGCCTGCTTCCGCCCCGATCTCTACCGGCTGCATCTGGGGCCCATCGGCGCAGACCTTCCCGCCGCCTCGGAGAAGGTCGAGGGCGCCCTCGCCGCGCCCACCGCCGTCGCCTCCTCCACCGGAGAGATGGTGCTGGGACCGGATGCCTTTTTCGACGGCAGCCGCTTCGATCCCGATGCCCAAACTGCGAGCATCTGGAAAATTTGACGCCGATCGCGACATTCCGCTTGATTTTGCTGCGCCGCGGCGGGTATGCGATCACGACTGGCGGGCAAGGGCGTCCGCCTCCGACACATCCCCGATGATGCGGGACCAGAGCACAGCCGCTCATGCCTCCGTGGTGATCCACGGCCCGGCATGGGCGGTTTTTTCGTTTCCGGGCCCCCGTCCGCCTCGGCCGGCGCCCACCCAAGGAGACCCTCCATGACGATCCGAGCCACTGCCACCGCCTCCCTCCTCGGCGCCCTTCTGGCCTCCTCCGCCGCCGCCGAGATGCTCATCCCGGAGAAGGACGAGCTGACTTTCGGCTTCATCAAGCTCACCGACATGGCGCCGCTCGCGGTTGCCTATGAGAACGGCTATTTCGAGGACGAGG
>CAYXPI010000152.1:0-8749 GCA_964467005.1 uncultured Limibaculum sp. | reverse complement strand
CGGAAGGGTAGGCGGCGTCGGGCTCCGGCTCAAGCCCGGTTGCTCTGACACCGCCCTCTCTGACGTCTTTCGGAAGGGTCGTCTGCCCTTTCGACGTCACGCTCGACTCGCGTGTCATTCGAGAGGTTCCACGCGCGTTCGCTTGGGCCTTACGTCTTTGCAATATGTAAGGCGACGTGCAACTCAGCAAGGGCTCTCGGTCAGCGTCCGGGGCGCCGTGACCGGTGCGGACCTTCGCGCTGCATGCAGCAAATGGCTGAATCGAGCCCCGGTGCAGTCGTTCGCCGCGTCGTCCTAGAGGGCGGTAGTGGCGCGGTAACCAGGCTTTTGTTGATCGTAGCACGGAAGGTCTGGTGTCACGAGGCGGACTCCGTGAGCATTTGTCCTGCATCGCGGCCTATTGCGCGGTCATCAGTGGTCAAGTGGCACGGAAATTGCTCAAGATGCTCGGATATCGTCGGTTACCGTTTGAGTGCGGGCGGGCAGACGTACCCAATAAGCACTCGCGCCCCGGCAGTGGCCCGATCTCCATGGCTTTCTGCCCCAGCGGAATCCAGAGGTGCGGGATGGTCTCGCGCGACGGGGGCGGCTAGCCTGTCTGCTTGCGCGGTTGAACAGGTTGCTCCGCAATGAGGAGTGCGGCGGAGAGGAACTTCCGTGTGTCGTCGAAGACGGGAAGCTTCTCCGCCCGCCAGCGTTCAAAGAGCTGAGAACCGGACGTTTGGTCGTCGCGGAGCGCCTTGAGGGCCGCCTGCGCCTCGGCGGCAAATGCGGTCATCCGGCGGCGCTGATTGGCCACATAGGTATCCCTGTGGCGAAGCTCCAAGCGCAGATGGAAAAGTGAGCTCCGCGCCCGCCGCCCAGGTTCGACCCCTGCGATCCAGCCGGGCACGCGTGTCCAGAGCGCCAGCGCCGCCGCGTATCCCCGCCGCGCCGCGGCCTCCCGTCCAACCAGCCTG
Organism: uncultured Limibaculum sp.; assembly: GCA_964467005.1. GTDB lineage: Bacteria > Pseudomonadota > Alphaproteobacteria > Rhodobacterales > Rhodobacteraceae > Thermohalobaculum. The sequence continues at coordinate 7,790 of CAYXPI010000152.1, read as the reverse complement.
CAAGCCATGGCCGCGTTGGCAAGTGAGGTCGCATAGCGTGGGTCGCTACGCCGAATTCGCCAAAAGGCGAGCCACCGCGCCCTGCGCCAGAGCTGGATCGCGGTCGCCGCGTCATCGGCGCGCCAAGCATCCATGGCCTCTTCCTGGAGTCGCTCCCACCGCAGATCGGCAGCCCGCCACCCGGCAGCCCGTGCCGTCGTCGCCTCGCTGCGGGCGCGCTCAGACACCGAGATAAGCAGCGCGGACATGATCGTTGTCATGAAGATCCTGAGCGGGGCCTTCAAGGGCGATCGATCCCGTCTCGAGCACATAGGCATAGTCGGCAAGCTCAAGCGCAAGCTCGGCGTTCTGCTCGACGAGCACAACCGGCACACCGTCGGCAGCGATCTGCTCGACGATACGTGCAATCTCCTCGACGATCACGGGTGCGAGGCCCATCGACGGCTCGTCCAGCAGCAGCAGGCGTGGCCCGACCATGAGAGCGCGGCCGATGGCCAACATTTGCTGCTCACCACCTGACATGGTCTTGGCGAGCTGTCGACGGCGTTCTCTGAGGCGCGGGAAACGTGTGAAAATCAAGCCCAGATCCCGTTCGATACCGTCGCGATCACGTCGCAGGAATGCTCCCGAGCGGAGGTTTTCCTCCACCGTCATCTCCGGGAAGATCCGCCGGCCCTCCGGCACATGGGCGATCCCTGCAGCGACGATCAGGTGCGGCGCGAGGCCGTCGATCCGGACTCCGTCGAACCAGATCTCGCCTGCCCGGATCGGCGAGAGTCCCGAGATTGCCCGCAGCGCGGTCGTCTTGCCCGCACCGTTCGCGCCGATGATCGTGACGATGCCGCCATCCGGAACCGCCATCGAGACGTCGCGGAGCGCAGATACCTTGCCGTAGGAGACTGCCGCTCCCCTGACCTCAAGCAACATGCCGGGCGCCCCCTAGATAGGCCTCGATCACATCCGGATGGCTTCGGATCTCCTCGGGGCCTCCCTCGGCGAGCAGCTTCCCGAAGCTCATGACGGTGATGCGATCGCAGAGTCCCATGATTGCGTGCATGTCATGTTCGACGAGAAGGATCGTGACGCCGGTGGCGCGCAGCTTCCGCATCAGCGCCATCATGGATTTCGTCTCCTCGGGATTCATGCCGGTGAAGGGCTCGTCGAGAAGCATAATGTCGGGATGTGCGGCGAGGGCAACCGCCATGCCAAGGGCGCGCTGGTGACCATGGGAGAGATCGGCTGCTCTCTCTCCGGCGAATTGCAGCAGATCGAAGAACTCCAGCGCCTCCTCTGCACGTGCCCTTGCACCGCGGCGGTCCTCGGCATCCCAGCCCACGATGGCGGCGAAGACGTTGGGGCGGAATGCCATATGCGTTCCGATCAGAGCATTCTCCAGCACCGTAAGCTCACCGAAGAGGGTGGAGTGCTGAAACGTCCGGATCACACCGCGACGGGCCACCTCGAACATCTGGAGGCCGGAGATGACCTCGCCGCGCAACCGAATGGCGCCGGCGCTCGGCCTGTAGTAGCCTGATATGAGATTGAAGGTTGTGGTCTTGCCTGCGCCATTGGGGCCGATCAGCCCGTGTATCGCGCCGTGCTCGACCGAGAAGGTCAGCCCGTCGACCGCCACAAGACCACCGAAACGCATCATCAGCTCGTCAACCTCGAGAAACGGCATGGTCATGAGGCGGTCTCCCGCTCTTGCTGCGCTGCGCCACGCACTCGGCGTTGGCCGATTCCACGGACGAGATCCTCAAGCCCCTTCGGTAGGAAGAGAACCGCGGCGATCAGGATCGCCCCGTAAATCAGCGGTCGGGCCTGTTCGAAGCCGAGCTCGCGCAGGACGATCTCGTTCAGAATGGTCAGAACAACACAGCCGAGGATCGGTCCGTAGAACGTCGCCGTACCGCCAACGATCGCCCAGGTGAGCACAAAGATCATCTGTTCGACATCGAAGCTGTTCGGATTGATCGTACCAATATAGTGGGCCAGGAGCGCGCCCGAGAGCCCGGCAAAGCCCGAGGCAACGACGAAGGCGAGCGTCCGGTAGGCTCGCACATTCACCCCGCAGGCCTCCGCCAACTTATCCTGCCAGTGCACGCCGTGAAACGTCAGCCCAACGGGTGAGCGCTCGATTCGCCACATCAGCCACAGGCTGACGCCCACAACCACGAGCGCGAAATAGTAGTAGGAAACAGGCTCGAAGAAATCGAAGGACCAGATGCCGATGTCGAAATCCGGCATTGGCTCAATGCGCTTCAGGCCCTTCGGTCCTCCAAAAGGCTCGCGGAACCGCTTCCAAAGGAGCCTGATAATCTCACCGGCGGCAAAGCTTCCGATCAGGAAGTAGAAACCCTTCATCCGAAAGAGCGGAAAGCTGAGGCCCAATGCGATCAGCGCCGAGACAATCGCCCCGAGCGCCATCGAGACCGGGACAGCAATGCCCAGGTGCTTCGAGCAGAGCGCCGAGGCATAGGCCCCGACCCCCATGATCACGACATGGCCGAGCGACCACTCGCCGGTGAGCGTCAGCAGCCGGTACGAGGCAACGAGCAGGACATTGATGGTCATGAAGACCAGGATCTCCTGCTGAGAGAAGGACAGCGCATGGGGGATCGCGAGGAGCCCCGTCACCAGCGCCGCCCAGCCCACGATCCGCACAACGAGGTCAAGCACGATCAGCTGTCCCGAACAGGCCCGTGGGCTTCACAATGAGGACGAGCAGCATCAGCGACAGCCCAACGATATCGGCGATCACCCCGTCGAAGAAGGTTGTCACCGTGGTGTGAACAAAGGCATAGAGCACCGCCGCGATCACCGCGCCCTCGAGGCTGCCGATACCGCCGACAATTATCACGATGAAAGCCGCGACAATCACGGAGTGCCCCATATGAGGGTTCACCGAGATGAGCGGCGCGGTCAGCGCCCCGGCCACGCCCGCGAGGCCAGCGCCGACGAACATCGCGATCCGCGCTGTCTGGTTGATCGATATCCCCTGCAGCGCTGCCGCCTCCGGATCCTGCGCCGATGCGCGCAGCGCCCAACCAAAGCGGGTCTTCTTGAGGAACAGCCAGAGCAGGACAAGCAACACGATCGCTGCGATCATCACATAGAGCCGCGGCATGGCGAGGCGCACCTTCTCCGAGAAGACGATCACCTCCTGGGTAACGGGGGGCACATGCTCCATGCGCACGCCGAAACCCATCGAAACCGACGCCTGCAGGATCATGAGGAACCCGATCGAGGCGACCAGCCCGGCGAGCGGATTGTCTCTCAGCGGTCGGAACATGCCCCGCTCCATCGCGAGCCCGACGAGGCCGACGAAGACAAGCCCAGCCGCGACCGCCAACACGAACGGAAGGCCATGATCGGCATAGAGCCCGACGACGGCATAGGCGCCGAGCATAAAGAGCTCGCCATGGGCGAAGTTGATCACGCCCATCACGCCGAAGATCAGGACTAGACCGACAGCAATCAACGCCATGTAGCTGGCCGCATAGAGAGCGTTCAGGCCCGTCTGGGCCAGGAGTTCGATCATCTGATGCCTCTTGAGGAGAAGGCTGGCGGAGCCCAGAAGGCCCCGCTCCGGAAACACAAGTCAGCCGCGCTGGCTCCAGAGCTGGCCGTAGGCTTCCATGTGCTTCTTCAGGAGGCCGCCGTGCTTGGCGTACCAGTCGGGGATCGACTTGAACTCCTTGATCCGGGCCTTGCCGCCCTCGATCACGACGACCGGCCAGTTGCCGACCAGCGCGTTATCGATCCCGAAGAGGTCCTTGCCCCACCAGTTCGCCTCACCGAAGGCATGCTTGCCCTTGCCGTCCTCCTTCATGGCCGCCAGTACGGCCTCGGGCTCCGCGCTGCCGGCTTTCTCCGCCGCGGCCTTCCAGAGATCCATGATCGAGGCGTATTCCCAGCTCACCGCGCCCCACTCTCCCGGATGGCGCTTGCTGTACTCAGCGTAGAATCCGTTGGGGTCCTCGAAGTTCACGAAGTCAGCATTCAGTTCAGGGTCGTCGAAATCCGGGAACTGGAAGACGAAGCCCTCCATGAACTCCATCGATGTCTTCTCGATGATCTGCTCGTAGAAATCGGCGGTGCAGGAGATGATCTGCCCCGCATAGCCCTGCTGAAAGAGCTGCTCGCAAATCGGGTGCACGTAATCAGCATAGCAGGTGTCAAGGCAGACTATGTCGGGATTGCCGGCGATCAGCTTGGTCACCACCGGTGCGAAGTCCGTGGTTGCCGGATCGAACAGCAACGGCTCCGATTCCATTTCGATGCCGACCGCCTCGAAGGCCGCGAGATATGTTGCTACTGAGGGCAGACCAAGCGCATCGTCCTGCGCGCACATGACCGCTGTTTTTAACTCGGGCTTGTTCTCCGCGAGCCACTGCACACCCGTGACGTTGTAGATCGGGTGCACCTCCGCGGGTGCGAGCAACGTCTCCGTGTCTGGCGAGAGGTCCGAAGGAAGGAGGGTCGAGAACAGCATTCCGGTGCGATCCGCTACCGGCTGGGCGCCGGGCCAAGTGTCGCCACCCAGCATCATGATGAACTTGACCTCGTCCTCGCGCACCAGCTTGGTCGCCCCAGTGCGCGCCTTGGCGGGATCGTACTCGTTGTCATAGCCGACGAACTCGACCTGGTAGGCGCCGTCCGCGAGCGTGATCCCACCGGCGGCATTCACCATCTCCGCCCAGATCCTACAGCCGTCGAGACCGGGCTTTCCCCAGGCCGCGACCGCGCCCGTGAGAGGCGCCAGAAAACCGATCCGAATCACCTTCTCGCTCGCGAGCACCTTTGTGCTCACTCCTGAGGCGAAACCAGTGCCCGCGAGCGCCGAGATTGCACCAAGCAAAGCCCGACGCGAGATGTAGGGGAGCCGTTCGGCCATGCCCATCTTCCTCCCAGATACGTTGTTCTTTTCCGGTAGGAAAATGCTAGCAGCCCGCTCAAATACACGCGAGTGATTTGATCGCAGGGGTGATCGGATCGCCACTTTCCTTAATCGGACAATTTCGAGATGAACCGATGGGAGGTGCGCTTAGGGCTGTTTTAGGACTGATCTTCCCGCATGTCGTCTGTAATCCTCATCGGTATAATGTCAGCTCGAAAAAGGGCTCGCCAGAAGCCCTGGCAAGCCCAATCAGGGGTGGGCATGGAAGAACTGCCCAGTAAGATGGTGGGATGCGTTTCTGCCGCGCGCAACCCAATTGGTCATTTTCGGAATGAATAGAAACCATCCAAAATGCATACCTGGAGACATTGAAGCGGGTAAACACTTCATTTCAAAGCCCCAAATCTGACAGATATTCCGGAGCGCGAAGGCGCGCCGCATTGGATCACGCCGCGCAACTGGCGCGACAGAGTCTCTTATCGAGAATAGAAGAACAGAAGAGCTTCAATACAAAAGTCCCGCCTGGGAATCTCAAAGAAATACAGTCGCAGACAGCAACGCTGTGCGTGCTGTGATCCATCTGTTCAATTGAGGAATATTTGTGCAACATAAGCAGCGAATCGCGGCTCTGACCAAAGGCTTAAGCTAGGTTTGGGCCAATTTTTCACTCGAATTGGCTCGTGATTGTGGGGCTGAGTCAGCACTAGGCAGAATCGGGCTCTGAGACTCCGACTGAATGAATGAGCGCACTTAACCGACCTGGTCAGGCAGGCGACAAAATGGGGGGATGAATAGAGATGGATACCGATATTGGCGCCCTTACGGTTATATTCACTGAATTCTATTACTGGGTTACAGTGCCTCTAATGTTTCTTATACACGTGGGATTCTGTATGTACGAAGTCGGAGCCACCAGGAGGAAGAACCATATTCATACTCTGATGAAGAACACAATGCTAATTCCCCTGGTAACCGTTACATTCTTCTTCTTTGGTTGGTGGATTTATTTTGCGTTTCCGAACGGGCCTGGGATCACCGGGGGGCTCAATAGCCCGCAGAATGCACTTCCCTGGGCCGAGCTGATGGGCACGCATCTCGGCGGTCCGGGTGTGAACGATCCCGACGATCCGGTTCTGGGAAATGCCGGCTGGGCTCGGCTCAACGGCGTGTTCTGGGCAGCGTTCCTACTATTCTCTTGGACCGCCGCGTCGATCGTGTCGGGTTCTGTTATCGAGCGCATCCGACCGAGCGCATTCTGGATCATTGCCGTTCTTGTCGGCTCGGTGACCTGGATTATCGACGCTGCCTGGGGCTGGCACCCGGATGGCTGGATGGTCACGCAGCTCGGCTATCATGACGCCTATGCCTCCGGCGTGATCCACGCGATCGCGGGCGGGGCGGCACTCGGCGTTCTCATTCCGCTCGGGCCGCGGATCGGGAAATTCGCCCCGGACGGCACACCGCGAAATATCAACCCGCATAACAAGTGGCTAGTCACGATCGGTCTCTTCCTGATCTACACTGGCTTCTGGGGCTTCTATGTCGCCTGCAACGTCCCGATCATCGGTTCCGGCGATATCGGCGCGGCCGCGGGTACCTACACGGCGACGACAATCTACTTGACGCCCACTACCCTCTCGGCGATCGTTTTCAACTTCCTTATGTCACTGTCGGGCGGCCTCATCGCTGGTTACATTGTATCCCGCGGAGAGGCGTTCTGGACCTACTCGGCGGGCCTCGCTGGCGTGATCACTGCCTCGGCCGGAAACGATCTCTATCACCCGATCCAGGCGATGCTGATCGGCGGCGTCGGCGCCGTTTGTGCCTACAAGCTGCATTTCTGGGTGGAGCGGACCTTCAAGATTGACGACGCCGTCGGCGCGGTCGCGGTCCATGGCTATGCAGGCTTCATCGGCCTGATAGTCGCCGGCTTCATGCTGTGGGGACATCCTGCCACGGCCGGCTATCATGCAGAGGTTGCAACGATCTCGCCCTTGGGACAGTTCCTCGGTGCGCTGATCATGTTCGGGCTGCTCGGCTTCCTGCCCGCCCTCGTCGTCTCGCTCCTGCTAAACGTCATGGGATTGCTGCGAGTTCCGCCAAGCGTGGAACTCGTCGGGCTCGATTTGAGCGGCGAGATCGCCGAAGAGGCCGATGCCATGGCCGTGTCTGAAGCGGACATCGCCGAGGCCAAGCGCCTCGGCCTGCTGACCTGAAAGGAGGTGCCGAATGTCCACCACGGTCGTCAATACATGGGCCGGGACGGATCTATCTCAGCTTGGGCCGATCTACCCCATGGTCGGCACGGAATTCGTCCTCATGCTGATTGGGCTTGCCTTCTGGCTGAGTTTCCACTTGCTCCAGATGCGGATCGAGAGGCGAGAGCTTGCCGATGATGAGGAGGCGGCCAGATCGGCTGAGCGATTGAGGCGCGTCTTCGAGGACGAGGCGCGCGAGTGAGGCCAGCTTTCATTCTCGCCGCAGGGTCGCTGCGGTGAGGACAGGCGGGATAGTTGCGCGCGGGAGGGTGCCGACGGACCCGGCCGCGATTGTCGGGTTTCTTGCCGAGAAGACGAAGTGGCTGGCCCGAGCGGTGCACGAAAGCGGCACGCTTTCGACCTGGTTGCACCGGGGGCTGGAAGAGCAAGGCCTGCCGATCGTCTGCATCGATGCTCGCCAGGCCCACAAGGTGCTATCGGCGAGGATCAACAAGTCGGACAAGGCCGACGCAGAGGCGCCGCAGCGAGGCGGAATCACACGACGTTCCGGAAGGAGCCATTCCAGAAACGCAAATTCTTCCCCAGGTGCATGAGGATAGTCCGAATCCAGGACATTCGCCCACCAGAACCCGTCGATCGGCCCCAGGTCACGTGATAACGGCTTGGAGCCC
>CAYXPI010000151.1:0-8880 GCA_964467005.1 uncultured Limibaculum sp. | reverse complement strand
GGCACCAGACGCTGAAGAACCGCATCCTCCTCGAAAACCATTACCTGCCTGGCGCGCTCGAGGCCGCCGTCGGTGACTTCATCGACCACGACAACCACCGCCGCGTCCATGAGAGCCTCGGCAACGTCACGCCCGCCGACGCCTATCTCGGCCGCGCGCCCGCCATCCTCGAGGAGAGGCGAAGGATCAAGGACGAAACCATCCGCCGAAACCATCCGCCAACGCCGCTTGCTCAACCAGAGACGCGTCGCCTAACATCAATCAACCAGAGCCAGGCCCTCCTGACCGTCATGACATCCCGTGTCCCAAACTATTTGACGACGGACAGCTAGTTCGGGCAACTCCGATCCACTATGCTGTCGATCAACTCTAGTACATCGTCTCCACTGGACCAGATACTGGACAGCTCCTGATCCAGTTCAAACCAGAAGTTGCCCCATTCGTCTTCAGTCATAGATTGACAGATCGGTTCATGGCGTCGTTTAATCTGCTCGTAGGCATTCCGAGCATTCTGAGCGAGTTTAAGGAGGCTCTCTTGAACCTCCTTGTTCCTACGATCGTCAGGATAGCTTTCGTAGACGTCCGCTCTCCACAACGCCTTACGCTCCGCAGTCTCTGCAAGGTGTTCCAACACTTCCGCAAACATCGTGATCTCCGTTTGTTGATCTAGATTTAGCGGGGCATTTGGTTTCTGGGTGTCATATACATTTCTGGCCCTTGCCGCGTGATCATTCGGGAGCGGCTGGCCTGAGTCAAGATCTCGACTGTCTGGTCCTCGGTCCCTCGCCATCTCCAGGCGGCTGCGGATCAGAAGCCCGTCCATCCGGCCGAGGAACAACCAGTTGAGGTCGACGCCCCACCGCAGCCCGAGGCGCGCGAGGAGTTCCGCGTCCTCGAGCTGCTCGTCGGTGAGCGCCAGGATCTCCTGGCGCTCCTCCGGCGTCATGGGTTCGGGGAAGGCGCAGGTCGCCGCGCTGAAGGTGTCACAGACGATCCGCAGGCGATCGCGGATGCTGTCTGGGTGATAGGTCTCTACGGCCGGCCGGCGCAGCCGGCCGGCCGGTCTGTTCTCCCGCCGGGCGTGGGCGTTCCCGAACTTCGCGTAAGTCATTGGTACGCCGTCGGCGTATCAGGGGGGTAGTTCCCGCGTATCCCCTTGAGGGCGTAGGCAAATAGCGGTCCTGACGGGTGCGCCAAACTGAACTTTTGGCTCTTCATCTCCCCAAAAACCTTGAACGGTCAGGCCAAATTGGCGGTTCGAAAAGAATCCTCAAACCCCTTTTTGGGCTTGGCGGATTCAACATGAGCCTCGTGCAACTCGGCTTTGTGGGCCACATGCGCGAGTTGCTGGGCTGACATCTCTCGCGCTCCGGCAAGGCGACGATGGCCGCCTCGGCCCTCGAGCACGCCCTCCTCGCGCGGTTCGGCACGCTCGGCCGGGTCGAGACGCCGTTCCTGCTCCGCTCCGACAACGGGTTGGTCTTCACATCCCGGCATCACACCCGCCGCGTCCGACGCGACGGCCTTCGCCAAGAGTTCATCACGCCCCACTGTCCGCAGCAGAACGGTATGACGGAGCGCCTCATCCGCTCGCTGAAAGAGCAAAGCGCCCACCGCCAGCGGCTCGAGAGCTTGACGCACGCAGCCCGCGCGATCGGCGACTGGACCAGGCCCGGCATCTCACTCGAACCGATGGCGTTCGATGCCGGGCTCCAAAACCACCGCCGGCCGCATCAGGCGCTCGGCCTGAAGACACCCGCCGCAGTCTTCGAACTCGCGGCAGAATCTGAGCAGATTCCGCTGGATCGATACAGTTCGACGCGACCCATGCGGCGCTCACCCACGGGATGCCGGCAATGGGGATCCAGTCCGCGCCGACGCCTGAGACCACGGCGGCGCTCGACGCGTTTCAGGTGGACTGGGCGCCGCAGGTGGACTGGGCGCCGCAGCGCGTCTTTGCCGACCGGGTGCTGGCGGGCGCGGTGCTCGAGAGCACGGATGTGCGCGATTTCCTCAAGACCAACATCGCGCTCTTGTCGAAGCTCGACGCGATGCTCGAGCTCTCCGCCGCGCTCTGAGGTCCGGACGGCCGCGCGCTTCGCGAGACCGGAGGGCGCGTCCTCCCGGCGACACAGCCCCTCGCCCGTACGCTCGGGCGGCGGGCGGCGCTTGATCCCAAGCTGACCTTTCGGCACCCTCAATCCACATCGAAGCCGTTGGGCGTTTGGCCCCTGTCCTGCGAGGTGAGCCGTGTCGTCAGCCGACCAGCGCTTGGACCGCCTCCGACAGATCTACGAGCGCGTGCGGCGCGAGGCGCTGGCCGACGGCGTGCTGTCCGACAGCGAGCGGACCCGGCTCGCCGGCATCGAGGCCAAGCTCGCCGAGCTCGAGCGCCGGGGCGGGGCCGGCGGCGCCCTCGCGTCCCTCGCGCTCGAGGTCGTTCGCGCGGGCAGCGGCGCGCCGGTCGCGGGCGCCGAGATCACGCTCGAGGGGTCGGCGGGGCGCATGGCCGCGCGAGCCGGGGCCACGGATGCCCAGGGCGTCTGCGTGTTCGACGGCCTGCCCGAGGGTGTCTATGCGATTGCGGCGCGGACGGCCGACGCCGCGGCCGCCGAGGAGGTTCGGGTCGAGGGCCGGCTCCATCACCACCGCCTGGTGCTCGCGGCGCCCGAGGTCATGCCAGAGGCCACGCCCGACGTCGCGCCCGACGTCACGCCCGGCGTGCCGGAAGCCGCCCCTGAGGCCGCCCCGCCCCCTCCCCCGCCAGAGAGCCCCCGTGTCCAGAGGTCGCTCTCCGGCGCCGTGGGCTCCGGCGGGCGCAACCAGCCCGACGACGTGACCACCGTGCAGGAGCTCCTCAACCGAAAGGGCGCGAGCCTCACGGTCGACGGGCTGGTGGGACCGGCCACCATCGGCGCAATCTCGAGCTTTCAGCGGGAGGCTCTGGGCTTTGCCGACGGGCGCGTGGATCCCGGCGGGCGGACCTGGGAGGCCATGACGGAGGGCGGGGCGCCGGAGGCGGCGTCGCCCGCGGGGCCCGGTCAGCCCGCGTCCGCGCCTCCACCCGCGCCGGGAGCGCCCGCGCGCCCCGGGGCGCCGAGCCCCGGCGGCTTGGCGGACGCAGAGGGCGCCATCGAGGTTCGCGTCGAGGATGCGGCCGGCACCCCGGTGGAGGAGGTGGTGGTCAAGCTCTCCACCGGGCCGACCTGGCGGCCGGACACCCGGACCGACAAGCGCGGGCTGGTGCTCTTCGAGGGGATCTCGCCCGGTCGCTACCACATCAACGCGGCCAAACGCGACCGGGTGTGGCAGCCCGCCGTCGTCGAGGGCCGGGAGCTCGCCCGCGGCGGCACGGAGACGGTCACGCTCCGGAGCTCGCGGCAGGTGAACGAGGCGGGGCTCGTCACTTTCAGCGTCGAGGTGACGGCGGAGCCCGATCTCGCCCCGGTGCCCGGCGCGACGGTGGTGGTGAAGCTCGTCTCCAACGCCGGGGTGCAGCGGAGCGGGACGACCAATGCGAGCGGGCTCATGGTCGCGCCGGATCTGCCGCCGGGCTCCTACCGCGTCGAAGTGTCGACGGGCGCGGCGTTTCGCACGGCCATGTTCGAGATCCTGGCCGAGCACGCGCCTCAGATCGGGCCCTTCGTGGTGACCATGCCCGCCCCCGGCGGCGCCGCGGAGGAGGAGGGGCCCGCCCCAGAGGGCCTCGTCGACGGCGCCGTCGAGACGGCGGAGGGCACCGCCAGGGGTGCTCGGGGCTCGGACCCGATGCCGGACAAGGAGCATTGGTTCAACGCCGAGGCTTCGGTCGGCACGGGCTTCGGCACGCTCAAGCTCGGTCTCGACGGCAACGGCAAGGTCACCCGCGTGATCGAGACCGAGATCATTCCGGGGGTCAGCCGCGCCATTCCCGCGCCCCCTCTGGTGTTGAATGTGAGCGTGGACTTTCTCAAAGCGGAGGTCGAGTTCGCCGACGCGGGCGACTATGTCGACGTGAAGCTCGTGTACAATTGCGGCGGATCGGGGTTTGTCGGCTTTGGCTCGGTGCTTCCAGGCGGCTTCGGGGGCGCCGGCGTGCAGGTGGAGCTCAAGGCCAGCACCCCGGCCATCGTGTCCGGCCAGGTGCGCAAGGCCGAGGCCACGACGTCGACCGCGGCCGAGATGTCGGCCGTCGGCTTCAACCGGCCCGCGGTGGTCACGCTGAGCGGCACCCGCTCCTTGGTGATCGGGGTCAAAGGCGAGGAGGGCCAGGCCGGCTGGAGCTTCCCCACAAACACCTACCCCAACATGCTCAAGGTTCACTTCAGCTCGAAGGCCGATCGCCGGATCGAGGTGGGCCCGGATTTCGGGCGGTTCGTGGCGGACCTGACCGACTTCATCGATTCGCCCGGCTTCAAGCTGCTGGCGCAGGGCTACCGCATGCTGGACGACGAGACCAAGCGCGAGCTCGATGAGGCGCTGGAGGACAAACTCAACGACCCCTTCGAGGACAAGCCCGAGACGGAGGGGAAGGTGAAGGAGGTCGACTACCAGAAAATCGTCGACAACGCCAAGAAAGCGGCGGAAGACGCGCGGCAAAGAGAGGCAGAGCAAGAGCGGCAGGCCCAGCTCGATGCCTTGCGTGGGCTCGAAGCCGATGTGCGGTCGAAATGCGCGCTGATTTACGGCGGTGGCAGTGTTGCGGCTCGCTCGAATTCGCTGGCGCAAACCGACCCTGAGAAGAACAAGCGGATCTACGGGTCGGCCTGGACGGCGGCCGCACAGGGCAAAATGGCGTGGGATGGCTACGCGCCGCCGCCGGACAGCGCCCCCGCCAATGTTCTGTCGGCAAAGACCGTCGAGGTCATCGGCATTCAGAGCAAGTTTGTGATTGCGATCACGAATTTCGGACTGGGCGACTCGCAGAACTGACCCGCCGCGCCGTCTCAAGATGCGGAGACGCGGCGCCGGCGCTTCACCTGCGCGTCGCCGCCGCCGCGCCGAGATCTTGCCGAGGGCGATGCCCGGGTTTGAACGGGCGGCGGCCTGGTCGCGTCAGTTGTCGGGCACGCCCTCGGCCAGGGCGGCAAGCCGGGCGAGATTGGCCCGCATCCGGCTAGGAAAGGGCGTGTCGGCTGCGTCGCCCGCCGGCTCGACGACGACGGCGGCGATCCCGCGCTCGGCCAGCGCCGCGGCTGTGGCGTCGTTGGGCGGGCGTTCCCAGAGCATCGCCTCGGCGCCGGTCTCGGCCGCGAGCGCGTCGAGCGCCGCCCAGGCCTCGGCGTCCGGTGTCTGCTCCGGGTCCCAGGCGACGCTGTGGATCGAGAGGCCGTAGGCGCGGGCGAAGTACTGATACCGCGGGTGGGAGGCGAGCAGCGGCCTGTCGGCGAGCGCGGCGCCGACGGCCTTCGCCGCATCGTCGAGGGCCTGGAGCTCGGCCTCCAGCGCGGCGAGCGCGGTCGCGATCCGCCCGGCCCCTGCGGGCATCCGGCGGGTGAGGGCGGCGGCCACGGCGCGGGCCTGCGCCCGGGCCAGCGCGAGATCCAGCCAGACATGGGTGGCCACGCCCACATGGCTGTGCGCGCCCTCGGGCCCGTGGCTGTGGGTGACCGTCTCGGTGGCGATGAAGCGGTCGGCGAAGTCTGCCGAGGTGTCGACGATGCGCCCCCGCGGCAGGGTGGCCTTGGTGGTCCAGGCCGCGTATCCCGCGCCGCTCAGCAGGATGAGGTCGGCGCGCTGCGCCGCGGCGATGTCGGCGATGGCCGGGCGCCAGAAGGCGGGGTCGCGGCCCTTCGGCACGGGAAAGAGCACGCGCGCGCCTTCGCCCGCCAGCCGCTCGGCCATATGCGCGAGCGGCGCGTTGACCGCGAAGACGGTGAGCCGGGTCTCCGCCCCTGCGGGGCCGAGCGCGAGGAGAAGGGCCAGGGTGAAGGCGACGGGGCGCATCGGGGCTCCTCAGAGGTTGGGGCGGATCAGCCGGGCGGCGGCCTCGGCGGCGACGGTCTCGGCCAGGGCGGCCAGGGCGAGGGCGAGGAGGCCGGCGGCGAGCACGAGGATCAGCGCCTCCGTTCCGACGAGACGCGCGACGTGGAGGCGCGGCGCGCCGAGCCGGAAGGCCGTGGCCATCTCGCCCCGGCGGAGCTCGACCGAGAGATAAAGCGCCAGCGCGAGCCCGGCGAGGGCCGCGAGGGCGACGATGGCCACCACCGCGTCGAGCACCCCCTTCACCCGGAACACCTGGGCGATCAGCTCGCCGATCACGGCGGCGGGCACCAGCGCCTGGCGTCCGGACGGATCGTCGAGGTAGCGCCCGCGCAGGATGGTGGCCGCGCGGGCGTCGTGGGGCCGGGCGATCACCGCGGTCACGGGGAAGGCGGCCGGATCGCCGTGGAAGTGGAAGCTGTCGATGGTGTCGGCCGTGATCCGCCGGTGCTCGACGATGGCCGCATCGGCGACGGCCACGCCGCCCTCGGCCGCCACCACATCCGCATGGCCATGGCCGATGCCGGCGATCACCCAGGCGGTCTTGATGTCGACGAACACCGCGCGGTCGTCGTCGCTGCCGGTGGGCGCCAGCACGCCCACGATGTCGAGCGCGAGGGGGTAGCTGCCGGCGAGGTCGAAGAGCGTCTCCGGGCTCGAGACGATCGTGTCGCCGGGCGCGAGGCCGCGCGCCTCGGCCACTTGCGCGCCGATCACCGTCTCCCCCAGCACGGCGAGGCCGCGGCCGGCGGCCAGCTCCAGCCCGCGGAGCTCGAAATAGTCGAGCGACGTGCCGACGATCGGGTGGGCGCCCGCGCGAAATCCGAGATGGAGCGGGATCGCGTCGGCCAGGCCGCTCTCCCAGACCGCGTCGACGGTCGCCATCGTGGTGGGCGCGGGGCTCGCGGCGTCGAAATGGAGTGCCGCCATCACCAGATCGAGCCGGCTGCCCGGTGCGCCGATGACGAGCGGCGTCGCCTCGGCCCGGGCGGTCAGGCGCGTCTCGGCCGCGTCGATCAGGGCGGCGATGGCGGCGGGCACGGCCAGGACGACGGCGAGGGCGAGGACCAGCACCAGGCTCTTGATCCGGTGAAAGCGCAGATAGGCCAGCGCGAGGTAGAGCGTGCCCCTCATGCCGCCGCCCGGCCCCGGAAGGCGCTGACGTCGATCACCCGGTCGAACCGGGGGAGGAGGCCGTGGTCGTGCGTCGCCCCGATCACCGCGGCCCCGACCTCGGCCGCGCGGGCGAAGACGAGGTCGAGGATGCGCGCCTTGTTCTCCGGATCGAGGTTGCCGGTCGCCTCGTCGGCGAGCACGAGGCCCGGCTGGGTCACGAGCGCCCGGCAGATCGCGACGCGCTGGCGCTCGCCCTGGCTGAGCTGCCCCGGCCTCCGGTCGAGAACGGGCGCGAGACCGCTCGCCTCGGCGAGGGCGTCGGCCCGAGCCCGCACCTCGGCGCCGAGGCGCAGGCCGGACGACAGGCGGTAGGGATAGAGGATGTTGTCCCGTGCGGAGAGGTAGTCGACGAGCTCGAACCCCTGGAAGACGAAGCCGATGCGCCGGGCCCGCAGCGCGCGGCGCCCCGCGTCGGGCAGTCCGGCCATGTCCGTCCCCTCGATCCGGACAGAGCCCGCCGCCGGCACCGCGATCCCGGCGATGAGGGTGAGGAGCGTGGTCTTGCCCGAGCCGCTCGGCCCCACCAGGGCCAGCCGTTCCCCCGGCGCCACGGCAAGCTCCGGAACCTCGAGCGCGAGGCCACCGGGATGGCCGAAGCGCAGCCCGTCGATCCGGAGAGCCGGGGCGCTCATTCCACGGCCTCGGCCCGGACCTTCTCGACAAGGTCGAACGCGGTGAGCCGCCAGCCATCGGCCCTCGGCTCCACGGTGAACCGCGCGGCGTAGCGGTTGCCGCGGACATGGACGTGATCCCCATGGCCCACCGAGCCGATCGTCTCCCAGGCGCCGTCGATCACGAAGGCGCCGTCGCGCTCGGCGGCCGCCGCGTCGAGCACCGCGATGCCGTGGATTGCCTGCCCGCCGCCCTCCGCGGGCGCGGCGGTGAGCGCGGCGCGCCGTTCGAGGTAGAGCTCCTCAAGCACGGGCCCGGCGGCGACGGTGGCCAGCGCGTCGTAGATGGCGTCCTCCTCCCGCTCTCCGAAGGCGGTGTAGATCCGGGCCAGGATATGCCCCATGAGGCCGGCTGGGTCGTCCCGCGCCGCCGCCACCGTCGGCCCGTCGGCCGGCGCGCCGTGAAAGGCGGCCCCCGCCCCGTGGCCCACTCCCTGGCCCACCCCGTGGCCCAGCAGGTCGGGCCGGAGGAGGCCGATCAGCACGAGCCCCGCCACCACGGCCAGAGCGGCGAGGCCGGCGGCTGCGCGGAGGCCGCCGCCCCCCGGGGTGCGGGGCCCCGCCTTCACCGGACCTCGAAGATCATGACGCTGCGCATCACATGCGCGTCGATCCCCGGCGTGTCGCCGGTCCGGTGCTCGGCGCGCACCAGCCACAGTCCCGGGCTCCAGGGCTTCACCACCGCGACGGGGCCGCGATCGCCGGTCTCCGCCGTCTCGGTGACATAGGCGTAGGTGTTCGGCCGGTCGGTGAACCCGTCGAAGGTGGCCGAGACCGTGGCGGCGACGGGCTCGCCGTCGTGAAGCACCTGAACCTCCAGCTCGTTGCCCGGCGCGAGGCCGGCGGGGTCGCCGAGCGGCACGATCTCGAGCTGCTGTCCGACCGGGCTCGCGGCGATCTCCGCGCCCGGCCGGGCGTTGAGCAGGACCTTCGCGAACTTCTCGTAACGGTTGGTGAATTCGGCCTCCGGCGCCGCGTCGCGGCCGCCTTCGACCCAGCCGTCCGGGGTCTTCGACCAGACCTGGCCGAGGCGGTGCGCGGTCAACCAGGCGGGCTCGCCGGTGCCGGCGAC
>CAYXPI010000150.1:0-8983 GCA_964467005.1 uncultured Limibaculum sp. | reverse complement strand
ACGACACCACCGACGAAACCGAGGGCGACGGCAACACCGACGACGACACCATCGAAGGCGGTGCCGGAAACGACACCATCGACGGCGAACTCGGCGACGACGTCCTCCTCGGCGGCGACGGCTCCGACACGATCAACGGCGGCGACGGCGACGACGTGATCAGCGGCGGGTCCGACACCTTCGAAGGCTTCGAAGGGAGCGAGGACGGCCTGCCAGGCAACGACGTCTTCGAGGTGTTCCTGACCGAGGGAATGACCGTCAGCATCGATGTCGAGACCGACGGCTTCACTCCGGATGTCGTGGTTCAGCCCCCGCTCTTCTTCCCGCCGACGGAGGTGGATGGCGAGCCGGGCGGCGCGAGCTTCGTCTTCACGGCGGATTTCAGCGGCGTCTACGAAATCGAGATCAGCAACAATGGCTCTCCGCTCGGCGGCGGCGAGACCTTCGTTCTCGAGGTGTCCTCGCCGACCGACGACGGGGCGGACCTGATCGACGGCGGCTCGGGCGACGACATCGCGATCGGCGGCGCGGGCAACGACACGGTGATCGGCGGCTCGGGCAACGATGAAGTGGGCGGCGGCCAGGGCGACGACAGCCTGACCGGCGGCACGGGCGACGACATCCTCCGCGGCAACACGGGCAACGACACGCTCGACGGCGGCGAGGGCGACGACATTCTCGAGCTGGAGGTGCTCCTCTTCGAGACCACCGGCCAGGGCGCGGACATCCTGACCGGCGGCGCGGGCGACGACCTCTTCCTGTTCCTCACCGGCGAGCCCCTCGACGCGGACAACGTGACCTCGCGGCCCACCGAACCGGGCCCTGACCGGATCACCGACTTCAACGGCGAGGGCGGTGACGAGGACGATGGCGACGACGAGGCCGACCTCATCGACGTCCAGGATTTCTTCACCATCGACGGCGGCACCTACTTCGAGACGGAGATGGACGGCCCGCTCACGGTCGACACCGTCTTCCTCGACGCCGACGAGGGCACGCCGGTGACGGGCATCGACATCTTCGTGGTGCAGGCGGGCGACGATCTCCAGGTCATCGTCGACGCGGACGGCTTCGACGAGTTCGGCGCACCGACGGCGGACAACGACGTGTTCAGCCAGGGCGACGTGGTGTTCTTCCTGGAGGACACCGATCTCGACGAGATCGGGGCCATCGACTTCGTGTCGGCGGTGGAGCTCGTCTGATCCGACCCCCGGGGGCCGCGCGCCCCCGATCGCGGCACCGGGCGCCCCCAAGGGCGCCCGTTTTGCGTCCGGCTCAGAGACAGCCGCGCGGCACCCGCTCGTCCCAGTCTCGCGCGAAGATCTCGACGCCCCCCTCCTCTGCCTGCACGCGGCGCTCGAGCCGGAAGTCTTGCGCATCCGAGGTCATGCGCGCGGTGGATCGGATGGCGACGGACCAGTCCCCCCGGGAGAAGTCGTAGGTCCAGCGCGCCCCGTGCTCGGCGCTTGTGGGGTCGTCGGGATGTATGCGGAAGCTCTGGCCCACGCTGTGGCGCTCGACGAGCCCGTGGGGATGGCGGAGGGTGCCGAAGTCGTCCTCCGTCTCCAGCACATGGCATCCGTCGGGCTCGATGCGCCGGGCGTTCGTGGAGGCGGGCGGGGCCAGCGCCTCGCCATAAGGCACTGGGGGCGCCGGGGGCGCGGGCGCCGCGAGCGGGTCCTCCGCCGCGCCGTCCCACACCGGAAGGGCGAGACGGGCCAGCGCAAGATCGAGCGTGAGGCGCACGGGCGCAGGCGCCGGCCAGATCACCGGCCAGTAACTCGAGGAGAGCGCCAGGCGAAGCCGGTGCCCCCGCGCCAGCCGGTGGCCGCAAGCGTTGAGCGGGATCTCGACGCGCACCGCACGGCCGGGCTCGAGCGGCTCTGGCGTGGCGTGGCCCGTGTGGTGACAGAGATTGAACGCCCGATAGCTGACGCGCTGAGATGTCCCGTCCGGCGCCACGTCGCAGAGGCGGGCGACGATCTGGGCCACCGGCTGGTCCGCCGCGACGGAGAGCGTGAGCACCGGTCGGCCGAGCAGCCGGAGCGGCTCGCCGAGGGGCTCGATGTCGAAGGCGAGCGAGTCCGCATCGTCCGCCGCTTGGTCGTCGGCCAGCTCGTGGTCGATCCGCATGCCCGGGCAGAAATAGGCGGCCGCGGCCCCCACCGTGAGCGGGGTCGCCACCTCCACCGACCCGTGGCCCACCCCGTCGACCAAGCGCCCCGGCGCGAGGCCGAGGACGCGCGCGGCCGCCGGCACCGCCGATGCGCCGACCCAGGCGCCGGCCCTCGGCTTGAGCTGGGGCGCCGGCGCATCGTGGTCCTGGAGATAGGCGCGGAGGGCGGGCAGCGCCTCCGCCCCGTTGGGCAGGTCCTTCAGCCAGCGGTCGAACCAGCGCACCACCTCGCCGGGAAAGTCCGCCGCGGGGCCGACGCGCGCGATGTGGGGGTATTTGTGGTCCCACGGGCCGATGAGCGCCTTTGCCGGGACGGAGAGGTTTTGGGCCAGCGCCACAGGCGCGTTTACATAGGCGTCCGCCCAGCCGCCGATGGCGAGCACCGGCGCCCGGATCGCCGCCCAATCCTCGCAGACCGAGCCGTGGCGCCAATAGGCCTCCCGCGCCGGCCGACGCAGCCAGTCCGCCGCGAGAAACGGCGTGCCCTCCAGCCGCTCGAGCCAGCGCGCGCGCCAATCGTCGCGGAGCGCGGGGTCGGGTGGGCGCGTGTTGTAGGCGGTCATTTGCGCGCCCCAGTTGAAATTGTCCGTGAGGAGGCAGCCGCCCATGAAGTGGATGTCGTCGGCATAGCGGTCGACCGTGGAGCAGACGGTGACCACGGCGCCGAGCTCCGCCGGGCGGCGGAAGGCGAGCTGGAGGCCGTTGAACCCGCCCCAGGAGATGCCGATCACGCCGATCCGCCCCGTGCACCAGGCTTGCGCGGCCATCCAGGCGAGGACCGCCTCACCGTCCGCAAGCTCCTGCTCGGAATACTCGTCATCGAACGCCCCGTCGCTGTCGCCCGTGCCCGCGATGTCGACCCGGAGGCACGCATAGCCCGCGGCGGCAAAGCGCGAATGCGTGCCGGCGTCGCGGGGTGCCGTGCCATCGCGCTTGCGATAGGGCAGATATTCGAGGATGCCGGGCGCGGGGCCCTCGGCCGCGGGGAGCCAGGCGCGGGCGGCCAGCCGTCGCCCGTCGGGCAGGGGCACCCAGAGGTGGTCGATCTCGCGGATGGCGGCGGTGTCGGGCATGGGCTCCTCCGGCTTGGGCCGAGCGAGCCTGGGCCCGTGCGGACGGCTTGGCAAGGGAGAGGGGCATGACAGGGCTCTACGCGCCGGACTATGTGGCGGCGCTCGCGGCGGAGGTGGCGGCTGTCGCGCCGGACTGGGGCCTCTCGCCCGAAACGCGGGTGCGGCTTCTTACCGTCTCGGAGAACGCGACCTTTCGGGCGGACGACCCGGCGCGGGCCGCGCCCGTGGTGTTCCGCGTCCACCGGGTGGGTTATCACAGCCGGGCGGAGATCGCCTCGGAGCTTGCCTGGATCCAGGCGCTCCGGGCCGAGGCGGTGGTGGCGACGCCCGCCCCCCTGCCCCGCGCCGATGGCGGGCTGATCGGGGTGCTGCCGTCGGGGCGTGAGGTGGTGGCCTTCGCCTTCATGCCCGGCCGCGAGCCCGCGCCGGAGGACGCGCTGGAGGCGCCCTTCGAGGCGCTCGGCGCCGTGGCCGCGCGGCTCCACGCCCATGCCCGCCACTGGCAGCCGCCCACCGGCTTCGCCCGCAAACGCTGGGACTGGGCGACAACCGTGGGCCCTGATGCGCATTGGGGCAACTGGCGGGACGCGCTCGGCCTGAACGCCGACGGCGCCGCGCGTCTCGCCCGGCTGGCCGAGGCGCTGCGCACCCGCCTCGCGGCCTATGGCACAGAGCCCGAGCGCTTCGGCCTAATCCACGCCGATCTCCGCCTCGCCAATCTCCTCATCGACGGCGAGCGCATCGCGGTGATCGATTTCGACGACTGCGGCTTCGGCTGGCGCATGTTCGATTTCGCGGCCGCGGTCAGCTTTTTCGAGACCGACCCGCGGATCCCCGCGCTCGCCGAGGCCTGGATGCGCGGCTATCGGCGCGTCGCCCTCCTTCCGGCGGAGGACGCGGCGATGATCCCCACCATGGTCATGCTCCGGCGCCTGCAGCTCACGGCGTGGATCGCCACCCATCGCGAGACGCCCACGGCCAGCGAGCTCGGGGCCGGTTACACCCACGGCACGCTCGCCCTCGCGGAGCGCTATCTCAGCGGCTGACGTTGTGTCACCGGAGTGCCGCCCGCGCGTCATGGCCCTGTGATCCTGCCGGCGCAAGGAGAGAGCCATGGCGGAGATCACGACGTCCGAGGTCGGCTTGGCGGAGGAGGCACGGCGCACGCGCCGGCGGGCCACGCTCACGCCTTATCTCCTGCTCGCGCCCGCGCTCCTCTTCCTCGCGACCTTCACCTATTGGCCGATGCTGCAGGTCTTCGCCGCCTCGCTCTTCGCCTCCCGGCGGGTGGCGGAGTTCGAGGAGTTCGCGGGCCTCGAGAACTACACGCGGCTGATGGGCGACGCGGATTTCACCGGCGCGCTCCTCAACAACGCGATCTACGCGGCGGGCACGGTGATCCCGTCGGTGGCACTCGGGTTCCTCTTCGCGGTGATGCTCCGACAGTCCGGCGCGCTCAACGGGCTCTACCGCGCGATCCTCTTCTTCCCGACGCTTATGCCGCTGGTGGCGGCCGCGGCGCTCTTCATCTTCATCTTCCTGCCCACGCTCGGGCTTCTCGACTACTACCTCGCCAAGCTCGGCGCCCGGTCGGTCAACTGGCTCGGCAACGCCGACATCGCGCTCTGGTCGCTCATCCTCCTCACGGTGTGGAAGAACGCGGGCTACTACATGCTGTTCTTCCTCGCGGGGCTCCAGTCGTTGCCCGAGGACGCGGAGGAAGCCGCCCGCATCGAAGGCGCGAGCTGGTGGCAGCGCCAGCGCTATGTGGTGATCCCGATGCTCGGGCCGACCTTCGCCTTCGTCGGCGTCATCGCGCTCATCAACGCGATCACCCAGATCGACCATGTGATCGTGATGACCCAGGGCGGCCCCAACAACGCGACCAATCTTCTTCTCTACTACATATACCAGCAGGCGCATGAGTTCTACGATCTCGGCAAAGCCACCGCGGCGACGGTGGTGACCCTGGCGCTTCTCCTCGCGCTCTCCATGGCGAGCCTCCGCACGATGGAGCGCCGCGTGCATTACGAGAGCTGAGGCGTGGCGCGGGCGCTCCCCTGGATCGGGCTCGCGGCCTTTTCGGGCATTGTCTTCCTTTGGGCGACGCCGCTCCTCTGGATGGTGATCGCCTCGCTCCGGCCCGAGAATTTCGGCTCACTCGACATGGCCTCGCTCATCCCCTCCACCGCGCCCGCGCTCGACCAGTTCCGCTACGCCCTCCTCGATGGGGATTGGGCGGTGTGGTTCGCGAACTCGCTCATTCTCGTCCTCGGCACCCTGGCGGTTCAGCTCGTGACGATCAGCCTCGCGGGCTACGCCTTCGCCCGGGCCGAGTTTCGGGGCAAGGAGACGCTCTTCTACATCTTCCTGCTCCAGCTCATGCTGGCCCCGCCGGTCCTCATCGTGCCCAACCTCACCACGCTGGTGCAGCTCGGGCTCTACGACACGCTGATCGGGGTGATGGCGCCCTATTGGGGCTCGGCCTTCGGCACCTTCCTCATGCGCCAGACCTTCCGGGCGATCCCGCGGGACTTCGAGGAGGCCGCGCGGATCGACGGCGCCTCCTGGGGCCAGATCCTGTGGTTCGTCCTCTTGCCGCTGGCGCGGCCGGGGCTCGTCGCCTTCTCCATCGTCTCGGTGGTGTTCCACTGGAACGAATATCTCTGGCCGCTCATGGTGCTCAACCACCCGGACAACATGGTCCTCACCGTGGGCCTCGTGAGCTTCGCGCTGGGGGCCGAGGGCGCGTCGGACTGGGGGCTGATCGCCGCCGGCACGCTCCTCGTGGTGGCGCCGCTCGCCATCGCCTTCGCCGCCTTCCAGCGTCAGTTCGTCAACAGTTTCATGTCCACTGGCATCAAATAGGAGATCGCCATGACCACCCTCCGCAGCCTGATGGGGGCCGCCGCCCTCGCCACCTTCGCGACCGTGTCGGCCGCGCAGGAGACGATCGAGTTCATGTTCCCCGCGCCCGTGCAGGGCAAGCTCAGCCGCGAGATGCAGAAGATCGTGGCCGAGTACAACGACAGCCAGGACGCGGTGGAAGTCGTCGGCGTCTTCACCGGCTCCTACGACGACACCAAGGTGAAGTCCCAGGCCGCCGCCGAGGCCGGGCGCCCGCCCGCCGTGGTGCTGATGTCCGCCAACTTCGCCGCGGAGCTCGCGATGAACGACCTCATCGTGCCGATCGCGGACATCGCGCCCGAAGGCACGGATGTGCCGGCCTTCGTCGAGGAGTTCTGGCCCGCGGTGCGCGCCAACGCGCTCTTCGACGGCGAGATGTACTCGGTGCCGTTCCAGAACTCGACGCCGATCCTCTACTACAACAAAGAGCACTTTGCCGAGGCCGGAATCGACAAGGCGCCCGAGACCTGGGGCGAGTGGATCGCGGCCGCCAAGGCGCTCGCGAAGCCGGACGAAGGCCGCTGGGGTCTGATGATGCCGTCCAACTACGACTACAACGGCTGGCTCGTGCAGTCGCTCGCCATGGCCTCGGGCGGCACCTTCTACAACACCGTCTATCCGGGCGAGATCTTTTACGACCACGCCTCGACCAAGGCCGCGCTCAAATTCTGGCGCGACATGGCCCATGAGCACAAGGCGATGCCCACGGGCGTGACCGACTCGAAGGCGGTGTCGACCAACTTCTTCGCCGGCAAGGCCTCGATGATCGTGCTCTCCACCGGCGCCCTCTCCTTCGTGCGCGAGAACGCCACCTTCGACTACGACGTCGCTTTCATGCCGCGGAATGTGCGCAACGCGGTGCCGATCGGCGGCGCCTCGCTCGTCTCGTTCAAGGGCACCACGCCGGAGCAGAAAGCCGCCGCCTGGGCCTTCATCTCGCATCTCGTGAGCCCCGAGGTGCAGGGCCGCTGGTCGCGCTTCACCGGCTATTTCGCGCCGCGGATGGCCGCCTACGACATGGACGAGATGAAGGAGTTCGTGGCCCAGAACCCCGACGCGCTCCGCGCCGTCGAGCAGCTGCAGTTCGCCGGCCCCTGGATCGCGACCTACAACACCGTCGCCGTGCGCAAGGCGGTCGAGGACGAGATGCAGGCCCTCCTCGGCGACGCGGATCTCTCGGTGGACGAGGCCGCCGCCCGCGCCCAGGCCAACGCCAACGAGATCCTGAAACCTTACGTGGACGAGACCGCGTTCGACTTCTGATTGTATCGCGCGAAGGCCTTCCCCCGGAAACGGGGGAAGGCTAAGAGGACGGCATTGCGTGTCCCGTCCCCGAGGTTGTTCCCATGCTCATCGCCCAGATCACCGATCTCCACATGCGCCGCGACGACACCCCTCTCTCCGGCGCGGTGGTGACCCGGCCCTACACCGCCGCCGCGATCGACGCGGTGGCCGCCCACCGACCGGATGCGGTGGTTGTCACGGGCGACCTCACGGATATCGGCACCGCCGAGGAATATGAACTGTTGCGCGCCGAGCTCGACCGGCTGGAGCCGCCGGTCTACGTCATCCCAGGCAACCACGACCGCCACGCCGAGCTTCGCGCGGCCTTTGCCGACCACGCCTATCTGCCGGAGACCGGGCCGCTCAATTGGGCGGTGGACGAGCTGCCCGTGCGCCTCGTCGGCCTCGACAGCGTGGTGCCCGGCGCGAGCCATGGCGCGCTTGCGCCCGAGAGCCTCGCATGGCTCGAGGCGACGCTGGAGGCCGATCCCCGGCCCACAGTCATTGCCATTCACCATCCCCCATTTCCGACCGGCATTGCGGCCATGGACCAGATCGGATGCGTGAACGGCGCGGACATGGGCGCGATCGTCGCCCGCCATCCGCAGGTGGAGCGCGTGATCTCCGGGCACCATCACCGCCCGGTGCAGATCCGCTGGGCCGGCACGGTGGGCATGATCGCCCCCTCGGTCGCGCATCAGGTGGCGCTCGACTTCGAGCCCGCACCCATGGCCTCGTGGATCCTCGAGCCGCCGGCCTTTATGCTGCATCGCTGGACCGAGGACAGCGGGCTCGTCTCGCATCAGGCCTATATCGGCGCCTTCGAGGGGCCGCACCGCTTCCGGCTCGATCCCGCCTATCCGGGGGCCTGAGGGCCTCAGCCGATGGCCGCGCCCGCGCGGTCGAAAAACCGCGCCTCGGCGACGTCGAAGCCCACAGTCACGCGCTCCCCGGGGCTGGGGCGCGGCGCGTCGCGGTCCCGCACCTTGAGCCGCGCGCCGGAGGCGAGGTGGACGAGGGTTTCGTCGCCCAAGGGTTCGACCAGCGCCACCTCGGCCTGCCAGGCGACCGGCGCGCCCTCGGCCCCCACCAGCCGCAGCGCCTGGGGACGAAGCCCGATCTCCACCGCGCCCTGGGGCACGACGGCGGGGGTGAGCACCGGCCCGCCCGCCACGCGGAGGCCCGAGCCCTCCGACCCCTCCTCCGGAGTGAGGGCGAGGAGGTTCATGGCCGGCGCCCCGATGAAACCCGCCACGAAGCGGTTGGCCGGCCGGGCGTAGAGCTCCTCCGGCGTGCCCGCCTGCTGGATCCGCCCGTCTCGGAGGACGACGATCCGGTCCGCCATCGTCATCGCCTCCACCTGGTCGTGGGTGACGTAGATCATCGTCGCGCCGAGGCGCCGCTGCAGCGCCTTGATCTCGCTCCGCATCTGGGCGCGGAGCTGGGCGTCGAGGTTGGAGAGCGGCTCGTCCATCAAGAACACATCCGGCGCGCGCACCACGGCGCGGCCCATGGCCACCCGCTGGCGCAGACCGCCCGACAG
>CAYXPI010000149.1:0-9042 GCA_964467005.1 uncultured Limibaculum sp. | reverse complement strand
CCACCGGCGGGCAGATCATGCCGCCGATCATGGGCGCGGGCGCCTTCATCATGGCCGAGATCACGGGCATCCCCTACACCGATCTCGTGATCGCCGCGCTGATCCCGGCGCTTCTCTACTTTGCCTCCGTCTACTTCATGGTGGATTGCGAGGCGCGGCGACTCGGCCTGTCCGGCGTGCCGCGGAGCGAGCTGCCCGACGGGCGGGCGCTCCTTCTGCGCATCTACCTCTTCGTGCCTGTGATCATCCTGATCGGGGCCCTCTTCATGGGCTATTCCGTGATCCGGGCCGGCACGCTCTCGATCGTCGCCGCGGTGGTCGTGAGCTGGCTCACGCCGCAGGCCATGGGCCCGCGCGGGATCTTCGCCGCACTCAACGAGGGCACGCGCCTCTCGGTCCAGATCGTCGTCGTCTGCGCCTGCGCCGGGATCATCGTGGGCGTGATCGCCATCACCGGGGTCGGGGCGCGTTTCTCCGCGCTCCTCTTCGATCTGGCCCAGGCAAGCACGCTCCTGGCGCTGATCTTTGCGATGCTGATCGCCATCATCCTCGGCATGGGGATGCCCACCACCGCGGCCTATGCGGTGGCCGCCTCGGTCGTCGCGCCCGGTCTCATCGAGATCGGGGTGGAACCGCTCATCGCGCATTTCTTCGTCTTCTACTACGCGGTGGTCTCGGCGATCACGCCGCCGGTGGCCCTCGCGGCCTATGCCGGGGCCGCCATCGCGGGAGCCGAGCCCATGCGCACCTCGATCGCGAGCTTCAAGGTCGGCCTGGCCGCCTTCGTCGTGCCTTTCATGTTCTTCTACAGCCCCGGGCTTCTCTTCGAGGCGCCGTGGATCGAGATCGTCCGAAATGTCTGCACGGCGCTCATCGGGGTCTACCTCCTGGCCTGCGCGGTGCAGGGCTGGTTCGTGGGCCCGACAGGGCCAGCGCTTCGGCTTCTCATCCTCGCCGCGGCCCTCCTGATGATCGCGGGGGATTGGCGGACCGATCTGGCCGGCGCGGTTCTCATGGGCGGCGTCTACGCTTGGCGGCACGGGCGGCGCGCCCCGGCCTGACCGGCCCGCAGAGGGGAGATTACAATCCGCACCGCAGCGGATACTCTCGCGCCTGGGGCTGCCCGCCCCCTCGGCGCGTGCGTGCCGAAGCGGGCACAAGAACGGCCGCGACACCTCGGCCGGACAAGGGAGACCGCAGGATGACCAAACCCATCACCACGCTCCTCGCCGCGGCGCTCGCGGTCGGGATCGGCGCCGCGCCCGCGAAGGCGGAGCCGGCCAACTACATCTTGGCCACCGCCTCCACTGGCGGCACCTACTACCCGGTCGGCGTCGCGATCTCGACGCTCGTGAAGGTGAAGCTCGAGCCGGCGCACGAGATTGCCATGTCGGCGATCAACTCTGCGGGATCGGGCGAAAACGTCCGGCTGCTGCGCGAAGGCGAGGCACAGTTCGCCATCCTTCAGGGCCTCTTCGGCTATTTCGCGGCGACGGGAACCGGCGATCTCGCGGCCGACGGCAAGCAGGAAAACCTGCGCTCGGTCACCACACTCTGGCCGAATGTGGAGCACTTCATCGTCGACTCGGACGCGGTGTCGACCGGGACGATCGCGGACTTCGTCGCCCTCACCGGCGAGAGCGCGGCGCTCGGCAAGCGGAACTCGGGAACGATGGGGTCCAACAGCGCGATTCTGAGCGGCTTCGGGGTCGACGCCGAATCCGACTTCACGCTGGTCGAGGCGGGCTACGGGCCGTCTGCGGAGGCGCTGCAAAACGGCCAGGTGAGAGCGATCTCGACCCCGGCCGGGGCGCCGGTGGGCGCCGTCAGCCAGCTCATGGCCAGCGCGGGCGACGGCGTGACCATCCTCTCCTTCACCGACGAGCAGATGGCCCAGGCCGATGGCGGGCGCGAGCTCTGGACCCGCTACACGATCAAGGCCGGCACCTATCCTGGGCAGACCGCGGACATCGACACCATCGCCCAGCCCAACTTCCTCGCGGTCTCGGCCGATGTCTCGGAAGAGAACGTCTACATGATCACCAAGACGATCTACGAGAACCTCCCCTTCCTCAACGCCATCCATCCCGCGACCAAGGAGATGGCGCTCGAGGCCGCGATCACCGGCCTGCCCTTGCCGCTGCATCCTGGGGCCGCCCGCTATTACCGCGAGGCGGGCCTCGACATTCCGGAGCGGCTGATCGCCCAATAGGCTCGCGGCCCGGCGATCCAAGGCGTGGCGGCGCATGCCGCCGCGCATCCTGCGGCGTGCGGCGCGCCCCGGCCGAGGAGAGACCGAAACGCCGCTCTGGGGAGGCCCGACGATGTCCGACACCGCAGAGGATCCCGACGCCCGGCCAAGCGCCGCGCGTGAGCTGCCCAAGGGCCTCGCCCTCGCGGTCTCCGCCCTGGCGGTCGTGATCTCCCTTATGCATCTCGTCCTCGCCTTTCGGCCCATGATCTCGGAGCTCGAGCGCAACGCCTTCCATTTCGGCGGCTTCGCGCTTCTCTGCGCGGTCGTCGTGCCGATGTCGCGGAGCGGATGGGCGCGCTCGCGCACGGCCCTGGCGGTCGATCTCGCCATCGGCGCTCTGGTGGCCGCGGCCGCGATCTATCTCAGCCAGGCGGAGGACGGGATCTACGACCGGGGCACCCGGCTCGCGGCGCTCGACTGGGCGGCGATCACCGTCGTCATTCTCGGCGCCATCGAGTTCACGCGGCGCACCACCGGCCTCATCATCCCCATTCTTATCGTGCTCTCGCTCACCTATGTCACGGTGTGGGGCTCGTGGATCGGCGGCGTGTTCTCCTTCGCCGGCCTCTCCTGGGAGACGACCTATTTCCGATCGGTCTATGGCGACGACGCGCTCTTCGGCACGATCGCGAGCATCTCCTCGACCACCGTGTTCCTCTTCATCATCTTCGGCGCCTTTCTGGTGCGCTCGGGCGCCGGAGACTTCGTGGTGGACCTCGCGCGCGCCTTGGCGGGCAAGCTGGTCGGCGGGCCCGGGCTCGTCGCGGTGGTGGCCTCAGGGCTCACCGGCACCATTTCGGGCTCGGCCATCGCCAACACGGCGTCGACCGGGGTGATCACCATCCCGCTCATGCAGCGGGCGGGCTTCCGCGGCCGCTTCGCCGCCGGGGTCGAGGCAGCCTCCTCCACGGGAGGGCAGCTCATGCCCCCCATCATGGGGGCGGGCGCCTTCGTGATGGCCACGCTCACGCAGATCTCCTACGAGCACATCGTGCTGGTGGCGGCCCTCCCAGCGCTCCTCTATTTCCTGTCGGTCGCCTTCTTCGTCCGCATCGAGGCCAAGCGCCTCGACATGCAGCCCATGGCCGACGACGGGCGAACGCTCGGGCAAGCGGTGCTCGACGGGGGCGCGAGCTTCATCATCCCCATTTGCCTTCTGATCGGCATGCTCGTGGCCGGATACTCGCCGAACTACGCGGCCGGCTTCGGGATGGTCGCGGTGGTCGTCTCGAGCTGGCTCACCAAGCGGCCGATGGGCCTCAGGGGCGTGATCGAGGCCTTGGAAATGGGGGCGCGCAACATGATCACCTCGGCGGTTCTCCTCTGCTCGGTGGGCCTCGTCATCAACGTGATCGTCACGGCGGGCGTCGGCAACACCTTCAGCCTCATGATCGCCAGCTGGTCGGCGGGCAACCTGATGATCGCGATCGTGCTCATCGGGCTCGCCTCGCTCGTGCTCGGCATGGGGCTGCCGGTTACGGCGGCCTACATCGTGCTCGCCACGCTGTCGGCCCCCGCGCTCGCGGGCATGATCATGGATGTCGCTGTGGTCGACGCCATCGCGGCCGGCACCTTGCCCGAGACGGCGAAGGCCATGTTCATGCTGGCGGACCCGACGGCCCTCGAGAAGCTGGCGGGGCCCATGCCGCATGGCGAGGCGGCGGCGCTGGTCGCCAGCCTCCCCTTCGAGATCTCGGCTCAGCTCCGCGACATGGTGGTGCCGGCGGCCGCGGCCAGCGCCGCCCTTCTCTCGGCCCATATGATCGTCTTCTGGTTGAGCCAGGATTCCAACGTGACGCCGCCTGTGTGTCTCGCCGCCTTCACCGCCGCGGCCATCGCGAAATCCCCGCCGATGGCGACGGGCCTCCAAAGCTGGAAGCTCGCCAAGGGCCTCTACATCGTGCCGGTGCTCTTCGCCTACACGCCGCTCCTCTCGGGCGACTGGGGGGCGGCCTTCGTCGTGTTTTTCTTCGCGATCTTCGGGATCTACGCCCTCGCGGCGGGGATGCAGGGCTGTATGGAGCGGCCGCTGCATCCCGTCCTGCGCGGCGTGGCGCTGGCGGCAGGGGTTGCGTGCCTCTGGCCCTTCTCGCTCCTGGCCAACATTGCCGGCGCCGCGGTGACGGTGGGTCTCCTCCTCCTCAACGCACGGGCGGGGCCGAGGCCCGCCCCAGTCGGCGCCTGATCGGCGCGCGCGGCCCTGGCAATCCCCGGCCGTCGCCCCATGCTCTCGCCCACGATGCGAGACCGCGGCCCGATCCCCAGCCTGGGCCCGACCCGCCGCCGCCTCCTCGGCGGTGTCGCGGGAAGCGCGGCCCTCTCGCTCCTGCCCCCTGTGGCGCGGAGCGAGAGGGGCCCCTTCGCCTCAGCGCTCGACCGGGCCGCCGCGCTCGACCAGCTCCACGCCATCGTGATCGCCGGGCCCGACGGGATCTTGGCGGAGCGCGCCGTGCGGGGCCCGGGGCTCGACCGTGCGGCCAACGTGAAATCGGTCTCGAAGACACTCGTCGCGCTTCTCACCGGCATCACCATCGCGCGGGAGGCGGTGCCCGGCGTGGATGCCACACTCGGCGAGGTCGCGCCCCGGCTTATTCCGCCGGGCGCCGATCCGCGGGTGGCCGACATCACGCTGGCCGACCTCGTGACGATGCAGGCCGGGCTCGAGCGCACGTCCGGTGCCCGCTACGGCGGCTGGATCGCGAGCCGGGACTGGGTGGCCGACGCCCTCTCGCGCCCGATGGTCGCCGAGCCCGGGCAGCGCTTCCTCTACTCCACGGGGAGCTTCCACATCCTCGGCGCCGTCCTGTCCGAGGCGACGGGGCGCACGCTGCTCGACCTCGCGCGGGACTGGCTGGGCGGCCCCCTCGGCATCGCCATCCCCGCCTGGACCCGCGACCCTCAGGGCCGCTATCTGGGCGGCAACAACATGGCCCTCACCCCCCGGGCTCTCGCGCGGATCGGACAATGCGTGCTGGCCGGGGGACGTTGGGGGGACGCGACGGTGATCCCCGCGGACTGGCTCGCGCAATCCTGGCAGGCGCGCACCCGCTCCCCCTGGTCGGGCCACGCCTACGGCTACGGCTGGTTCCTGGCCCGCTTCGCCGGCGAGCCGGTGGCCTACGGGCGCGGCTATGGTGGGCAGATGCTCTATGTGTTGCCCGGGCGCGGGCTGACGGTCGCGATCACCTCCGACGCGACGCGGCCGGCGCGCAGCGGTGGGTACTTCTCCGAGCTCAACCGCCTCCTGGCCGAGGCGATCATCCCAGCGCAAGGGTGACGGGCTCACATCCCCGCGACCGGACATCGGCCGGGCGTCGCCTATCTCCTGTCGCATCGCAGAGCGGAGATCGACCGATGCCCCTTCCCCGTCTCCTCGCCGCCATCGCCCTGTCGCTCCTGGCCTTTCCGGCCCTCGCCGTCGAGACCCGGCTGGTCGAAGTCACCCATGACGGTCTCACGCGCCACGCGATCATGGACGCGCAGCCCGAGATCCGCGCCGCCCCGGTTCTGGTCGTTCTCCACGGCGGCCTCGCGGGGCCCCGCACCGTGCGGCGCAAGGCCCGGGTGAACCTCGCGCGCGAGGGGTGGGTCGTCCTCTGGCCCTACGCGGTCGACGACTGGAACGACGGGCGCGTGGACAGCCGCGGCCGCCCGTTCGACACGGCGGACGACATCGGCTTTCTCCGCCGCCTCATCGGCGAGCTGGCCGAGGCGGGGCTGGCTGACCCGGAGCGCGTGTTCTTCGCGGGGCCCTCCATCGGCGGGATCATGGTGCTGCGCCTTCTCTGCGACGCGCCAGACCTCGTGGCGGGCGCCGCCGTCGCGATCGCCGCCTTGCCGCGGGGCGCGGAGTGCCGGGACGGGCCGCCGCGGCCGACGATCTTCATCCACGGGACCGACGATCCCCTGGTCCCTCCGGATGGCGGACGCATCGGCGGCTGGAATTTCCTGGTGCGCGAGCGCGGCTGGGTGCAGCCGGCCGCCGACACCGTGGCCCTCCTCGCCAATCGCAACGGATGCGCGGGCGTCGAGGAAGCCGCGGTGCCGGACCGGTCGGCCAGCGACGGGTCGACGGTGCGGAAGCGGGTCTATCGCGGATGCGCGGCACCGCTCATCCATTTCGTGATCGAGGGCGGCGGGCACACCTGGCCGGGCGCGAGCCCGTCCGGCCTCGGGCGCCGCATCGTTGGTGAGACCAACCAGGACATCTCCGCCACCCGGGTTGTCGAGGACTTCTTCAAGGATCTCGCGACCCGGGGGCGCTGAGGGCGCCGCCGACCGATCCGCCGTTGCAAAGGTCGTGGGGCCTTTCGCCAGGCCGCCGGTCGTTCCATCGCCGTCGGCGGCGCCCTGGCCATTTCGGCACAGCCGACATCGCCGGTCTTGAGATCGGCCCGTCCACCCAGCCGGATCGCGGGGCGCTCGCGGCGCTCGCGGCGCCGTCCCCCGCAGACGTTGCGCCATGGCTTGACATTGTTCGTTCGAACGAACTAGACTCGAGAACGCCGGAGCGAGACCCCCGAGGAGCGCGCCACGATGACCAGCACGGCCAGCCCACGGGCCGACGCCAAGACCGAGCTCCTCGAAGCCGCCAAGCGCGTGCTCCTCGAAAGCGGCTATGCCGGGCTCTCGACCCGCGCGGTCGCCGCGGCCGCCGGCACGCAGATGAGCCAGATCCGCTACCACTTCGGGTCGAAGGAGGGGATGGTTCTCGCGCTTTTCGAGTACATGGACGCAGCGCTCATCGAGCGGCAATCCGCGACCTTCGAGCGCGACGACTTGACGATCGCGGAGAAATGGGCGCGCTCCTGCGACTATCTGGAGGAAGACCTCGGCTCGGGCTATGTCCGCGTTCTGCAGGAACTCATCGCCGTCGGGTGGTCGACCCCCGCGGTGGGCGATGCGGTGCGGGCCTCCATCCGAACATGGCACGCGCTGATCCAGCGGCTTGCGCAAGAGATCGGCGACGAAATCGGCACGCTCGGGCCCTTCCGCCCGGAGGAGATCGCGTCGCTCGCGAGCGCGGCGTTCATCGGAGCCGAAGCGCTCATCCTCCTCGGCTTCGACGACGCCGACCATCCGACGCGCGACGCCTTGAGACGGCTCGGAGAGGTGATCGCGCAGGCCGAGACCCTAAGCCGGGAGACCTGACCCATGCGCGCCGCCCTGCCCCACACCGAAGGCACCGTCGACCGCGACGGCATCAATCTGCACTACGAGATCTACGGCGACGGCGAGACGACCATTGTGTTCGTCCCGACCTGGGCGCTCGTCCACTCCCGCGTGTGGAAGGCGCAGATCCCGTATTTCGCCGAGCATTTCCGCGTGATCGCCTATGATCCGCGCGGCAATGGCCGATCGGACCGCCCCGACGGGCCGGAGGGCCACCGTCTCGAGCTTCTCGTCGGCGACGTCCTCGCCGTGATGGACGCGGCCGGGGCCGGGAAGGCGATCCTGGTCGGCTACTCGATGTCCTCGCTCATCGCGTTCGCCACGGCCGCACATCATCCCGAGCGTGTCGCAGCAGTTGTCTCGACCGGCGCTTCGACCCCGATCGTGCCGCCGATCCCCGGCCGTTTCGACGGCTTCGACGAGCCCGCGCCTGAGCGCCCTGAAGGGTGGGAGAAGTTCAACCTCGATTACTGGCAGCGCGATTACGACGATTTCGTCCGCTTCTTCCTGGGCCGGCTGCATTGCGAGCCGCACTCCACCAAGCAGCTCGAGGACGGTCTCTCCTGGGCTGCCGAGGGCGACGGCGAGATGCTCGGCCACACGATCCTCGCCCGTGCCAGTGGTGGGATGACGGTAGACGAGGACATGTACGCCCGCGTCGCCTGCCCCGTCCTCCTCCTCCACGGTCTCGACGACCGGATCACGCCCGCGGCAGGCTCGGAACGCATCGCCGAGCTCACGGGCGGCACGCTGGAGCTCTGGCCCGGTGCCGGCCACGGCCTGCATGCCCGATTTCCGGCACGGTTCAACACCGTGGTGCGGGATTTCCTTGCCCGCCATCTCGGCACCTGGGCCCCCGAGCGCAGGCCGAGAGCCGGCAAGGCAAAGCGCGCCCTCTATCTCTCGTCGCCGATCGGGCTCGGCCACGCGCGGCGCGATCTCGCGGTGACGCGCGAGCTGAGGACGCTGCACCCCGACCTCGAAGTCGACTGGCTGGCGCAGGATCCGGTGACGCGGTTTCTCGACGCCAATGCCGAGCGCATCCACCCGGCCAGCCGGCTCTTGGCCAACGAGAGCGCGCATATCGAGGCCGAGGCCGGGGAGCACGACCTCCACGCCTTCCAGGCGATCCGCAGCATGGACGAGATCCTGATCAAGAACTTCATGGTCTTCCAGGAGGTGCTGGAGCAGGAGGACTACGACCTCGTGATCGCGGACGAGGCCTGGGACGTCGACCACTATTGGCACGAGCACCCGGAGTTCAAACGCGCCCAGATCGCCTGGTTCACCGATTTCGTCGGCTGGGTGCCGTTCGCGGAGAACGGCCCGCAGGAGGCGTATCTCACCACCGACTACAACGCCGAGATGATCGAGCATGTCGAGCGCCACCCGGAGGTGCGCGACCGGGCGATCTTCGTCGGCGGGCCGGAGGACATCGTGGACCTCTCCTTCGGCGACGGCCTGCCGCGGATGCGAGACTGGATCCCGCGGCACTACGACTTCTCCGACTACATCATCGGCACGCACCCCTCGGCCTTCGGCAGCCGCGCCGACTTGCGGGCCGAGTTCGGCTATGACGACGGGCGGCGGACCTGCATCGTGGCGGTCGGCGGCTC
>CAYXPI010000148.1:0-9120 GCA_964467005.1 uncultured Limibaculum sp. | reverse complement strand
CGGGCGGCGCGGCCGCGCCGGGTGGCAGCGTCGATCCGGGCGGGCGCGCCGCAGCCTCAGCCTCGGGGCGTGCCGTGGTGGGGATCCGCGTACGCTCCGGCGGCGGGGCGGTCCCCGTCTCGCTCAGCGCGGAGATCTGGCCCTCGAGCGTCTCGACCCGGCGTTCGAGGCGCTGGATCATCTCGTCGCGGCGGCGGAGCTCGTCCATCAGCTTCATCATCAGGTCCTCGGACGCGGCCGCAGGCCCGGCGCTGCCGAACGCCGCGAGCGCGAGCGTCGACACGGCCATCGCGAGCGGCCACCTAGCGCAGCGCGGGGAAATCCGAGGCCCGCGCGGCGAGCGCGCCCGGACCGCTCTGGGCGCCGTTGCGCCCGACAATGAAACCGACATGACCGATCTTTCCGTAGTTCATCCAGACCTTGCTGAACCGTTGCTTCGTCATCGTCCTGTTTCCGAAGGCCGGGTCTGCCAACAAAACCCGATCCCGAAACATGCCACGAAATACCACAAAATGATTATATCCGCTTGTTCGGATCGGGACCATGATCGGCGCCTTCTTCACCAGATCCTCGAGATCGAGCCCGCCGAAACCGATCCCGGTATAGCCGCGCGACTCCACGAAGACCTTCAGGTCCAGCAGGGAGAATCCGTGGCGAATTCGTACGAGTTCGGGGTTCTCGACATACCGGGTCTGGCCGATCAGGCCGAGCGCGATCTGCCGTTCGGCGATCGGGTCGCCGTGCTGGTGGTTGAGGATGGTGGCGAGGGCGGCCGCCCCGCAGCTCAGGTCGTATTCCTGCACCACCACCCGGTCGCGCCGCATCTCGAGCAGCGAGCGGACCGGCCCCGCCCATGCCCCGCCGCCGACGCCCGCCAGGGCGAGGGCGAGAGCGGCGGCCGCGGGCCATCCGCCCCGCCGCGCGGGCGCGGGCCTTCCTCGCATCCGTCCCATCTTGCGCCGCCGTCAGACCAGCGCGTCGCTGAACTCGATCAGCGGGGCGCCCGCGGTGTTCGGCAGGACCGCCGCGATGCCGTCGCCCGCGCTGACGGTTAAGCTCGCATCGGTGTCGATCAGCAGGAAGCCGTCCGGCCCCGAGGTGAAGTTGAGCCCGAGAAAGGTCTCGGCCGAGAGCTGGAACACGTTGGCCTCGGTGATCCCGAGGAGCGAGGTGAAGTCGGTCGAGAACTGGAAGGTGTCGGCGCCGTCGAGGCCCCAGACAAGATCGGCGGCGAGGGCCGCGGCCTGCACCGCGGCGGGCGTGTTCGCCCCGATCACGGGCACGTCGGCCGGCTCGACGCGGGTGGTGTCGGCCGAGGCGTCGGGCAGGCCGTTGTCGGTGCCGGTGAAGATCGTGTCGCGGCCGGCGCCCGAGTCGATGCGGTCCTCTCCGGTGCCGGCGGTGATCGTGTCGTTGCCCGCGCCCGAGGTGATCGTGTCGTCGCCGCCGTATGTCTGGACGAAGTTGGCGCCGTCGCCGGCGATGACGTTGTCGTCGCCGTCAAAGACGGTCGAGCCGGTCAGCGCGCCGAAATACGAGGTGAAGACGAAATCGTCCCCGGCGCCGGTGATCACGGTGTCGTTGCCGCCATAGCCCAGATAGAGGTTGGAGCCCTCGCCGAGGCTGGCGGTGTCGTCGCCCACGACGTCCGGGGCGCCGGTGACGAGGCCGAGATCGTCGATGACCGCGTCGTCGCCGTTGAAGGTCTGGTCGTCCGGGCCCGAGCGGGCGGTGCCGGCGGTGGTGAAAACGTCGGAGCCGCCGGCATCGAACACCCAGTTGTGCCCCTCGAAGACGATGTCGAGCAAGAACCCCGAGAGGTCCTGCGCGATCGTGCTGCTGGCCGATCCCTGACCGAGGCTCACGATGTCCGAGCCGATGCCGACCTCGACGAAATCGAGCCCGTCGCCGCCCGTCACCACGTTGTCGCCGTCCCCGGCCTCGACCGTGTTGTCGCCGTCGCCCACATTGATCGCGTCGTCGCCGTCGCCCGTGACGACGAGGTCGTCACCGTCGCGGGTGGTGACCGAGTTGTCGCCGCCGAGGATCAGGATGTCGTTGTCGCCGCCGCGGTCGAAGACGCGGTCGCGGCCGGTGCCGAGGCGGATCCAGTCGTCGCCGCCATCGGTGCGGAGCGAGTTGTCGCCGGCGAGGTCGATGACGACATCGTCTCCGCCGCGCCCGAAGATCGAGTCGCCGCCGCCGAAATCGCTGTTGTCGGGGGCGGGGCCGGTGTCGAGCGGCCCGTAAATCGCCGCGACGGTGGCGAGCGCCTCCTCCGGGGTCAGCACGGTCCCGGCCGGCAGGCCGAGCGACTCCGGATCGGCGACCAGAAGCTGGTAGACGACGAGCTCCGTCGCGTTGAGCGGCCGGGTCACCACCCCCGTGACGATCAGCCAGAAGGCCTCGCGCCGCGGGGCCGCGGTCGTCAACTGGTCGAAGATTGTCTGCTCGAACACCGAGCGCGCCGGGTCCTCGATCAGGTCGCGGACGAACTCGTCGTTCCGGCTCGAGCCGCGCAGGAAGTCGGGTCGTGGCGTGGACCCCGAATCGGTCGAGCTCGGGCGGATGGTCGGG
This sequence comes from uncultured Limibaculum sp., assembly GCA_964467005.1. Taxonomy (GTDB): domain Bacteria; phylum Pseudomonadota; class Alphaproteobacteria; order Rhodobacterales; family Rhodobacteraceae; genus Thermohalobaculum. The sequence goes on along the minus strand of CAYXPI010000148.1, from coordinate 6,543 downwards.
CGGGTGAAGGTGAAGCTAACCACGGCTGTCCTCCGGACACTGTTACTCAGGGCGGGCGGGTCAGGGCCCGGGGCGAATGCGCATCTGCGCTGCGCCGGACTGTGCGGCGCTCTGCAGCGGGCGGGCCGCCCCGGGGCGCGGCTCGCGGATCATGAAGACGGTGACGGAATGCGCGACGGCGATGCTGCGCGTGCCCGGCCGGCCGACGACGCGGCTGACATCGCGCGTGACGGTGCGCACCACCGCCCCCTCGGGCACCTCGCCCGGATCGACGGCGGTGACCGCGATCGGGTCGAGCACCTCCTCGCCGGTCGAGAACGCGCTCGTCCGCAGGACGCCGATGGTGGCGCGGCCGTTGGTCCCAACGCGCTGGCGAGTGCGCACCCGGGCACGGCTGTCCTCGCCGATGCCGACGGCGTCGCCGAGCGAGCCCGTCTGCACCGTTCCCGTCGGCGTGGCGACCGCGCTCTCCGTTGCCGTCGTGCTGGCGGCGTAGGCGTCGCCCTCGCTGGTCGCCGCGACCGCGAGGTCCGAGCCGGGCTGGCCCGTGCCGGCGCCGACGCTCGCCGTCGCGGCGGTCGGAGCTCCGTCGAGGCTGAGCGCGTCGCTCGCGGCCACGGCCACCGACCCGCTCTCGCCGTCGCTCGTCCGGATGCCGGCCGAGGCCGTCGCGAGGCTTTCCGGCGCGTCCCCGACGGCGGCCGCCGAGACGGTCACGCCCGAGCCGTCCGCGGCCAGGCTCGCGCCGCTTGCGACGATGGCGGGCGTCGCGTCCGGGCTCGTCGCCTGGCCCCCCGCATCGGCTCCCTGGGCGCTCTGGTCGTCGGTGCCCGAGACGCTCGCGAAGCCGTCGGCGCCGGCGCCGTCCACGCCCGTGCCGAGCGCCTCGGAATACGCGGTGCCGCCACCGGGATTGGCCTGCGCGTCGGTCACGGTGTCAGTCAGGGTGTCGGATCCGGTGGCGAAGGCCGAGGCCCCCGCATCGGCCACGACGGACAGCCCGCCCGCGGTGATCCGGTCGAGCTCGACGTCGCTCAGCACGAAGGGCTCGCCGGCCGGGGCGGGCGCGGCCATGCCGCCCGCGATACCGCCGGCCAGCAGGCAGAGGCCGATCGCCGTCCGCACCCGGGCGCTTCCGGTGCCGCCGCCGGACCGGCCGCCGCGGGGCATCCCGGGAGACCCGCCGGCCATCGCTTCACGCAACTCAATCACCATGGTCTCCCCTGCGATCGATCCGCGACGCTGCCCACGCCTCGTGGGCTGGATGCTCCGCCTTTACGGCCGCTGCGGTCGCCGGTTGCCCCGGTCAAACGAAAATCACCGTTTCGGCAGGAATAGGGAGCCTGCAATGGCCGCTTCCTGCAATTCATCAATTGGGGTTAATCCGACTGTGAAGTTTTTGTGATGCTGTGAATTTTTGTGATAAAAATTGAGAAGAATGTATCAGAGTAATTTTATACTAGAATATAGATATTTGAAAAAAACAAAAGACCAAAATATGGATGTAAAAAATCCGCACCAAGATTTCGATAATTTTGTGTATTACTTCGGGAGTTTCAACAGCGGTTTCAATCCCAAAGCAGGTGAAAAATCAGAATTTTGCATAAAGCAATTGACATATACGGCGATTCGCAGAACGCTTTGGATGTGGGTGGGCATGTAGTCTGCGGGGGACAGGACCGGTCATGATCGGCGAGTGCCATCGCAACGTCGCCTCAGCTCAGGGTTTTAGTCATGCATCCACGCACGATTTCCGAGTTCTCGAACACCTCGATCGGCGCAACGCGGGACATCGCGCAGTTCGCCACGCTCCTCGACACCATCTCGCCGGACGGGCGCGGCCACGGCGCCAGGCCGGTCCGGGCTGCGAGCGCGCGGGATGCGGACAGGGTCCGCTCGGTCCTCCTCCTGCTCGATTGCCGCACATTCCGCCGCCGCGCGCTGCAGAGCCTGCTCGAGGCGCAGCGGCCCGACCTCCGGGTGATCGGCCATCTGGGTGCTGAGGGGCTCGCGGCCTGCGCGGGCGCCGGCGAGCCACAGGCCGATCTGCTGCTCCTCAACATCGGCGGCGCCTCGATCGCGGATGCGGGCGTTGTCGGCGAGGTGGCCGAGATCCGCACGCTGCTGCCGGGCATGCCGATCATCCTGCTCGGCGATCTCGAGACCTCGGCCCAGGTCGACGGGGCGATCCGCCTCGGCGTCGAAGGCTACGTGCCGACATCGGCGGACCCTGCCGTCGTCATAAGCGTGCTGCTGTTGGTGAAGGCGGGCGGCACCTACCTGCCCGCGATCCACCTGCCGGAGGTCGCCGCGAAGGGCGGGCGCGACGGCGCAGGGCGGCCGCCGTCCGGCGACGCGGGGGGCGGCGATCCATCCCGCGCGCCGTGCGCCGCGGCCGAGGGCATGGTGCGCCGCGCCGGGGCGCCGGCGAGGCTCTGCGAGGTGCGCTTCACCCAGCGCGAGCGGGAGGTGCTGCACTGCCTCGGGCAGGGGCTGCCCAACAAGCTGATCGCGCACGAGCTCGACCTACGCGAGAGCACGGTGAAGGTTCACGTGCGCAACATCCTGAAGAAGCTCAACGTGCAGAGCCGGACGCAGGCCGCGCTGTTCGCCTTCGAGGCCGCATCCTCCGACCCGCAGACGCGCTGAGCGCGCGATGGGCCTTCGCCCGCCGCTCCGCCGCCGCGGGCGAGGTCAGCTCCCGACCCGGCCCTGCCGGATCAGACGCCGGCGCCGGCCTTGCGGCGCAGAAAGGGATCGGGGGCGAGGCCGAGCGCCTCCTTGGCCGCTTTCTCCTCGAGCACGGCCGCCTTGGTCGGGGCGAGCACGCAGTCGAGGCGGCGAAGGACTGTGAAGGGGAGGATCACCCGGCCATACTCGGACTGGCGGTAGTCGCCGCGGAGGAGGTCGGCGACCGACCAGATGAGGGCGGAAAGACTGGACTGGTTCATGTTGGCGGCGTCAGAAATCTCCGATTGGGCCTGAACGCTGCCAGCTTAGGGTGGCGATCTTGTGGCGCCAACGCATGGGCGAGCGCCGGGGGCGCCATGGTCCGGGCGTCCCTGTCTGCGGAGAAGTCCGTGCGCGGCCAGGGTTCGGTTCCGTGGGACGAGGACGATCGCCGGTCGGTCCGGTGCGCCGGCCCCCAGGCGAGACCGAGGGCCGGGCCGCTCCGTCACGGTGCCAGCCCGCTGGGGCGGAACTCTCTCAGAGAGCGGATCAGCGCTCCCCAAGCTCCATCACGGGCATCCGCGAGCCGGGCGTGGAGGCGATCTCCTTGAAGAGCGAGGACAGGAAGTCGCCGGCCTCGTGCTTGTCGCGGAACATGCCCAAATGCTTGCCCAGCTTCTCGAGGGCCGAGACGCGGGCCGAATGGGAGGACCCCTCGCCCTCGCGCGTGGCCTCGACCATCAGCTTCTCGACGACGAAGTCCTTGGTCACGCCCGTCCGCTCCGCGCGCCGGGCCTTGGCCTTTGCGATGGCCGCCTGAACCTTAGCATTCGACATCATCCGCGAGCCCTGCACATGCGCGCTTGCGGGCGCGTAGCCGGCGCGGATCGCCGCCTGTGTGGTGTTCAGATCGACGAGGTACTCCTCGACAAACCGCGCCTGGCGCTCGGTGAGCTCACGGGTCTCGACTGGTAGTGCGCTGGGCATGTCAGCACCACATGTTGGGCCGCTTCGTGTTACTGGATACTATATCATGGGCACATCGCCAAGTCACGGCCGGGTCTTGCGCCGTGCCGTTCCTGAACACGTATAGAACCATGTGCGTGTCGCCGGAGCCAGAATTTCGACAGCTTCTTCAGGACATCCGAGACTTCGACCTCGTCGCGTAGCGGACGTTCGCGATCGGCGAGGCGAACGACGGTTCGGAGCCCATACCGGACCCGTCAAGATCCTGCTGCACGCGCACGCAACATGGCGATGATCTTCAAAGCCCAAGCCCCATGCTGCAGCGCCTACGGGAATCCGGTCTTTCGCTGCGGTTGCGTCGTGCCCTCAAGGCCGATCGACCGAGACGCGGACACTGCAGTCTTTCGGAGGATGGCCGATGAGGGTCCTGGTCCGGACACGCAGCGATTACGGTGTATGGCATTCACCCTCCGCTGGTGGTTGCTCGTGCAGAGCACCTCGAACGGGGACCGTTGTTCCGACTTGCGATCGAGGGGTTACGGTCGGATCGATCATGACCCGACCGTCGCCGGTTTGTCAGAGTCCCGACCGGGCGGGCAGGCCGACGTAGAGCTGGATGTGAGCGTTCTGCCCGAAGTCGCCCGGCTCGACACCGTAGGTTTTACCGTCGCTGTGCCAGTTGACGGCGATCCCCGCTGCAAGATGCTCTCCGCTCAGCTGCAGGCAGGGCTTGAAGGTCTCGTCGAAAACGGCAGATCCGGCAGCGTCGGCCACAAACAGCGACTGCGCGCCATCACGGCTGCCCACAGGCAGGTCATAGGTGCCGATGAAAGGCTCGGTCGGCGGCCAGGCGACGAAGTAGTGCCACAGCGTGTAGACGCCGTCCGGCACGAGGTCATGAAAGTCGACAGTCAGGCGGCCCTCGCCGTTCTCGCAGCTATAGCGCCCCATGCCGGTCGCGCCATACCACTCGCCGAGCGTGAGCCCGAGCGGTGCGCCCTTGGGAAAGGGACCGATTGCGGCCGCGTCAAAGGGCATGTGGCGCTGCGGCTCGGCGGCGGCGTAGAGCGGTGCGTCGAGATCGCGTTCGGCCGGTGTCGGCCGCCAGACCTCGCCCGATCCTGGTACGCTTTCGATGAAGACGTCCTGTTCGGCCACGTCGTCGGCCACGTGGTACCGGAAGGTGAGCTCGAAGCTGACGGGGGTGTCGTGGCGGGCAAGGTCGGCGGCGACAGCCGGCCCGGCGATGGCGACGGCGATGAGACCGGCGGCAAGGTTGATGGAACGGGTCATTCTCGGATCCTTTCGATCGGTGTCAGAGGTAGTAGGTCGGGTGACGTTGGAGCCGCCCGAGGGCGGCAGGGAGCAGGCCAGTATCGGCCCGCATCCGGTCCGACATCCCGCGGGGGAGCGGGCTCGGCCGGATCTCGGGGCGCGCGCCAGGGAGGCGCGCGGAAGCAGTGACAAGCCTCGCAAGTCCAGAAAAAAGGCCATGAACGGCCCGAAAAGGCGGGGTGCTCGAGCGCAGGTCGGGGGTGCGATAGATGCTCAGTTGCCCAGTCACGGGATGCTCCTGTGAATTTGGGTGTGGGATCGCGCGGATCAGTCCGCGACGGGCAGGCCGCTCGGCACGCGCTCAGGGATCAGGTGCCCGAGGGCCCGGCTCCGTGGATCTGTCAGCGCTTCGAGAAACGCCACGAGATCGGCGACCGCGGCATCGCCCAGCGGCGTGACGGCGCGCTCATTGGCGGCGGCAAGGCGGTCGCGCATCGCGGGCTGTGACTGCACCCAGCCGTCGCGAAGGCCATGATCGGACCGTCGCGTGGGGTTTACCGGTTCATGGCCAAAGCGCGCGCCCACGGCCATCGGCTGCTCGACCGAGGCGATCGGGAGGAGGTGGGTCGGCGCGAGCCTGTAGGCCTCGACCGAGGACACCGGGTCGAGATGGTGACGCACGACCGCTTCCAGCGTGTCGAAGGCGCCCGCGTGGCCCCAGGGCCCGGTCAGCGCCACATCGCGGAGCGAGGGTGTGCGGAAGCGGTACCTGTCCACCGGATCGCCGGAGATCGGCGCGCGGCCGAAGTCCTCGAGCCGCGCGGGGTATCCGGTCGCCTCGAAGTAGCTTAGGTCGCTGCCGTCGTTCTTGCCTGGCCCGATCTGCGGCATGGCAATGGCATGGAAGCGGTGGTCGGTCTGGAACTTTCCCGAGTGGCAGGCCGCACAGCCGGCCTCGCCATAGAAGAGATCCATGCCGCGCGCCGCAGCCGGGGTGAGATGGCTCCGATCCCCGCTTCGCAGATATGCGTCGAAAGGGCTCGCATCGGCGCGGAATGCTGTCGCCTCGAAGGCCGCGATGGCGTTCGCCGCGTGGACGAAGGTGATCTCCCTGGCGCCGTCGAGGTCTCGGTATGCCGCCTTGAAGAGCGCGACATATTCGGAGCTTTCCCGGAGGCGGCGGGCGAGAAGATCCCAGGCACCGCCTTCGCCGCCAAAGCGGCGGAGAGCTGCCGCATCGGCCACCGGGTTCTCGCCGCGGGCGCCCGCCATCTCGATGTCCGAGAGCACCGGGAACATCGCCTGCGCCGCGAGAACGCTGTCGAGCCCCTGCGGAAGCTGCTCCCGCGCCGGTGTCCAGAAACCGCTTGGCCAGGGTCCGTGCGGGTCCGCCTCCACTCGGCCGTCATGGAAGAGCACCGTGAATTCGCGCGCGCCGAGGTTTTGCAGCGACGGCGCGTTGCGCGGCACGCGGCCCAGCACCGCCGCGCCGCTCGGGACCCGGCGTTCCGGCCCAAGGCCGGTTCCGCCTTCGCCGATGCCGAGTGCGACCCCATCCGCCGAAGCATGGTTGGGATGATGGCAGGTCGCGCAGGAGATGTTGCGGTTGCCGCTCAGGATCTTGTCGAAGAA
>CAYXPI010000147.1:0-9214 GCA_964467005.1 uncultured Limibaculum sp. | reverse complement strand
TCTCAGGCGGTGTCTCCGGCGCGGGCTCAGCGCGCTCCGCTGTCCGATCTTGGGGGGGCGCGGGGTCGCCCGGCAGCGCCGCCCAGAGCCCCAGGCCGGCGAGTGCGGCGACCCCCGCCCCGGCGCCGGCCCAGAAGCGCCCGGTGCGGCCGCGCCTCGGCTCCGCCGACACCGGTCGGACCGGCGCCGCGGCCAGTCCTAGAAGCTCCGGCACCTCCGCCACCGAGCCCACGGCGTGGAGCCGCACACCGGCCGGGGCGGCCGCCTCGGCCTCGGCCAGCTGCTCCTCGGGCACCAGGACGTCCACCGGCACGCCGCGGGCGAGGAACGCCTCCAACCGCCCGGCCGAGAGGGCCAGCTTGAGAGGTACGGCCTCCACGGCCCGTGTCGCCCAGGATGAGGTGCGGAGCGCGCCCGTGGCCCAGACGAGGCGGGCGGCGGCGTGGTCCTCCGTCTCCAGCGCCCCGGCGGCAAGGGCCGCATGCACCGCGCAGAGGCCGAGCTGCCAGCTTTCGCCGGTGTCGATCGGCTCGCTCACCTCGAGGATGAGCCCGCCCTCCGGCACCGTCAGCCCCGCCTGGCCGAGCCGGGCCCGGAGCTTGCGGTCGAAGGCGTCGAAATGCTGGTCGACCCCCGCGCTCACATAGTTTCGGTCGTAGAGCACCATGGAGGACCGGCGCGCCTCCTCGTCGTACTCCGCGGCGCGGACGGTTGCGGGACCGCCCGTGGTCGCGATGTCGATGAGGATGCGCTCGGTCACGGGGTGCCTCGTCCAGAGGGGGCGGCCGGCGCCCGATCGCCCCTGCGCGAGCCTAGGACGGGATCAGGCCAGGTGGAAACTGCGCTCGGGGTCGCGGATCGCGGCGAGCGCCGGGTGGTCGCTCGGCAGCACGACCTGGATGACCCCCTCCGACGGCTCGGTGAGGGCGAGCGGCTCGACCGGCTCGCGGCCCGCCTCCGGATGGACGACGAGCCGGGTCGGCACCGGCGCCCCAGGATCGCAGGTGACGCTGAGAAAGCTGCGGTCCGGCCGCTTGGCCGAGGGGCGCACCTCGATGAGATAGGCGCCCTCCCGCCGCTCGGTCACCTCGCCGGTGCTGGCGGCGCGGAGCTCGCCGAAGAGCGCCACGGCGTCCCGCGCCAGGATCTCGCGGTAGGTGCGGGCCACCCACATATCGGTGCGCGCGGCCTCCTCCACCCGGGCGCGGGCCTCCGCGTCGCCAAGGGCGGCGGCGCGGTGGATGTCGCCATAGGTCGGCCGCGGGGGCGGGGCGGTGTCGGCCTCCGCCGCGGCCTCGGCCGGGCGCAGGCGAAGCTGGAGGGCGATGTCGGCCGCCAGCGCGCGCTCCAGCGCCGCCTCGCGGTCCTCGCCCGTCGGCACGGGGAATTTCATCTCACGTCTCCTTCCCATACATGGCCCCAAAGGCGTCGCGGAACACGCCCCGATCCGCGTGAAAGCGGTCGGCCAGGTCCTCCGGCAGCGCCTTTTCGAGGCCGGCGACGAGGCCGCCGAGCTCGGAGAGCGGGGTGATCGCGGCCTCGAAGGCCGCCCCGATCTCCGGGTCGTCGAAGGCCTCGGCGAAGCCCGTGCGACGCACGCCGCGATAGGCTTTCCGGGTCTCGGTTGCGGTCGGCTCCGGCAGGGTCATCTGCCGGCGCGTGGCGGTGACATGGGCCGATGCATTCAGCATCTGCCGAATATGGGCCCGCAGGCGTCCATAACGCTCGGCCACGGCCGGGTAACCCGCATCGTCCGGATCCTCGAGCTTGTCGAGACCGATGAGCGGGCCAAGCGGCCTCTTGAAGCGGAGCGCGTTTATGATTTCGTTCTGCGCGCCGCCCATCACCTCGGAGCGCAACACAGACATCGGAAAGGCGCGCACGGCGCCCCAGAGCCTGGCTGCGATGTCGAGCCCCTTCGCCTCGGCGCCGGTGAGGAACTTGACACGGCACACCGGCTCGTCGGCAAACGCGTCGAGCGGCGAGGGAAACCTCTCCTCCGCTGTCTCGTACGAAGCCTGATCGTCGGTGAGCTGCAAGTATCCGTCCTCGGTGTCGGTGGCTTGGGGCCGGTAGAGCCTCTGGAAGTCTTCGCCCTCCCGCAATGCGAGCACCAAGGCAACAAATGCCCGGTGAACGGTGCGGAACTGGCGGAAGTCCTCGCCGCGAGCCTCGGCGGCGCCTTTCAACCAAAAGGCGAGGATGGCGCCGTCGTCGATCACCCATCGCCGCTCGCCCTGGTCCTCCACGGCGGTCTCGTCGAGATGCGCGGCGAGCGCCTCCATCCGGTCCCGCTCCACACGTGAGCGCATCATGGTGTCGAGCGTCGCGTTGAGGCTCGCGGCAATGGCGTTGGAGGCGCGCTTCACCGTGTCGAAATCGCCGGGCGCGCCCTCGATCTCGCCAATGAGGCGCATCACCTCGCGGGATTGTTCGGGCGCCTCCGGTGAGGTGAGGAGAAACTCAAGGAGCGCGAAGAGAAGCGGCATCCGGGCGTGGAGAAGCCGGTAGCTCTGCCCGCCGGGATAGGCGACCTGGAAGGCCGCCTCCTCGACCTGGATATACGTCTCCCGTCCATCAAGGAGGCGCGCGAAATGGGCGCCCAGGCGCTTGGCCCGCACCGCGCCCTCGAAGCCGTAGAGCGTGTCGAGCGCCCGGCCAGAGGGGCTCGCCGTGGCGGCCAAACCGACGAGATGGGCGAACTGGAAGATCGCGTCGCGCAGATCCGCGCCACGGGCGAGAAGCGCCCGCTCGAGATAGCGGATTGTGCTCTCGGAAAACCGGGGCATCTCGCCGCCGCGCGCCCCGCCGGCCCAGACCCGCGCGTCGCGCAGGATCTGCATATGGTTAAGGAACGTCTCGCTCGTCGCGCTCGCGGCGAGGCCGGCCCGGCCGAACTCCATCTTAATCACGGGCATGGTCGTCCTCACCCTCTCTGGCACAGCGCCCACGCGGGACGTCGACGAGAAAAGCGGCCTTTGCGTCGTATTGCAAACGCCACGTCACTTTTTATAGTCATCGCAAGGCGGAATGAGAGTCGCTCCATGCAGGTATTCGAAGGTCCGCGCCGTCTCCGCCCCTGGCTTCGCGCTGCGCTGGTGGCTGTGTGCACCGCCGTGTCGCTGCCCGCCATGGCGCAGCGGGGCGACACCCTGGACCGCGCGATCCAGGACCTGGCCGACGAGATCTCGGAAAACCTCGTTCAGATCCACGACACGCTGACCGAATCCACGCTGTTCTACGTCGTCACCGCCAAATCGGCCAACGATCTTTATTGCGACCCGCTCTCCGGCGCGCTGACCGAGATCCTAAACGAGGAGCTCGACGAGAAGATCCAGCGCCTCGACCGTGAGATGATCCAGTTCGGCTTTTTGCAGAACGAGGAGGATCTGGGCGCCATCTCCCTCGAATGGCGGGTGTCCGACGACACGCTTCGCCTGCAGAGCCGGCTCGGCATCTTCTCGACCCGGGCCGCCACCTCGGCGGCGGCCGAGGTCGACATCGCCACCATGCCGGACGATCTCCGCGTTTGCCTCAACACCGACGAACGGGTCTATGGCGACTGCCGCGCCGAGGAGCGCATCCGGCTCCGCACCTCGCCGGTGAGCCGGGGCGGCGGCCGTGCCGGGCAGGTGGAGGCGGGCCAGGAGTTCGAGGTGCTCGGGGCCTACGACGTGCGCGAGGATGGAACGGCGGGCGCCCTTCTCCTTGCCTATGCCGACGCGTCGGCCGAGGGGTCCTCTCGCACCGTGGAGCGGATGGCCTTCGCCCGCGGCGGCATCGAAAAGCTGCGCGAGTGGGAGGAGGCCGGAATCTGCCGCGACGTGGACTACGGCGATCTCGAGCCCCAGAGCCTCGCGCCCCAGTGTCTTCCCTGGCGGCAGGATTTTCCCGAGCCCAATCAGTGTCGCGATTGCCCGGAGATGATGGTGCTGCCGCCGGGGCGGTTCGCGCTCGCGCGCTCGGCCGCCTCGGCGCTCGACCCCGCGCGGCTTCTCGGCGCGGCGGACCGGACGGCGGTGCAGCGCCTCCTCCTCGCCGTCGGCCGCACGGAGGTTACCCTCGGCCAGTGGCTCGCCTGCGTGCGCGCCGGCGCCTGCGCCGATGTCCGCTTCAGCGAGGAGAACCGCGGTCGGGGAGAGGACAGCCCGGTGAGCGTGAGCTGGACCCAGGCCCAGGCCTACATCGCCTGGCTGAACAGCGCCTCGGCTTGCACCGAGTACCGTTTGCCGCGGGAGGACGAGTGGGAGTACGCCGCGCGGGGCGAGGGCGGTCTGCGCGACCCCGCGGCCGCCTATTGGTGGGGCGATGTGATGCGCCCGGGTCGCGCCGTCTGCCGAGGCTGCGGCGGTGGCGAGACGGTGGCCGGGCCGCTCCCCGTGGGCACAGGCGCGCAACGCCAGAGCCGGTGGCGCCTGTTCGACATGAGCGGCAATCTGTGGGAGTGGACGGCGGATTGCTGGACCGCGAGCCCCACGCCGGGCGTCGGTTGCCCCTCCGGCAAGCGCGTCGTGAAGGGCGGAAGCTTTGCCGACCGTCCGCTGTCGCTTCGCGTCGAAAACCGGGCCGGGGCGCCGGAGAGTTTGCCGCATCCGCGGATCGGGTTCCGCGTGGTGGCCACCGAGCCCGAGCGACCCTGAACGCGGGCCGCGGCATGACGGGAGAGGACTGAGATGGCTGAGATCGCGAAGGCCGCTCTGGGCGCGGCGCTGGTCCTCTGGGCGGCCCTCGCTCCCGCCGCGGACCGTCCGCTCGCCCTCGCCATCGGTCCGCAGGATCCGGTGTCCGCCCGGCTGGCGGAGGATCTGGCCGCCGCGCTTCAGGCCTCGGGCATCGGGCTCGCGATCCACCCCGCGCCGGGGCCCCACGGCGCGCTCAGCGCCGTGCGCCGGAGCCCGGGCATCCAGCTTGGGATCGTGGCCGGGGACGTGCCGGAGCTTCTGGCCCGCCAGGGCGTGGCGGGGGCGGAGGGGGTCGCGGCCCTGCTCGCGCTCGACCCCCGGCCGGTCCACCTCCTCGCCACGGGGCTGCGTCGCGGCATCGAGGATCTGGGCGGCGCGCGCGTCGGCATCGGCCCGGTGGAGGGCCCGACAGCCGCCACCGCCGCCCTCCTCCTTTCCGCGGCCCGGGTGCGCCCGGCCGGGCTCGACACCCGGCCTCTCGAAAGCGCGCTGACGGCGCTCATCCGGGGCGAGCTCGACGCGCTCTTCCTCGTGGGGCCCTCCCCCCACCCGCTTCTGGCTCGGGCGGTGGACCGGGCGGACGGAATCCGCCTCCTCCCGCTCTCGCCCGCCGCACAGCTTCCGGGGCACGAGCCGCAGATCTTCGCCGCGGGCACCTATGCCTTCCAGGCCGACCCTGTGGAGAGCGTGGCCGTGCGCACCGCCCTCGTCGCCTATCTCTACAACGGGCCCACCTGCGCCCGGCTCGAGGGCCTCATCTCGGAGACGCTCGCCGCCCTCCCCACGCTTCGCCGCCACGGCGAGCCCGCCTGGCAGCGCGTGGTGCCGGAGGCGGGCACCGGCTTTCCCGCCCACCCGTGCGGGGGTGTCGCGGGACCGAACGCCGGCGGATCCGTGGCGTCGCCGACGGCGGCCGACGGCACTGGCGACGCCAACGCGGCGGAAGCCGGGCGGCAGCTCATGCAGGCCATAGGCTCCTTCCTCGGTGGCGCCCCGGCCTCCGAGGGCGCGGAATGACCCGCGCCGCCGCCCTCCTCGCGGCGCTCCTCCTCTGGCCCCTGGCCGTGTCGGCGGAGATCGCGGCGGAGGTGTATGACGAGACCGGCCGGCGCATCGGCGAGCAGCGGCTCTATCCGGGCGCGGGGCACCGGGCGCTCGTGGTCGTGACCGAGACCGGGCGCACCGCACGAGATCCCGCGGCGCGGGAGCGCCTCGCCGCCTGGCTCGAGGCCACCGGTCTCCGCACCCAGGTGATCGACGCCAGCGATGGCCTCGAAGACCGGGCCCTCTCCGCCGCCCTCCGCGGCTGGGTCGAGTCCGCCGCAGCCGAGCCGGAGGCGGGGCTCCTCTTGGTGATCGACAGTCGCCTCGGCCGCAATCCCGTCGGCCCCGGCCTTGTCCTCAGCCGCACCGGGCCAAGCGCCGAGCCGGTGGCCCTGGCGCCTGTGATGCGCGCGCTCGACGACAGCGCCGCCCGCCATGTCCTCGTCGCCTTCACCGTGCGGATCGAGGAGCGCGACGTCGCCTGGGGCAGCCCCGCCCGCGCGCAAGACGACGGTCCGGGCTGGCTCACCAGCGCCCGGCTCCGCCGGAGAGCCCGCCAGGCGGTGGTGCCTTGGGGCGGCGATCTGAGCGTGGTCGACCATCTTGCGGCCGCGCTCTCCGACGCGCCGAGCTATGCCGCGGCCGCCCCCGCCCATGCCGACCCGGACGCTTTCGTCACCGCCGAGGATCTCGTCTCCGCCGCGGGCCGTGGGCTTGAGCTCTGGCGTTTCGGGGTGCGCGACGAGGGGGGCTCCTTCGTGCTCGTCCGCCACGACATCCCGGAGAGCCGGTTCGACGGGCGCCCGAGCGTTGCCGAGGCCTATCACGCGGCCCAGGCGGCGCTTCGGCTGGGGACCCCGGCCGCGCTCGACGCGTTCCTCGCCGAGCCCGGGGAGACCCGCTGGCACGTCGCCGCTCGGCGTCAGAGCGCAGCGCTTTCGGCCCGGCTTCTCGCCGCCGAAGGCGCCCGCTGCGACGCCGCGCTCACGCTCCGCCCCGCCGAGATCCTCTCGCTCAACGCCGGCGTGATCGGCCGGCTCGACGCCTTCACCGCGGCCCGGGACCTTGCCCGGAGCTGGCTGGAGGCCCTTCCGGCCGCCGCCGGCCTCGGCCCCCGGGAGATCCGCGGCATAGAGGACGCCTGCGCCAAGGCCGAGACCGACGCCGACCGTGCGCCGGCACGGGCGCTCCGTCTCGCGCTTCTCGACCGGGAGCCGGACCGGGCCTACGCTCTCCTCGGCGCCGAGCGCTCGGGCGCGACCGCCTCGGCGGCCGTGCTCGCCGGGCTGCGTCTTTTGGCCCATGGGCCGGGCGCCGCGGGCCCGGGCCCGGTCCTGCGGGCGCTCGACACAGCGCGGCGCGAGGGCGACGGCGCGGCCCATCTCGTCTCCGCCCTCGTCCTCTTCGACGGGACGTATCGCACCCGCGCCCCGGCCGAGGCGCTCGAGCTCCTGGCGGAGGCCGGCCGCGCCGGCGTCTCGGTCGCTCATGCGCTCCGCGCCGCCGTCCTCGTCAGCGAGCATCGCGGGCCGGAGACCTGGCGCGCGGGCCGACGGCCGGACCGTCCCGGCGCCTTCCAAGCGCTGAGCGCGGCCCGGCAGGCCCGGATCGAGATCGACCCCGCCTTCGGCCTCGAGGGCCTGGAGGGGGAGGGCTTGCGCGCCTGCCTCGCCCGGCTCGTGGCGCTCGACCCCGCCGACGCGCTCGACCCCGCTGCGCTCCCATCGCTCGCGGCGCTCGACAGCCTCCTCAACCGCACGTCCGAGGCGCTCCGCCCGGCCGTCAGCCGTGTCGCCGAGGCGACCGCCCGGGCCGCCTGCGCCCGCCTGCCGGAGCCCGCGGGCCTCGACCGCCAGAGCGCAGGGCTCCGGGATGACGCGCTCCTCCGCCTCGCGGTGCTCGACCTCGCCGCGGGAAAGACGGAGGACGCCCGCGCGCGGCTGACCGACCTCACCGAGCCGAGCCCGGAGGCGCGCACCCTGGCCGCTCTCGCCGCGGATCCGAGCCGCCGTCGCCTGGGCTTCGAGGCCGCCGCCGCCGCAGGCTCCGCCCTTGCCGAGCTTGCGGCCGCCCTCATCGCACTGGAGGCCGGGACGACCGCCGCCGAGACCCGCGGCGCGCTCGACCGCTTGGCCGCCGTCTCCGACGACGGGGTGCCGGTGGCGGACGCCGCGATGGCCGCCGCCCTCCTCGGCCGGGCCGGCGTGGCCCCGGCGATGTCGGCGGAGGCGCGGACCGGTGCGGACCGGGCGCTCCTCGAAGGGCTGTTGCGCGCGGCCTCGGCGGAGGCCAGGGGCGTCGCCATGTCCCTCGATCCCGCGGATGTCGCAGCGGTGGCAACCCGGGCGCCCGGGCTCTTCGGCCTTGGGCTGACCGAGCTCACGCCGGCCCATCGCCGGCTGCTCGGCCGGGGGGTGCCCGCACGCACGGGGGCCCTGGTGGCGGCCGCGCCACCCGGACGCCAGGACCTCGCGGCGGGAGACGTCATCCTCACCGTCCAGGGCCAGGCGGTGACCTCGCGCGCAGAGACGGAGCAGGCCTTTCTGGCCGCCCTCTTCCCCGCGCTGAGCGCCGGGACCGCGGTGCCGCTCCAGATCTGGCGGCCGCGCACCGGCGCGACGGCGGAGGTGGCGCTCGTCCTGCCGCCGACGCTCGCCGAGGTGCGCGTGCCGCCGATCCTCGCCCGGCCCTGAGCGCGCGCCGGGTCTTGCCTCGGGGCGGGCTTCGGAGTATTACCCCCGCTCTCGAAGGTCGCCCGGCCAGGACGGGCTGCCGCGGCGACCTGTTTCGACGATCTCCAGACGAGGAACCCAAAATGCCCAAGATGAAGACCAAATCGGGCGCCAAAAAGCGCTTCAAGGTCACCGCCACCGGGCGCGTCAAGGTCCAGCAGGCCGGCAAACGCCATGGCATGATCAAACGCACGAACAAGTTCATCCGGAACGCGCGCGGCACCACGGTGCTGACGAAGCCGGACGAGCGGATCGTGAAGCAATTCTTGCCCTACGCCTGAGGAGGACGCGACATGCCACGAGTGAAAGGCGGAACCGTCACCCATGCACGCCACCGCAAGGTGGTGAAGGCGGCGAAGGGCCATTACGGCGCGCGGAGCCGGAACTTCCGCACCGCCAAGCAGTCGGTCGATCGGGCGCTCGAGTACCAGACCCGCGACCGCAAGGTGAAGAAGCGCAATTTCCGCGCGCTGTGGATCCAGCGGATCAACGCCGCGGTGCGCGAGCACGAGGCGGGCCTCACCTATTCCCGCTTCATCGACGGGCTCCACAAGTCCGGCATCGAGGTGGACCGGAAGGTGTTGGCCGATCTCGCGGTGCACGACCCCGCGGCCTTCGGCGCGATCGTCGACCGCGCGAAATCCGCGCTCGCCTGAGGAGGATCCGAGATGAAAGTGAAGAGCTCGCTCCGCTCGCTCAAGGCGCGGCACCGGGATTGTGAGGTGGTGAAGCGCCGCGGCCGGGTCGATGTGATCA
>CAYXPI010000146.1:0-9265 GCA_964467005.1 uncultured Limibaculum sp. | reverse complement strand
GCCCGCCGCTTCCGCTACGGGGTGCAGGTCAATTCCCTCGGCCTCACCGAGCAGCAGCCGGAGAACAACGTCTACCGCATCCTCATCGAGATGCTGGCCGTCACGCTCTCGAAGAAGGCGCGTGCCCGGGCGGTGCAGCTGCCGGCCTGGAACGAGGCGCTGGGGCTGCCCCGGCCCTGGGACCAGCAGTGGAGCCTGCGCATGCAGCAGGTGCTGGCGCTGGAGACCGATCTTCTCGAATACGGCGATCTCTTCGACGGCAATCCGGCGGTCGACGCCAAGGTGCGCGCGCTGATGGACGGCGCCCGGTCCGAGCTCGCGCGGATCGACGCCATGGGCGGCTGCGTGGCGGCCATCGACTATATGAAAGGCGCGCTCGTGGAATCGAACGCCGCCCGGATCTCCGGCATCGAAACCGGGCAGACCGTGGTGGTGGGCGTCAACCGTTACACGAGCACGGAGCCGAGCCCGCTCACGAGCGGGGATGGCGGGATCATGGTCGTCGACCCGAGCGTGGAGGCGGACCAGATCGGCCGGCTCGAGGCCTGGCGCGCGGCGCGGGACCCGGAGGCGGTGGCCGCCGCCCTCGCCGCCCTGACCGATGCCGCGCGCACCGGCGCCAACATCATGCCGCCCTCCATCGCCGCGGCGAAGGCCGGGGTCACCACCGGCGAGTGGGGGGCGGCGATGCGCGGGGTCTTCGGCGAGTACCGCGCGCCCACGGGCGTGGCCCAGGCGGCGCCCACCGGCGGCGGCGGGCTCGAGAGCATCCGCGCGGAGGTCGAGGCGGTCTCGGCCCGGCTCGGCCGGCGGCTCAAATTCCTGGTGGGCAAGCCGGGGCTCGACGGGCATTCGAACGGCGCCGAGCAGATCGCCGTCCGCGCGCGGGACTGCGGGATGGAGGTCGTCTACGAGGGCATCCGCCTGACGCCCGCGCAGATCGTCAATGCCGCGCTCGAGGAGGGGGCCCATGTGGTCGGCCTCTCGATCCTCTCGGGCTCGCACATGCCCCTCATCGAGGACGTGCTCGCCCGGATGCGCAAGCTGGGGCTCGACGACGTGCCGCTGGTGGTGGGCGGGATCATCCCGGACGAGGACGCGGCCGCGCTCCGCCGTCTCGGCGTGGCGGCGGTCTACACGCCCAAGGATTTCGAGCTCAACCGGATCATGGCCGACATCGTCTCCCTCGTTGCCGAACCCGCCGTCGCCGCGGAGTGAGCCGGTGCGGCGTCTTGCCCTCGTCGCGGGTGTGCTGGCCGGGGCCGCGAGCGCGCAGCCCATCGATGTGACGGGCCTCTGGGCCTGCTCGGTGGCGGAGTATGGCAGCGGGGAGCCGGCGGATCCCGATCTCTTCAACATGTCCATCGGGCGGTCGGGCGAGTGGGCGCTCTCGGGCCGGGGGCCCGACGGCGCGGTCTATCAGGGCAGGGGCACCTGGCGCTTCGGCCGGGGCGCAGCGGACACCGTGACGGTGGTCTTCACCGGCAGCACCCTGGTGCCCGGCGGCATCGCCGAGCCCTTCGCGATGGAGGCCGATCTTGTCGGCCCGGACGAGATCAGCCGCATCACCCGTCGCTACGGCACCACCCGGGCAATCGACTGCCTGCGCCAGCATTCGTGATCCGAGCGCACGGGTGATTTCCCGTCCGTGCCGCTTTCGGAACTCTCGGCCGGCCCCAACATTCCCTCTGCACAGAGACATGAGAGACACGGAGGCAGGCATGGGACTATTGATCGACGGCACCTGGCACGACCGGTGGTACGACACCAATTCGAGCGGCGGGCGCTTCGTGCGCCAGGACGCCAAGTTCCGCAACTGGGTGACGGCGGATGGCGCCCCCGGCCCGTCCGGCACCGGCGGCTTCAAGGCCGAGAGCGGGCGCTACCACCTTTATGTGAGCCTCGCCTGCCCCTGGGCGCACCGCACGCTCATCCTGCGCGCGCTGAAAGGGCTCTCGGATCACATCAGCGTCGACGTGGTGCACCCCCTCATGAAGTCCGATGGCTGGACCTTCGGCACGGATGTCGAGGGCGCGACCGGAGACCGGGTGCTCGGCAAGGCCTTCCTCCGCGAGGTCTATCTCGAGGCCCAGCCGGACATGACCGGCCGCGTGACCGTTCCCATCCTTTGGGACCGGGCGACGGCCACCATCGTCTCCAACGAATCCGCTGAGATCATCCGGATGCTGAACTCGGCCTTCGATGGGGTCGGCGCCACGGGTGCGGACCTCTATCCCGAGGATCTGCGCGAGGAGATCGACGCGGTGAACGCCCGGGTCTACGACACGGTGAACAACGGCGTCTACAAATCCGGCTTCGCCACCAGCCAGGAAGCCTATGAGGAGGCGGTGAGCGCGCTCTTCCGGTCGCTCGACTGGCTGGAGGATCGGTTGGCCTCGCGGCGCTATCTCATGGGCGACCGGGTGACGGAGGCGGACTGGCGGCTCTTCACCACCCTCGTGCGCTTCGACCCCGTTTATGTCGGCCATTTCAAGTGCAACATCCGCCGCGTTGCGGACTACCCGAACCTCTCGGGCTATCTCCGCGAGCTCTACCAGTGGCCCGGGGTGGCCGAGACGACGGATCTCGACCACATCAAGCGCCATTATTACGCGAGCCACGAGAGCATCAACCCCACCGGCATCGTGCCCACCGGCCCAGATCTGGATCTCGACCGCCCCCACGGCCGGGTGCATCTCAGCGTCGCGGCCTGAGCCGCGGCCGGCTCAGAAGGCGAGGAGAAAGGCGAGCGTCGCCGTGAGGATCACGAGCTGCAGCGTGACCAGCCAGCCATTGGTCCAGTCGAGGCGCTCGATCGCCGCCCGTTCCGCCGCCTGGCCATAGGGCTGGGCGGCGAGCACCCGGTACTCCGCCTCGCGCACCTGGAGCCGGGCGGGCTCGGTCTGGATCACGAACACCCCCGCGACGAGGAGGTAGAAGGCCAGCGCCGAGCCCACCCCCTTGGCGATGAGCGCGAGCCCCGCGATCGTGGCGCCCATGCCCGCCAGCATGAGGAGAAGGTAGCGCGGCCCCGCGATCTGCGGCCGGCGGAGGAACTCGGTCGCCTCCTCATGGGTCAGGTCGCGGGTCTTGTGCAGAAGCGGGCAGTGCCGCCAGTGATAGTAGGAGCGGAGCGTGAAGCCGGCGATCACCGGCACCGCGGCCCAGGCGACCGGATTGGCTCCGAGGCTCCGAAGCTCGTCAAGAAGCAGGCTCATTGAGGCGATCCTCCCGCTTGGGCGAGGGCGGTGGAGAGTTCGTCGATCACCCGCGCCCAGGTCTCGGTCTCCTGCGCGCCTTGGAGCACGTAACGCCCGTGGATGACAAAGCAGGGCACGCCGCTCACCCCGGCCTGGCGGCTCTCCGCCTCCTCCGCCTCAAGGGCCGCGCGCTCGCTCTCCCCGGCGAGAAGGGGCGGCAGAAGCCCGGCCGCGAGCCCCGCGCCCGCCCAGATCTCCGAGAGAACGGCGGGCGCCGAGATGTCCCGTCCCTCTTGGAAATACGCGGCGAAGAGCCCGTCCGCCACCCGGTCGGCCGCGCCTTCCGCCTCCGCCCAGCGCAGCAGCCGATGGGCGTCGAGCGTGTTGGGCGTGCGCTGGATCAGGTCGAAGCGTGTCGGGAGGCCGGCCGCCGCGGCCGCGTCCTCGATCCGGCCGTAGACCTCGGCCGCGCCCTCGGGGCCGCCGAACTTCGCTTCGAGATAGGCGCGGCGGTCCATCCCGTCGGCGGGCATCTCGGGGTTGAGGCGAAACATCCGCCAGCGCCGCACGAAAGGATCGCGCCCGGTCTGCGCGACCGCCGCGTCGAGCTTGGCCTTCCCGATATAGCACCAAGGGCAGATCGGGTCCGAGAGGATGTCGAGCGAAATCATGCGGTCAAGATAGGCGAGGCCGGCGCGGCTGGAAAGGCGGATCGCGCCCGCGTGAGCCCCCTCTGTCGGGGGCCCCGCGCGCTCCGAGGCCGATGGGGGGCCGCAACCCCGCAGGTTTCCCCGGCGCTGGCCCGGGCGGGCGGGGCCTCCGAGCGCGCGGGGCCTCAGCCGGCGTCCCGGCGGTGCGCGGCCACGAGCGCCCTGCGCATCACCTTGCCGTTGGCCGTCCGCGGCAGCGCCGGCACCTCGATCCAGAGCCTCGGCACCTTGTAGGCCGCGAGCCGCTCCGCCGCCCAAGCGCCGAGGCTCGCTTCCCCAGGCCAGCCGTCGCGCGGCACCACAAAGCCCGCGATGAGCGCCAGATCCGGGCGCACGGGCAGCTCGGCCACGGCGATCTCCGCCACCTGCGGATGCGGCTCGAGGGCGGCCTCCACCTCCGCCGGGCTCACCCGGTAGCCGAGCGCGGTCATCACGTCGTCCGCCCGGCCGAGATGCGCGACGTAGCCCTCCGCGTCCATCCGCGCCCGGTCGCCCGTGAGAAACCACTCGCCCACGAGGGCCGCGGCCGTGTCCTCCGCGCGGTTCCAATAGCCGAGCATAAGGCCCGGATCCCGGCGCGACACGGCCAGCACGCCCTCCGACCCCGGGGGCACGGGCCGGCCCGCGGCATCGACCACCGCGACCCGCCGCCCTCGTTGCGGCCGGCCGGAGGTTCCGGGTTTGGGCGGCACGGTGGGGCTCGACGAGACATAGGTGGAGATCTCGGACATGCCCAACGCCTCGTAAAGCGGTGTTCCGGTCGCCGCCTCCCAACCGCTGCGCAGGGCGTCGGGCAGCGCCTCGCCCGCGCTCAAGCCGTGCCGCAGTCCCCGAAACCGCGCCCGAAGATCCCCCCCGTCGCGCAGCATCTGGCGATAGACGCCGGGCACGGCGGCAAAAATCGTCGGCCCCTCCGCCGCCGCGATCTCGGGCCAGAGCGCCGCCTTGGGCGCCCGCGTGGAGATGAGGGTGGCCGCCCCCGCCGCCCAGGGGTCGATGAGCCCCGCGCCGAGGGTGTAGGTCCAGTTGAACGCCCCCGCATGGAGCACCCGGTCCTCGGCGGTGAGGCCGTACCAGCCGTCCCACATCATCCGCCGCGCCCAGGCCGCGCGCTGGGCGTGAAGCACCCCCTTCGCCCGCCCGCCGGTGCCCGAGGTGAAGATAAGAAAAGCCGCGTCGTCCGCGCCGGTGTCCGCGATCGCGCCGGGTGCCCGCGCCGCCAGATCCTCCCAGCCCGTGATGGGCGCCAGCGCCCCCTCCGGCAGCCCCTCGGCCCGGTCGCCGACCACGAGGGCGGGCGCGATGTCCTCAATCATGGGCCCGAGCTCGGCGGCCGTGAGCTGGGTCGAGAGCGGCACCGCCACCGCCCCCGCTGCGATCGCGCCGAAGAACAGGATGGGAAAGTCGACCGAATTCCCGAGGCGGAGCGCCACCCGGTCCCCCAGCGCCACATCCCGGGCGCGCAGACCCGCGGCCACCCGGCGGACGGCGTCCTCCAGCGCCTCCATCCGCCAGTCCACCCCGCCCTCCGCCGTCAGGACCCGGAGCGCCACCCGCGCCGGATCGCCGCCAGAGAGCACATAGCCCGCGAGGTTGAACCGCGCGGGGCAGGGCTCCGGCGGGCCCCAATCGACGACGCTCTCCCGCGGGTCCGGCAGGCTCATCGGCTGGACGGCGCCCCCCTCGCTGTGGCAAACGGCAGACACTCTTTCACGGGGCGGCAGAGAGGGCAACGGGCGCGCGATGGCGGAAGAGAGACCGAGCCGCGACGCCGAGACGCTCTTGGCCATCGCCCGGGCCGGCGCCGGTGGGGCTGCGCAGCCCGCGCGGCCGCTCGATCTCGGCGCCCGGGTCCGCCAGCTCCGCCAGGCGCGGGACTGGACCCTCGAGGAGGCCGCCAAGCGCGCCGGCCTCGCCCGCTCCACGCTCTCCAAGATCGAGAACGCGCAGATGTCGCCCACCTTCGACGCGGTGCAAAAGCTCGCCCGCGGCCTCGGCATCGACGTGCCTCAGCTCTTCACCCCGCCGGTGGCCGACAAGGTAACCGGCCGGCGGGCCATCACCCGCGCGGGCGAGGGCCGGGCCCACCCGACCACCACCTACGAGCATCGGCTGCTCGCGGCGGAGATCACGGGCAAGCGCATGATCCCCTACCGCACGGTGGTGCGCGCCCGGGCCTTCGAGGAGTTCGGCGGCTGGGTGCGCCACGACGGGGAGGAGTTTCTCCTGGTCCTGTCCGGGTCGGTGCGGCTTGTCACCGAGTTCTACGAGGCCGAGGAGCTCGGCCCCGGCGACAGCGCCTATTACGACGCGGCCATGGGGCATTGCGTGGTCTCGACCTCCGAGGCCGACGCGGAGATCCTCTGGGTCACCGCCCTGTGACCGGAGAGGGGAGGACCGACCGATGTCGGGGGGCTGGCTGCGCCGAGGGATCTACTGGCTCGCCGTCGGGGTGATCTGCACCCTCTCGGTGGTCTATTCGGGCTACACGGCGGGCCTGTGGCTGGCCGTGTTCGTCGCCCTCGCCGCTTACGCACTCCGAGGCCGCATCTCCTGAGCGGCCTCGGTCAGTTGCCGGGGGATTGGAACGCGCTGCAGCGGGGGTCGACCGGCTGGCAGTGGCGGCTTTCCCGGTTTTCCGGCGCGTTGCAAAATTCGAGGAGCTTGATGCACCGGTGCTTGATCTTCACCGCGGCCGCCTCCGCCTCCGTGAGCCCGCCGAGATCGAGGCCCTGAGGCTCGAGGGACGGGCCGCGGTCGCTCCCCGTTTGCGCGACGGCGGAGCCTGCGAGGAGGAGGACCGCGAGGGCCGCCGCGCCTTCAAAGGCTCCGACAGATCTCCGAGCAGCGGATTTCCTGGCGGCTCGCGGTCTTGCGTTTGTAGACATCGATCCTCTCCTCGAAACACTGGCCGCCCACGCGGATGTGCTGGACGATGATGCGCCCCTCGATGCGCTGGCACTCGACCACCGCGGTCTGCTGGAGGAGCGCCACCGGCACCCCGGCGAGGGCGGCGAGCCGCCGGTCCAGCGGCTCCGCCGGGGCCATGGCCTGTCGCTCGCCCACCACGTCCGAGATGTCGACGAAGGCGTAGGCGGTCTTGGCCGGGGCGTACTCCACGCGGACGAAAATGTTGCCGTTGTCGCAGATGGTGCCGTCGACCCGGAGCGCGTCGATCGCCTCGTACCAGTCGAAGGGCGCGGCCACGCATTCGGGGTGGGCCGACATGAAGTCGAGCAGCCGCTCGCCCTCGCGATACTCCTCCTTCGTCACGTCGGCGCGCATCGCGGAATAGACCTCGATCCACTGGGGCACCGCCGTGATCAGCGAGATGATGAGCGTGGGGAAGAGCAGCACCCACTGCCACCATCGCGTCGGCGCCACGCCGGGCGCCGGATTGCTCGCACCGTTTCCCATCTGGGTCTCCATCGGGCTGTGGTGTCGTTCCGTCACTGTAGCAAAACCGGCGCGCGGATGCCCGTGACAACCGTCACAGCCGGGATGCAACTCTTAAGGCGCGCCCGCGGTGAAGACGAAGAGGAGATAGGAGACCGAGAGGACCGAGAGCGCGGTGCTGACGAGGACCGCGGCCGAGGCGCGCTCGACCCAGACGCCGTAGTGCTGGGCGATGACGAAGACATTGGTGGCCGTCGGCAGCGCCGCGAGGAGGACGGCGGTCTGCACCCAGACGGGGTCGAACGGCCCCATCGCCTCGAGTGCGAGATACATGGCCAAGGGATGGGCCACGAGCTTCATCGGCACCACATAGCCGAGGGCGAGCGGCACCCGACGGAGCGGCCGGCTCGCGAGCGTCACCCCCATGGCGAAGAGCGCGCAAGGTGCGGCGGCCAGGGCCAGATAGTCGAGCAGGCGCACCGCGGGCTCGGGCGGGCGGATCTCGAAGATCGCGGCCAGCACGCCGAGCGCGGTCGCGATGATGAAGGGGTGCGTCACGATCTGGCGCACCACCCGGGCCGCGAGGCGGAGCGCCCCCGCCTCCCCCCGCCCGGACACGGCCATAAGCGCGGGCGCGAGCACGAAATGCATCACGTTCTCGAAGCAGAAGATGATCGCCACGGGCACGGCGGCCGCCTCGCCGAAGGCCAAGAGCGCGAGCGCCGGCCCCATATAACCGATGTTGCCATAGGCGCCGGCGAGACCCTGGACCGTCGCCTCGTCGAGCCGGCGGGAGGTGAGGAGCCCGAGACCGAGCGTCGCCACCAGGATCGCGAAGGTGACGCCGATATTGGTGCCGATGAAGGTCCAGCTCGTCAGCTCCTCCACCGGCGTCTTCGAGATGAGGTTGAAGAAGAGCGCGGGCAGCGCGAGGTAAATGACGAAGGTGGTGAGCCAGCCCAGCTCCTCGACGGGGCGCCGGGTGAGAAGCGCCGTGATCCCGCCGAGGACGATGAGCCCGAAGAGCGGCGAGATCAGGCTGACGATGTCGGTCATGGGGCCCCCGGCGCGGTGTCAGGCCCCGGTTCTGTCACCGGCCTCGCGCCGGCGCAATGGCCCCCTCAGAGGCTGAAGGAGGTCCCGCAGCCGCAGGTGGCCGTGGCGTTGGGGTTCTCGACCGCGAAGCGCGCGCCGATCAGCTCGTCCTTGAAATCGATCACCGAGCCCGCGAGGAAGGGGAGGCTCTCGGCGTCGATCAGCACCCGCTGGCCCTGGCCTTCGAGCACGATGTCGCCCTCCACCGGCCCGTCCTCGAGCCCGAACTCGTACTGAAAGCCCGAGCAGCCGCCGCCCAGCACCGCGACCCGCAGCGCCTTCGACGCGCCCTCGGCCGCCGCGATCTCCGCCAGCCGGGCGAAGGCGCGCTCGCTCACCGTCACAGGAAGCGCCAGATCCATGGCCGATCTCTCCTCGCTTGACCGCACATCCACAGCATGTATCGACTGGCACGGGCGAGACAAGAGGCCGGGAGCATCGCGGATGGACGAGAGCCAGCTCGCCCCCTTCGCCGCGCGCACGAGCCTCAGCCGCGGCCGCGCCCATCCCGAGCCCGAAAGCGCGCACCGCTCGCTCTTCCAGCGCGACCGGGACCGGATCATCCACGCCTCCGCCTTTCGGCGCCTCAAGCACAAGACCCAGGTCATCGTGGAGCATGAGGGGGATTACTACCGCACGCGGCTCACGCATTCGATCGAGGTGGCGCAGATCGCGCGCACCATCGCCCGGCGGTTTCGGCTGCACGAGGACCTGGCGGAGGCGGTGGCGCTGGCGCATGATCTCGGCCACACACCCTTCGGCCACACCGGGGAGGAGGCGCTGGACGCGGCGATGGCGCACTATGGCGGGTACGCCCACAACGCCCAGGCGCTGCGGATCGTGACGAAGCTCGAGCGCCATTAC
>CAYXPI010000145.1:0-9518 GCA_964467005.1 uncultured Limibaculum sp. | reverse complement strand
CCGAGCCGCCGAGGCCGAAGGGGTTGCCGATGGCCAGCACCCAGTCGCCCACCCGCGCGGCGTTGCTGTCGCCGAACTCGACGAACGGGATCGGCGCGTCGGCCACGATCTTGAGGAGGGCGAGATCGGTCTTGTCGTCGGTGCCGATCACCTCGGCGTCGAACGAGCTGCCATCGGGGAAGTTCACCTTCACCTCGTCGGCCTCGCGGATCACGTGATTGTTCGTCACCACGAAGCCGTCCGCCGAGATCACGAAGCCCGAACCGAGGGAGTTCTCCCGCCGGCCCTGCCGCTGGCCGCGGTCGAAAAAGTCGCGGAAGAGGTCGTTGAACGGGCCCTCCGGAAGGGCGTCGACCTCGGGCTGTTCGACATTCTGAACCGCCGAGATGTTGACCACCGCGGGGCTCAGCCTCTCGGCGAGATCGGCGAAGCTGCCGGGCGCGTCCCGCGCCTCGGCGGGCGCCGCGGCCACAGCCCCGACCGCCGCGATCAGAAGCGCCGCCAGCAGACGGGCAGGCGAGAGGGCGGCACGCTGTGGGCGAAAGCGGGACATTTGAGGCGTCATCTCTCCATCTCCGAGTTGGGATGCCGGGCGCGGGCCGCGACGCCGGCGATGCGGGTCACCCCCGCACGAGAAAATAAACGAGCGCGCCGCAAACCGCCATGGCCAGTCCGCCCCACCGGACCTGCTCCGGGTCGAGGCCTTGCAGCCGCTCCAAGAGCCCCTCGATCCGCGAGGAGAACAGCGAAACCGCGAGGCCCTCGATCACCAGAACGAGAGCCGCCGCGGCCGCCAGATCGAGAAGCGGCGTCGTGCTCACTGCTGCGCGAGCGGCGGCTCGGCGATGGTCGCGCCGACGGCGCCGTCGCTCTTGAGGTACTCGAAGAACTCGCCATCCGGCGAGATCACCAGCGTCGAGTTCTGCCCTTGCAGAGACCGCTCATAGGCCCGCAGCGAGCGGAAGAAGGCGAAGAACTCCGCGTCCCGGCCGAAGGCGTCGGCGTAGATCCGGTTCCGCTGGGCGTCGGCCTCACCGCGGATCTCCTCCGACTGGCGCTGCGCGTCGGAGACGAGCTCCACCGCCTCGCGCTCGGCGGTCGCCCGCACCTCCTGCGCCCGCTCCTGGCCGCGGGCCCGCTCGTCCGCCGCCTCACGCTCGCGCTCGGCCTTCATGCGCTCATAGGTCGCCTGGAGGTTCTGCTCCGGCAGATCCGCCCGCTTGATGCGCACATCGATGATCAGCACACCGAGATCCAACGCCTGCTCCCGCGCGCCTTCGGTGATCCGCCGCATGAGCTCGGTCCGCTCGGGCGAGAGCACCGCGTCCGACGGCACCGAGCCCAGCACCTCACGCAGCGCCGCGTTCATCACCGATTCGAGCCGGTCCCGGGCCTGGAACTCGCTCTGCACCGCGCGGCGGAAGGCCACCGGCTCGCGGATCCGCCAGCGGGCGAAGGCGTCCACCACCAGCCGACGGTCGTCGATCGTGATCACTTCGAGGGGGGCTGTGTCGATCGCGAGGATACGGTCGTCGTAGTAGACGACGTCCTGGATGATCGGCAGTTTGAAGTAGAGGCCCGGCCCGCTCTCGTAGCTCACATCGTCGAGCTTTTGCTCGGGCCGCTCCCGCGCCGCCTCGCTGTCCGCCGCGATCTCCGCGGAGGTGGAGACGAGGCCACGGATCTCGCGCTTCACCTCGCCGAACTGAAGCACCAGCGCCTGCTGGCGTTCGTCGACGATGAAGATCGAGGACAGCACCGTCACGAGAACGATCGCGACCGCGCCCAGAATGATCGGCAGCTTGCGCATCAGTTGCTCCCCGTCGTGTCGCCGCGGCTGGTCTGCCGCCGAAGGTCATTGAGCGGCAGATAGGGCACCACGCCATTACCGCCGCCGCCACCGCCCACATTCTGGTCGATGATCACTTTGTCGACATCGCCGAGCACCTTTTCCATCGTCTCCAGGAACATGCGCTTGCGGGTCACCTCGGGCGCCGCCGCATACTCCTCGTAGATCGAGACAAAGCGCGCGGCCTCACCCTTCGCGTCGTTGACCACCTGGGCGCGGTAGGCCTCGGCGTCCTGGAGGATCTGCGCCACTTTACCGCGCGCCTCGGCCAGCGTCTGGTTGGCGAAGGCCTCGGCCCGCTTCTCGGCGGTGTCGCGGTCCTGCGCGGCCGCCTGCACGTCGCGGAAGGCGTCAATCACCTGCTCCGGCGGATCGGCCTCCTCGAAGTTGACGCGGATGATGTTCACGCCCGAGGAGTAGCTGTCCATCGTCGACTGGATGAGCAGCATCACCTGGTCGGCGATCTGCGCGCGGTCCCGGTTGAGGATGGGCTTGAGCTCGCGTTGGCCGATCACCTCGCGCATGGCAGATTCCGACACCGCGCGGATCGTCTGCTCGGCTTCGGCCAGGTTGAACAGAAAGTCCTCCGGCCGGCGAATGTTCCACACCACCTGGAAGCCGATGTCGACGATGTTTTCGTCGCCCGTCAGCATGAGCCCCTGTTCGCTCCGCCCGCCGCGGGCCGCCTGGCTGCCCAGGCCGATGTTCACCGTGTTCTCGCGGGTGACCGGCAGGATCTCGTAGGTGATGAACGGCCACGGCGCGAAGTTGAGACCCTCGCCCTTGGTCGCGTAGTACTCGCCGAAGAAGAGCTCGACGGACTGCTCCGAGGTGTCGACCCGGTAGAACGAGCTGAACGCCCAGACCAGCGCCACCGCCACTGGAATGCCGATGGGCAGAGCTTTGTTGAGCCAAGACGGCGTCTGTGGACCTCCGCCGCCGCCGCCGATCCCGCCGCCGCGGCCGCCCAGAATCACCCGGAGCTGCTCGCGCCCCTTGCGGATCAGATCGTCGAGGTCGGGGCCCTGGCCCCCACCGCCGCCGCCGCCCCCACCGCCGGAGGGCCCGCCGCCCCACGGATTGCGGCCGCCTCCGCCGCGGTTTCCGCCGCCGCCGCCCCAGGGGCCGCCGCCGTTGTTGCTGTTGAAAGGCATGATCTCTCCAAACTCCCGATCGGGCCCGCGGTCGCGCTCGCGATCCGTCTCATCCCGATGTCATAGCAGGTGACGTGCACCGGGCACCATCCTGACTGTCAGGTGGGACGCGCGCCCCGGGCTTCAAGCCTGCGGGCTGTGCCGTGGGGCCGCGGGCGGGCCCCGGGATCAGGAGGCGGGCGGGGCCACCGCCACCTCGGCCAGCTTGATCGGCGAGGCGCCGACCGGGGTCTTCATGGTCACGAGCTCCTCCGCGGCCGTGGGATGCACCGCGACCGTCCGGTCGAAATCCTCCTTGGTGGCGCCCATCTTCACCGCCACCCCCGCGAGCTGGATCATCTCCCCCGCGCCATGGCCCACGATGTGCACGCCGAGAACCCGCCGGCTCTCCGCCGAGACGAGGAGCTTCATCAGCATCCGCTCCTCGCGCCCGGCCAGGATCGTCTGCATCGGGCGGAAGGCCGCGCGGTAGACCTCGATCTCACCCGTGGCCCGCGCCTCTGCCTCCGTCATCCCCACCGTGCCGATCTCCGGCTGCGTGAACACCGCCGTGGGCACGAGCGTGTGGTCCGCCCGGGTGGGGCGGGCGGCAAACACCGTCTCGGCGAAGGCCGCGCCCTCGCGAATCGCCACAGGGGTGAGGGCGAGCCGGTCGGTCACGTCCCCCACGGCGTAGATCGAGGGCACCGAGCTTTGCGAATAGGCATCGACCTCGACCGCGCCCGTGCGCGTCAGCCGCACGCCCGCCGCCTCGAGCCCGAGCCCCGCCGTGTTGGGCACCCGGCCCGTGGCGTAAAGCACCCGGTCCGCCGCCCGCACCTCGCCCGTGGAGAGGGCGACCTCGTAGCCCGCGGCACCGGGCCGGATCTCGGTCACATCCGTCTCGGTCAGGATCTCGACCCCCCGGGCGCGCATCTCGGCGGCCACATGGTCGCGCACCTCGTCGTCGAAGCCGCGCAGGATCTGCGCCCCCCGATACACCTGCGTGACCGCCGCGCCGAGGCCGTTGAGAATGCCCGCGAACTCGCAGGCGATGTAGCCGCCGCCCACGATCACCACCCGCTGGGGAAGCGCGGGGAGGTCGAAGATCTCGTTCGACGTGATCGCGTGCTCCCGGCCGGGGATCTCCGGCACGAAGGGGGTGCCCCCGGTGGCCACGAGGATGTGCTTGGCGGTCACCTCCCGGTCCTGGCCCGCGAGGCGCACCGTGTGAGGATCCACCACCGTGGCGCGCGTCCGGAAGACCTCCACGCCCGCCGTGTCGAGATTGCGGACATAGATCCCCTCGAGCCGCGTGATCTCCGCGTCCTTCGCCGCGATGAGCCTGGGCCAGTCGAAGGCCGTCGCGCCCACGCTCCAGCCAAAGCCCTGGGCGTCGTGGAACGCCTCCGAAAACTGCGAGGCGTAGACCAGGAGCTTCTTCGGAACGCAGCCGCGGATCACGCAGGTGCCGCCATAGCGAAACTCCTCCGCCACCGCCACCCGGCCGCCCGCCTGGGCCGACATTCGCGCGGCCCGCACGCCGCCCGAGCCGCCGCCGATGACGAAGAGGTCGTAATCGAAGTCCGCCATGGGCGCCTCCCCCTTGCTGAGCTCTCCCAGATAGGACGCGGGGACCGGCGCGCTCAACCCCCGATCACGCGATCAGGGCCCGAGCCGGCGCAGGCCGCCATCCGGCAGGCCGACGAACGCCTCCGTGGCGAGGCCGAGGAAGAGCCCGGTGTCCACCACCCCGGTGAGCGCTTTCAGCCGGGTGTGGAGGGCGCCCGGGTCCGCGATGGCCCCGCAGGCGAGGTCGAGGATGTGGTGGCCCTCGTCGGTGACAAAGGGCGCGCCGTCCCGCATCCGAAGCGTGGGCGGGGCGCCCGCCGCCGCAGCCACCCGCGCCGCCGTGCCCGCCCCGCCGAAGCGCACGATCTCGACGGGCAAGGGAAACGCCCCGAGCTCCGCCACGTCCTTCGACGCGTCGGCGATCACCACCATCCGCGACGACGCCACGGCCACCAGCTTCTCTTGGAGAAGCGCGCCCCCGCCGCCCTTGATGAGCGCAAGGCCCGGGCCGATCTCGTCCGCCCCGTCGACCGTGAGGTCGAGCTCCGGCGTCGCCTCCAGCGTCGAGAGCGGGATGCCGAGGCCCTCCGCCTGCGCGCGCGTGGCCGAGGAGGTGGGCACGCCGAGCACGTCGAGCCCCTCCGCCACCGCCGCGCCCAAGGCCTCGACGAAGAGCGCCGCGGTCGATCCCGTGCCGAGGCCGAGCCGCATCCCCGGCTCCACGAGATCGAGCGCCGCGAGTGCGGCCGCGCGCTTGCCCGGATCGGCCATCAGAGCACCTCGAAGACGAAGACCCGCACGAGAAGCTCGGGCTCGATGAAGAGAAAGGGCTGGAAGGCGTCCGAGCGCTCTACCTCGTGCCAGGCCCCGGCCTCGGTGAGCGCCGACATCTTCGCGGCAAAGCCTTGCGCGACATACGAGCCCTCGATCACGTTGAAGATCACCCGGCCCCCGGGGCGGGTCACCCGCGCGAGCTCGTCGAGCGTGGTGGGCGGCGCGTGCCCCGGCCCGAAGGCGCCCACGCAGATCGCCCCGGCATAGGCTCCCGCCGCCTCGGGCAGGGGCGTGCCGAGTTCGTGGGTGTAGAGCCGCTCATACACCCCGCGGCGCGCGGCGGCGGCGAGCATCTCGGTAGCAAGATCCACACCCACCCGCGGCCCGATCCCCAGACGCGCGAGGTGATAGCCCACGAGCCCCGTGCCGCAGGCGGCCTCGAAGACCGGCCCCGCCCCGCGCGCCACATGCCGGGCGGCAAAGCCCGCGGCGATCCCGGGCAGCACGAAGCCGTTGGCCAGGTTCTCCGCGTCGTAGCGCGCCGCCCAATCGTCGTAGATCCCTTGGATTGCCTCGGGACTGTCGGCACCATAGACGTCGGACAGTCTGTCGTCGGTGGTCGGCACCCGTCTCCCCCCGATGCGTCCGAATGCCCGGAGGCACCATGTTCCTGAGCCTGTTCGACATCTTCAAGATCGGCATCGGACCGTCAAGCTCGCACACCATGGGGCCGATGGTGGCGGCGGCGCGGTTTCTCGAGCTCCTGCGGGGCGGCGAGCGGATCCCCGGCGCGGGCGAGGCCGTGCGGCTCTCGGTCCGCCTCCATGGCAGCCTCGCCTTCACCGGCAAGGGGCACGCGACCGACCGGGCGGTGATCTTGGGCCTCGCCGGCTTCGAGCCCGCGTCGCTCGACGCCGCCGCCGCCGAGGCCGCGCTCGCCCGCATCGCCGAGACCCGTGAGGTGGAGGTGGCGGGCCTCGGCCGCCTGGCCTTCGACCCGGAGGCCGATCTCGTCTTCGACTACGGCCCCGCGCTCCCCCTCCACGCCAACGCGCTGGCGATCGAGGCGCGGGACGCCGAGGGCAATCTCCACCAGCGCGAGACCTACTATTCCGTCGGCGGCGGCTTCGTCCTCACCGAGGCGGAGATGACGGCCGACCCCCGGCTCCGCGCGGTCGACGGGCAGACCGATGTGCCCTTCCCCTTCTCCACCGGCGCCGAGATGCTCGAGATGGCCGCCCGCTCCGGCCTCTCCATCGCCGAGATGAAGCGCGCCAACGAGGAGACCCGCCGCCCCCGCGCCGAGATCGACCGCGGGATCGACCGGATCGTCGAGGTGATGATGGGCTGCATGGACCGGGGCCTCGCCACCGAGGGCATCCTGCCGGGCGGGCTCCAGGTGCGCCGCCGGGCCAAGCGCATCCACGAGCAGCTCCAGGCCGAGCGCGGGCGGAACCTCCAGCCGCCCCATATCGGCAACGACTGGCTTTCGGCCTATGCGATGGCGGTGAACGAGGAAAACGCCGCCGGCGGGCAGGTCGTGACCTCGCCGACGAACGGGGCGGCGGGCGTCTTCCCCGCGGTGCTCCGCTATTACCAAGACCACATGGTGGGCGCGACCCGCGAGGGCCAGCGCATCATGCTCCTCACCGGCGCCGCGATCGGTGGGCTCGTGAAGCACAACGCCTCGATCTCGGGCGCGGAATGCGGCTGCCAGGCGGAGGTGGGCTCGGCCTCGGCCATGGCGGCGGCGGGCCTCTGCGCGGCGCTGGGCGGGAGCCCAGAGCAGGTGGAAAACGCGGCGGAAATCGCGCTCGAGCACCATCTCGGCATGACCTGCGACCCCGTGAAGGGCCTTGTCCAGGTGCCCTGCATCGAGAGGAACGGCCTCGGCGCGATCAAGGCGGTGTCGGCGGCCTCCCTCGCGCTCCGGGGCGACGGGGGCCACATCGTCTCCCTCGACGCCTGCATCAAGACGCTCCGCGACACCGGCCGCGACATGAACGAGAAGTACAAGGAGACCTCCCTGGGAGGCCTCGCCGTCAACGTGCCGGACTGCTGAGCCTCAGTCCAGCCGCGCCTCGATCACGGTCTTGAGCTCCCGGTCGCCGATCTCGAGGGTCGGCCGGAGGGCGCCGTCTTCGTCGCGCGCCGGGCGGAGATAGCGGGCGGGCACGATGATCGTCTTGCCCCCGAGGCCCAGCGCGCCCTCGGGGATGCGGATGAGGAAGGCCGCCACCCGCCGCGGCGTGCCGAGCATGAGATCCTGGATCGTGCCGATTTCGTTGTCCTGCTGGGAGTACACCGGCTGCCCGATCCAGCTGCTGGCGAGATGGTCGCCCTGGATGCGCGACTCGTCGGCGATCTGGAGAACCGCCGAGAGCGGCTTCTCGGGCGCGGTCCAGGCCGTCTCGCTCATGCCCGCCTCGAGGGCCTCCTTCGCCGGATCGGTCGCGTCGACCTCGGCCCCGGTCTCCACCCCGGTCTCCACTCCGGTCTCCACCCCGGTTTCGGCCGCGACGACGGAGGCGGCCTCCTCGGGCGTGGCGCTCGCGTCCTGCGCGAGGGCGGGCGCGGCGAGGAGGAGGGGAAGGGCGGCGAGGGCGATGGGCAGACGGCGCATGGCGAGGCTCCCGAGACGGACCAACCACCTTACCGTCTCCCAAGATGCTTAAAGGTTTCCGACGATTGCGCGACGTTTCCGTGTCAGCTCGGGTCGAGGGCCCTGACCAGCGCCTCGAAGGCCTCGGGCTCGAGGAGGAGGAGCGCCCCCGGCCGGTCGAAGCCGAGGCGCACCCGATCCGCCTCCGCCCGGTTCGAGGTGCCCGATTGCCGGCCCGGCGCCAGGGTGAGCCCCTTCACCGGCCAGCGAAGCCCCTCGGACACCGCACCCGTCGTCTCGAGCAAGGGAAAGACCGACACCCGCGCGCCCGCCCCCACGGCGATCTCGAGCACCGCGCCCGCCGGGATCGCGGCCATCGCGTCGGCCTCGCCCAGCACCACCACCCGCTTGTCCGGCCGGGCGAGGAGGCTGTGGAACACCGCCAGCGTGTGGTCCACGCGCCCCCCGGTGAAGCCGAGCGCCACATAGAGGGGCGCCGCGGTCGCGTAGAGGCATTTCTCGAAATCCGTGGTGTCCTGCTCCGCCAAGGGCAGGGTGCGCACGCCGCGCGCCTCCCAGGCGGCGAGATCGGCGACCGAATCCATGTCGCCCACCACGAGCTCGGGCACCGCGCCCAGCGCGGCCAGACGGTCCGCCCCGCCATCGGCGGCCACGAGATGCGGCGCGAGCGCCCGGGCCCGGGCCAGATCGCCGGCGCGGACCGGGCCGGCGCCCACCAGCGTCACCGGCCGTTCGAAGCCGATCGTCATGCCTGTGTCCCCGGCCTCCCCGCTCTCCGCCCCCGGGCCGCCGCCTTGACCGGCAGCGGCAAATCGGCGACGCTCCGCCAAGGGGTTGCACTAGCATATTGCGCTCGAGGGGGAAGCATGCCGGAGCCGACCAAGCGGATCGACCTGCGGGTCGGGGAGTTTGCGATTTCCGCCGAGGGGTTCGACAACCCGGTCCAGCCGGTCAAGCAGATCCTGCGTTTCGTCCAGCGCCTCGTGGAGGAGACGCCCGAGCTCGCGGGCGCCCGCTTCGCGCTCGAGGAGGAGACGGTGGCGGAGATGCTCGCCGAGGCCGCGCGCAAGCTCGATCTCGCGCCGGATGCGCTCGAGGCGACCCCGGCCCTCCTCGTCACGCGCCGCGCCGCGCCGCCGGAGGCCGCGGAGACGCCGGCCGCCGCGGCCTTCCTGCCCGAGGAGCCGCCGGAGGTCCCGGTCGCCGAGCGGCCGGCGGAGCCTCTGCCCGAAGCCATCCCCGAGCCCGTGTCCCTCGAGGCGCCGGAGCCCGACCCGGCCCCGGAGGAGAGCTTCGCGCGGGTGGCGGACGACCCGCCCATCGACCTGCCGGACACCGAGCCCGCGGAGGCCGTTCTGGAGGCCGACCCCGCCGAGTCCGATGTTGCCCCGGTGACGACGCCCGAGGCCCCGGCGCCGGCCGCGCCCCTCGACCCGCCGCAACCCGACGCAGAGCCCGAGCCGCCCGCCGCCGCCCGCCCCTTCGCGCCGCCGGCGCCCGGCGCGGCTCACGCGCCGGCCCCCGACAAGGCCCCAGGGCCGCCACCGGGGCGCAACCACGTCCACGG
>CAYXPI010000144.1:0-9769 GCA_964467005.1 uncultured Limibaculum sp. | reverse complement strand
TCATCTCGCCGCGCTTGAGGGTCTCGACGAATTGCTCAGCCATCGGATGCAGCGAACGGTTCGTCATCATGAGCTTGGACATAAAAGTTCTCCCAACCCTGTCAGGTTTGTGGTTGTTGTGTGCCGAGCGAAACATGGGCTCGGCGCGCGAGCAAGGGGAAACCGGGCTGAGCGCGCGGCAGATCCCTGAAAATTGAGGCTCCGGGCCTGCGACGGTCACTTCGAGAGCGCGACCCGATACACCGCGGCGTCGGTTCGGAAGGCGCTCCGCCGGAGCTCGACCGGCCGGCCGGTGAGATCGCGTGCGATCCGGGTGGCAAGGAGGAGCGGCGCGCCGGGGGCCAGATCGAGCGCCTCGGCCTCCGCAGGCCCGGCCGCCACGGCCTGGAGATCGTCCCGCGCGGTGGCGACCGAGATCCCGTAGGCCGCCTCGTAATGGGGGTAGAGCGAGTTGGGCAGGGGCCCGGCATCGGCGAGCCCCGGCATTCGCTCGGCCGCAAGCGCCATGCGCTCGATCGCGAGCGGCCGCCCTGCATGGCCGCGCAGGCGCCGGATGCGCAGCACCGGCCCCGAGCCGAAGAGCGCGGCTTCTGCGGCGTCCGGTGGCCCGGTCTCCACCGCCTCCGCCATCGGCTCCGGGATGATGGGCCGGCCTTGCCCGTCGCGGAGGCGAAAGAAGGCGTAGAGCGCGCTCTCGTCGGTGGTGCGGGCCACCGTGGTGCCTCGGCCCGGCGCGCGGGCCAGGAGGCCGCGGGCCTCGAGCGCGGCCAGCGCCTTGCGCAGCGTGCCCTGGGAGACGCCGAACTCCCGCGCAAGCTCGGTCTCGTTGGGCAGCCGGGTGCCGGGCGGCCACATCCCGCGCGCGATGCGGTCGATCATGGCGCTCTCGGCCCGGCGATAGAGCGGCTCCGCGGTCAGCTTGGGCTCGGTCATGGGCACTCCTGCCTTGCGCGGATTGTTATATAAGATATAAGATATAGCAATCCAAAACAGGGAGGGATTCGAGATGGCCGCGCCGCATCTTCTCGTGCACCACAGGTCGGACAATTGCGGGGTCGTCGTGGTCGAAGGGCTGACCGCCGGCACCGAGATGCTCTGTGTGGTGACCGAGGACAACTCCGACTTTCGCCTGACCGCGAAGCACGACATCCCGATCGGCCACAAGGTGGCGCTCGCCGATCTCAGCCCGGGCGACACCGCGGTCAAATACGGCGAGGACATCGGCAAGATCGTCGCCGCCGTCGGGGAGGGTGAGCACCTCCACACCCACAATCTCAAGACCAAACGCTGGTGAGCGCCGTGGCGGGGCCCATCGTGCACGGACCCGGCGAGGGGGCGGCGAACCGCGCCTTCGGCCTCGCGCGGTGGTTTCGGATCGACTTGCGCCCAGCGGCGGGGCCTTCGCGCTCTTCGAGGAGGAGATCCCGGAAGGCGCCGGCCCGCCGCTCGACATCCACGAGACGGAGCGCGAGCTCTGCACCGTCCTCTCCGGGCGGGTGCGCTTCGCCTGCGACGGGGTGGAGGCCGAGGCCGGCCCCGGCCGCAGCGTGCTCATACCCCCCGTCGCGCCTCACGCTTTCAAGGGTCTCGGGCCCGGGCCGGCGCGCGTTCTCATCCTGCTCTCGCCGGGCCATGGCGCGGGCTTCTTCTGCGCGGTCGAGGCCGAGGGGCTGGGCCCCGGCAGCGACCCGGCGCGCCTGGCCGAGATCGCGGCCCGCTACGGTATCGCCGTTGTCGGCCCACCCCTCTAACTCAAAAGGAGACCTCCATGGCTTTTGACGCAACGAACATCACGGTGAACGCTTGGCGCCGGGAGAACGGCCGCGTGGGCGTGCGCAACCATGTGCTCATCCTGCCGGTGGACGACATCTCGAACGCCGCGGCCGAGGGCGTGGCCCGCCTCATCCAGGGCACGATCGCCATCCCGCACTCCTATGGCCGGCTCCAGTTCGGCGAGGATCTCGAGCTCCATTTCCGCACGATCATCGGCGCGGGCGCCGTCGCCACCGTCGCCGCCTGCGTGGTCATCGGGATCGAGCCCGGCTGGACCACGATCGTGGCCGACGGCATCGCCAAGACCGGCAAGCCGGTGGCCTCCTTCTCGATCGAGCAGAACGGCGATCTCGAGACCATCCGCGCGGCCTCCTGGAAGGCCAAGGAGTTCGTGCACTGGGCGACGGAGCTCCAGAAAGAGCCCTGCGCGCTCAACGAGCTTTGGGTCTCGACGAAATGCGGCGAGAGCGACACGACGACCGGCCTCGCCTCCTGCCCCACCGTCGGCAACATGTACGACAAGCTCATCCCCCAGGGCCTCACCGGCTGTTTCGGCGAGACTTCGGAGATCACCGGGGCGGAACACATCTGCGCCAAGCGCGCCGCCACGCCCGAGGCGGGCGAGAAGTTCATGAAGATCTTCCAAGCCTATCAGGACGACGTGATCGAAGCGCACAAGACCTCGGATCTCTCGGACAGCCAGCCCACCAAGGGCAACATCGAGGGCGGGCTCTCGACCATCGAGGAGAAGGCGCTCGGCAATCTCGAGAAGATCGGGCGCTCGGCCACCTATATCGACGCGCTCGGCCCCGCCGAGGCGCCGGAGAAGGGCCCGGGCCTCTACTTCATGGACACCTCCTCGGCCGCGGCGGAGTGCGTCACGCTGATGGCGGCGGCGGGCTATGTGATCCACACCTTCCCGACGGGCCAGGGCAATGTGGTGGGCAACCCCATTGTGCCGGTGATCAAGATCTCCGGAAACCCGCGCACGCTCCGCACCATGTCCGAGCACATCGACCTCGACGTGACCGGCATTCTCACCCGCGAGATGACCATCGAGGCGGCGGGCGATGCGCTCATCGAGATGATCATCCGCACGGCGAACGGCCGCGCCACCGCGGCGGAGGCGCTGGGGCATCGGGAGTTCTCGATGACCAAGCTCTACCGCTCGGCGTGAGGCTCTCGCCGGCCGAGGCCGAGGCGCGCGTCGTCCGGGCGCTCCGGGCCTGCGACACGGGCGAGGCTCAGGCCCGGGCGGTCGCAAAGGCGCTGGTGGCCGCCCAAATCGACGGGCAGGCGGGCCACGGGCTCATGCGCGTGGCGTCTTATGCGGCGGCAGCCCGCTCCGGCAAGGTTGAGGGGCGGGCCGAGCCCAGGCTCACCCGTCCGCGGCCGGGCTATGTGGCGGTGGATGCGGCGCTCGGCTTCGCCTATCCCGCGCTCGATCTCGCCCGTACGGCGCTGGAGGAGGCCGCCCGCGCCCAGGGCGTGGCCGTGGCGGCGATCTCCCGCTCGGGCCATTGCGGGGCGCTGGGGCTTCAGGTCGAGGCCCTGGCGGATCGGGGGCTCGTGGCGCTTATGGTCGCCAACTCGCCGCCCTCCATGGCCGCCTGGGGCGGGCGCCGCCCGCTCTTCGGCACGAACCCCATCGCCTTCGCCGCGCCGCGCGCGGATGCGCCGCCGCTGGTGATCGACCTCTCGCTCACCAAGGTCGCCCGCGGCAAGGTGATGGCCGCGGCCAAGGCCGGGCGCGCGATCCCCGAGGGCTGGGCGGTGGACGCGGACGGCGCCCCGACCACCGATGCCGAGGCAGCGCTCGGCGGCACGCTCCTCCCAGCTGGCGAGGCGAAGGGCTCGGCGCTCGCGCTCATGGTCGAGGTGCTGGCGGGCGCGCTCGCGGGGCCCAGCCTCTCCTTCGAGGCCACCACCTTCTTCTCGGCCGAGGGGGCGCCGCCCGCGGTGGGCCAGCTTCTCATCGCCGTCGACCCCGATCTCTCGCCCGGCTGGGCGGACCGGTTGGAGCGGCTGCTGGCCAGGATGCTCGCGGAGGAGGGCGTGCGGCTGCCCGGCACCAAGCGCCTCGAGGGGCGCGCCCGCGCCGCCGCCGAGGGGATTGCGGTCGCGCCCGAACTCCTGGCCGAGATCGACGCCATCGCCGCCAGCGGTTAGGCCCGGAGGCCGAGGAGCGCCCGCGCCTCGGCCGGTCCCGCCACCGGGCGCCCGGCCTCGCGGCAGAGATCGGCCGCCCGCGCCACCAGCGCCGCGTTGGAGGGGGCCAGCGTCTCCCGGTCCATCCGGATATTGTCCTCGAGCCCGGTGCGCAGATGCCCCCCCATCTCGAGGCACCAGCGGTTGATCTCGATCTGATGGCGCCCGATGCCGGCCCCGCACCATTCGGCCTCCGGTGCCAGGCGCTTGAGCGTGGCCACATAGAAGTCGAACACCGCGCGGTCCGCCGGCATCGCGTTCTTCACGCCCATCACGAACTGCACATAGAGCGGCTCGGCCAGCCGCCCGTCGCCCGCCATCTTGGCCGCCTGGAAGATGTGGGAGAGGTCGAAGGCCTCGATCTCGGGCTTGATCGCGTGGGTCCGCATCTCCTCGGCCAGCCAGTCCACGAGATCGGGTGGGTTCTCGTAGACGCGGGTGGGGAAGTTGTTGGAGCCCACGGTGAGCGAGGCCATGTCGGGCCTCAAGGGCAGCATGCCGCCCCGGGCGCGACCGGAACCCGAGCGCCCGCCGGTGGAGAACTGGATGATCATGCCGGGGCAGGCGGCCTCGATCCCCGCCTTCAGCCGTGCGAATTTCTCAGGGTCGGACGAGGGCGTGCCGTCGTCGTTGCGCACATGGAGATGGGCGAGCGCCGCGCCCGCCTCAAAGGCTTCGCGCGTCGAGGTCACCTGCTCCTCCACGGTGATGGGCACCGCCGGGTTGTCCGCCTTCGTGGGCACGGATCCGGTGATCGCGACGCAGATGATGCAGGGTTTGGCCATGGCGCACCTCCTGTCGTTAGGAGAGCACCTGCGCCGGCCACGGGCAAGGCCTCAGCGGCGGGCGAGGAGATGGGTGAGCGCGAAGAGCACGACCGCGGCGACGACGATGCTGGGGCCCGTCGGCGTGTCGGCCCAGAGCGAGCCCTGGAGGCCGCCCAGAACCGCGAGGCCGCCGAGGAGCACCGCGCCCACCGCCATTTCCTCCGGCGTGCGCGCGAGCGGCCGGGCCGCGGCGGCCGGCACGATCAGCATGGCGGTGACAAGGAGCGCGCCCACGCTTTTGAGCGCCACCACCACGGCGAGGGCGAGGCCCACCATCAGCCAGCGCTCGGCGGCCTTGGCGTCGATCCCGGACGCTGCGGCGAGCTCGGGGTCGAGCGTTGCGGCCAGAAGCGCCGACCAGCGCCAGGCGATGAGGCCGAGGATCGCGAGCGCGCCGGCCCAGATCACCGCGAGGTCCGCCCGCCCGACCGCCAGGATCTCGCCGAACAGGTAGCTTTCGAGGTCCACCGCCCCGGGCGCGGCGAGGGCCACCGCCACGAGCCCCGCGGCGAGGCCGCCATGAGCTGCGACGCCGAGCGCGGTGTCCACCGGCAGTCGCCGCCCCGTCATCGCCGCGACGCCGAGCGCCATGGCGAGCGCGGCGACCGCCACGCCGGCCGCCACGGGCAGCGCGAGGGCGAGCGCCAGCGCCACCCCAAGGATCGCGCCATGGGCCGTCGCGTCGCCGAAATAGGCCATCCGCCGCCAGACGACGAAGCAGCCGAGCGGTCCGCAGGCCACCGCCGTGCCGAGGCCGGCGAGGCCCGCGCGGACCAGAAAGTCGTCGAGGAGCGTCACGGAGCGGCGGCGGGCGCGCCGGAGCCGGGGTCGTGCCGGTGGTCGTGGGCGTGGCGGTAGAGCGCGAGGGCCCCGGCGGTGTCGGTTCCGAAGAGCGCGCGATACTCCGGCGCCGAGGACACGGTGGCGGGCGAGCCCTCGCAACAGATGTGGCCGTTGAGGCAGATCACCCGATCCGACGCGCTCATCACCACATGGAGGTCGTGGCTGACCAGGAGCACCGCGCAGCCGGTGCGGGCCCGGGTTTCGGCGATGAGCCGGTAGAACGCGGCGGTGCCCGGCTGGTCGAGGCCCTGGGTCGGTTCGTCGAGGATGAGGAGGTCGGGCTCGGCGAGGAGGGCGCGAGCCAGGGCCGCGCGCTGGAACTGCCCGCCCGAGAGGTCCGCGACCTGCCGGCCCGCGATCTCCGGCAGCCCGACGCGCGCGAGGGCCGCGGCCACCTCCGCTGCCCCTCTCCGCCGCGGCAGGGAGAGAAACCGGCCGACGCTGAGCGGCATGGTCGCGTCGACCCGAAGCCGCTGGGGCACATAGCCGATGCGGAGCCCAGGCCGCCGCGCCACCCGGCCCCGGCTCGCGCCCACGGCGCCCACGATGGCGCGGATGAGGGTCGACTTCCCCGAGCCGTTGGGGCCCACCACGGTCACAATCTCGCCGGGGTGGAGCGCAAGGCTCACAGCCTCCAACACCGTGCGCCCCGAAAACGCGACCGACAGGCCCTCGACCGTGACGAGGGCGGAGGACGGGGGCAGGGCCGCCGGCGACGCGACCTCAGCGGATGACATGGTGGAAGGCTCCCTTGCCGGGTTACACTGTAACGGCTATCTCGGTGCGCCGACCGATGCAATGCCCCAGCGGAGCCCCCGTCGATGCGCCGCCGCCACGCCCGCCCCGCGAGGGCGCTCGCCTGCCTTCTGGCCGTCGCCCTCGCCACTGGGGCCGCGGCGGCCACCGCCCCGCCGCGCGTGGTGGCCGACATCGCGCCCGTGCACGCCCTTGTGGCCCGCGTGATGGCGGGGGTGGGGACGCCGCGTCTCCTCATCCCCGCCGCCGTGTCACCGCATCACCACGCGCTCCGCCCGTCGGAGGCGCGGGCGCTGGCCGAGGCCGAGCTTGTCGTGCGGATCGGCGGCGGGCTCACGCCGTTCCTGGCCCGCGCTCTGCCCACCCTCGCGCCGGAGGCGCGGAGCCTCGATCTCCTCGCCGTGGAGGGCGTGGCGCTCCGGAGCTTGAGAGGGGCCGACGGGCGCGCGACCGCGCCGGTGCGGGTGGACCCCCATGCTTGGCTCGACCCAGAGAACGCCGGGGCCTGGGTCGCGGCCATCGCGGAGGCCCTCGCCGAGGTCGATCCCGAGCGCGCGGCCCGCTACGCGGCCAACGCCGCCGTGGCCCGGGCCGAGCTCTCGCGGCTCGCCCAGAGGGTGCGCGAGCGGCTCGCCGGGGTCTCGGACCGGCCCTTCCTCGTGTTCCACGACGCCTTTCAGTATTTCGAGGCGCGCTTCGGCCTCGTCTCGGCGGCCCGGGTCGCTTCGGGCGAGGCGGTGCGCCCGGGCCCGCGGCGCATCTCGGAGCTCCGGCAGATGATGGGGGAGGCCGGCATCGTCTGCGTCTTCGCCGAGGTGCAGCACGGCCGGGCGCTTATCGAGACGCTGGTGGAGGGAACCGACGCCCGGATCTCCGTGCTCGACCCCCTCGGCGCGCGTCACGCCCCGGGCCCCGAGCTCTACCCCGCGCTCCTGGAGAGCCTCGCCGAGGACATGGCCGCCTGCCTCTCGCCCGCCCTCCCTTGACCCCGATCAAAGCGCGGGCGGGGCCGGGGCGCTCTACTCGCGCCATGGACACCGCACTCCTCAAACACGCCGAAAGCCGCGCGCCCCGCTACACGAGCTACCCCACCGCCGCCCAGTTCGGCCCCGGGGTCGGCCCCGCCGAGGCGGCCGCCTGGCTCGCCGCCCTCCCGGCGGAGGAGGCGCTCTCCCTCTATCTCCACGTGCCCTTTTGCCGGGAGATCTGCTGGTATTGCGCCTGCAACATGAAGCTCGGCCGCCGCGCCGCGCCGCTCGAGGCCTACGCCGCGGATCTGGAGGCGGAGGCCGCCCGCGTGGCGGCCGAGCTCGGACGGCGCCAGAGGGTTGCGCGGCTCCATTGGGGCGGAGGCACCCCCACCTCCCTGCCCGTGCCGCTCCTTGCCCGGATCATGGGTCGGCTCCGCACCCTCTTCGCGCTCGATCCCGGTTGCGAGATCGCCTTCGAGCTCGACCCCCGCACGTTTCAGCCAGGCATGGCCGAGGATCTGGCCGCCCTCGGCACCTCCCGCGCCTCGCTCGGCGTGCAGGAGTTCGACCCCAAGGTGCAGGCGGCGGTTAACCGCATCCAGCCCGAGGAGACGGTGGCCCGCGTGGTGCGCGACCTCCGCGCCGCCGGCATCCACGCGATCAACTTCGATCTGATTTACGGACTGCCCCACCAGACGGCCGAGACGATCTCGCGCACGATCGAGGCGACGCTCCGCCTCGCGCCGCAGCGGATCGCGCTTTTCGGCTACGCCCATGTGCCCTGGATGTCGAAGCGCCAGCGGCTCTTGCCGGAGGCGGCGCTGCCGGGCGCGGCCGAGCGCTTCGCCCAGGCCGAGCGGGCGGCCGAGCTCCTGGTGGCGGCGGGCTATGTGCGGATCGGGCTCGACCATTTCGCGCGGCCCGAGGACGGGCTCGCCCAAGCTGCGGCCGAACGGCGGCTCCTGCGGAATTTCCAGGGGTACACCGACGATCCGATGGCCACGGTGATCGGCCTCGGGGCGACCGCGATCTCCGCGGTGCCCGGCGGTTACTGGCAGAACATCGCGGAGACCGGGGCCTGGGCCCGCGCGGTGAGGCACGGCGGGCTGCCCGCGGCGCGCGGGGTGGCCGTGACTTCGGAAGACCGGCTCCGCCGCGCGCTCATCTCCGAACTCATGTGCTATCTCGACGCCGATCTCGGCGCCGTCTGCCGGCGGGAGGGCTTCGCGCCCGACCATCTCGATGCCGAGCTTGCGCGCCTCGCGCCGCTGGTGGCGGACGGGCTGGTGGAGATCCGGGGGCGGCGGCTTCGGGTCACCGAGCGCGGGCGCCCCGCCGTTCGCGTCGTCGCCGCGGCCTTCGACGCGCACCTGACCCAACCGGCGGGGGGGCCGCGCCACGCCGTCGCCGTGTGATCAGCGGCGACGGAGGGCGATCTCGAACCGGCAGGCGGGGGCGCCGCGGGCGCAGCAGGCGGTTTCCCGCACCGTGGCCTCGGAGCTCACCAACAGCGTGAAGAGCCGGTCGAACACCGCCGCGTGCCAGGGGCAGCCGGGGGTGGCGAGGGGGTTGGCCGCGATCTCGATCACCGCGACGCGCCCGGCCCGCGTCGTCACCTGGCCCGAGCCGGCGAAGGTCCAGGCGTTCTTGCGAATGGCGATGAGGAGAAGGCGGGCGGCGGCCCAGGCGGGCAGCGCGCGGAGGAGGATCTGCGCCGGCAGCGGGATGCGGTGGGCCAGGAGATAGTCCGCCGTGCGCCGCCCGGCCGAGAGGGCCATGCGCATCCCCTGGACGGGCGGGAGGCAGGCCGCCACCACCCGGTGGAGCCGCCCGGCCACATTCTCGGGCACCATCGCGTCGGGGGGCGCGTCGAGCAGCTCGGCCAGCCCCGCGGCCTCGAACACCTGGCGGGCGAGCGCGGGGCCCCCCTCGGCCTCGAGCGCTGCGGCCGTCTGGGTGATCGCGTTGGGGCCGACGCGCCCCGGCCTTCGGCCCGGCCCGGCCGCCGCGCCGTCCGCCGCCATCAGGGCCATCACTCGGCGGGGAGCCGGCTCGGACAGTTCGCCGGGATCCTATGCTGCCCGGTGAGGTTGGGCACGGCGATGTCGGGGTCGCGATGCACCGCCTGATCGGCAGCCGCGAGCTCCGCCTCGCTCAGCTGGCTTTCCGAGCCGCCGCAGGCCTTGGCGCGGGCCGCGGCCTTGGCCGCCTTCACCTGGTCCTTGAGCGCGGCTTTGCGCTCCTCGGCCTTGCGCTTGCGGTCGGCCATCGCCTCCCAATCCGCCATCTGGGCGGGCGCGATCTCCCGGCTCTCGTCGAAGTGGAAATCCACGCTGTCCTTCGACTGCGGGCCCCAATAGCCGACCTTGCCGAGATCGTAGAAGGTGCGCT
>CAYXPI010000143.1:0-9816 GCA_964467005.1 uncultured Limibaculum sp. | reverse complement strand
TCGCCGAGGCCGCCCCGCCGGGCGGGAACCCGGCGA
Source organism: uncultured Limibaculum sp. (assembly GCA_964467005.1). Taxonomy (GTDB): domain Bacteria; phylum Pseudomonadota; class Alphaproteobacteria; order Rhodobacterales; family Rhodobacteraceae; genus Thermohalobaculum. Next base: position 9,780 of record CAYXPI010000143.1, on the reverse strand, counting down.
CGGACCCCGCGGCCGCCGTCGCCGCCGCGCGGCCGCTCCTGCCATGGGCGCTCTGGGATCCCGCGGCGCCGATGGGCCCGCCGCCCGCGCGCGCGCCCTTCGCCCTTGCGCTCCTCGTGGGCCGGGGCCTCCCGGTCGAGGACGACCGCGCGGCCATCGGCCTCTTCGCGCAGGCCCCCGCCGCGCGCTACCCGCCCCACGCCCATGCGGCGGCGGAGACCTACGCCGTCCTCGCCGGCACGGCGGCCTGGAGCTGCGACGGCCGGCCCGAGACCCTCGCGCCGCCGGGCCAGCTGGTCCACCATGCGCCCCACGCGGTCCACGCCGTGCGCACGCTCGGCACGCCGCTCCTCGCGGCCTGGCGGTGGAGCGGCGCGATCGCGCCCGAGAGCTACCGCCTGGTGCCCCCGCCCGGCGGCCCAACCTAAGGAGACGGATGGTGGACGACGATCTCTTCGAGCGGGGCCTGGCCCAGCGCAAGGCGACCCTGGGCGCCGCCTATGTGGAGGCCAACCTCGCCGACGCCGACGAGCTCACCCGCCCCTTCCAGGAGGCCATGACCGCCTGGTGCTGGGGCTTCGGCTGGGGCGATCCCGCGATCGACCCCAAGACGCGCTCGATGATCAACCTCGCGATGCTGGGCGCCCTCGGCCGCATGACCGAGTGGGAGACCCATTGCCGCGGGGCGCTCAACAACGGCGTGAGCGCCGAGGAGATCCGCGCGGTGGTCCACATCGTCGGGATCTATGCCGGGGTTCCGCTCGCGCTCGAGTGCTTCCGGGTGGCGCGGCGGGTGCTGGAGGAGGACGCCGGGGCGGCGCCGGCTTGACAGCGGACCCGCCGCCGCGGCCTTCTGGGCCGGGGGCGCGGCGCGCGCGCCTCCGAAGGGACCCCGCCGATGCGCCAGCTCCTTCTCATGCGCCACACCGAGGCGGCCAACGGCACGCCGGACCGGGCGCGCCCGCTCACCCGGCGGGGCCGTCTCGCGGCGGTGCTGATGGGCGCCTATCTCGCCGAGGTGCTCGGGGCCACGGGCGCGCGGCTCTCCCGCGCCGTGATCTCCGACAGCCGGCGCACGGAGGAGACCTATGCCGGCCTCGCCCGCGGCCTCGGCCATGCGCCGGAGCCCGAGCGCGCGCCGGCGCTTTATGGCGCCGAGCCCGCCGAGATCGCCGAGATCGCGGCGGGGAGCGCGCCGGACCATGGGGTGGTGCTGCTGCTCGGCCACAATCCGGGGCTCGAGGGCGCGCTCGCCCAGCTCTCCGGCCCCGCCGCGGCGATGGGGATGCCGCCGGGCGCGCTCGCCGTCCTCACCCTCTCCGGCGAGTGGGAGAGCGTGGCGGCGGGCGGGCTCGCGCTCGCGGCCTTCGAGACCCCGCGCAGCCTGGTCTGAGGCCGTCCCGCCGGGATGGCGCCGGGCTCGGTGGCTGATACACAAGAGATACAGACCGCGGGCCGGCGGAAACAGGGCGGACACAGGGCGGACACACGCGCCCGCTAAGCTGCGGGACGGCCGCATGGGAACGGGGACGAGGGACGGGGCGATGGCGCGAGGCTCGGGCCAGGGGATGATCGAGACCGGGCGGGCGCCCGCTGCGGAGACCGCCTGCGCCGCCTTCGACGCCGCGGGCCGCGCGCTGGGCGCCAACCCCGCCTGGGAGGACCTGGCCCCCGACGCCGCCCCGGCCGACGAGATGGCGGCGCTCGCCGCCGTCCTCGCCGCGGCCGAGGAGATCCGCGGCTACCCCGCCTCCGACCCCCGCTCGCGCGAGAAGGCCCGCGCCGCCTGGGCCTCCTGCGCCGGCGGGGTCGAGGCGCTGGGGCCGGATGGGCGCTGGCGCCTCCTCTCGGCCCATCGCGGGCCGGATGGCGGGCGCACCTACCACGCGGTGGACATCACGCAGCGCGACGCGGCCAACGCGCTCGCCGGGCGGCTCCTGGTGGAAAACCCCATGGCGATCTGGGCGGTGGACGCGCGCACGGGCGCGGTCGCCTTCGCCAACCATGAGGCGCGGCGGCTCTTCGCCTCCTCCGAGCCGGACGACGCGCGGCTCTCCCTCGTCGACCAGTTCCTGATGCCGCATCACCGGGAGCAGATCGCCCGGGGCGAGGGCGGGCCGCAGCGGGTGGATTTCGTCGACGCCCTCGTGCAAACCCAGGACGGGCGCAGGCTCTGGACCGCGGGCGCCACCAAGCGCGTGGCGCTGGGAGGCCATATCCTCACCCTCTGCGCCATGCTCGACACCACAGAGAGCACCCAGGACGAGCACGAGATCACCCGCGCGCTCGAGCTCCTGACCGACGCTTTCCAGGCCCTCGACGAGGGGCTCGTGCTGTTCGACCCCACGTTCCGCTTCGTGCTCGCCAACCGCCGCTATCTCGAGATGTTCCACGCCCGGGTGGCGCCGCCCACCCCGGGCGAGCCGGTGGGCGAGATCGAGCGCCGCCTGGTGGCCGGCGGGCACTACCGCCTGCCCGAGGGCCAGACGCCCGAAGGCTTCGCCGAGGAGATCCTGGCCAGCGCGCGCACCGAGGGGCGGGATGTGGAGTTCACCCTGGCCGACGGGCGCACCGTGGCCCGCGCGACCCACGCAACCTCCCTCGGCGGCTTTCTCGTCACCTTCACCGAAACCACGGCACAGCACCGGGCCGAGCGCGCCGAGGCGGAGGCGGACATGCTGGTCCGCACCATCGTCGAGAGCTCGCCCACCACCTTCCTCGTCACCCGCGTCTCGGACGGCAAGATCCTCTACATGCCCGAGGCCTCGCGCGCCCTCTTCGGCGATGCGGACACGAGCGCCGGCTTCTTCGTCTCGCCCGGCGACCGCGATGCCTATCTCGCAGCCCTGCAGGTCACCGGCGCGCTCACGGAATATCCGGTGCGCCTTCGCCGGGCCGACGGCTCTGTGATGCACGGGCTCACCTCGGCCCGGGTGGTGGATTTCCGCGGCGAGGACGTGATCGTCTCGGCCACCCGCGACATCACCGAGCAGCTCGCCATGCAGGAGGAGCTCGAGCGCCAGCGCGAGATCGCGCATCAGAACGAGAAGCTCTCGGCCTTGGGCGAGCTCTTGGCCGGGGTCTCGCACGAGCTCAACAACCCGCTCTCCATCATCGTGGGCTACGCGCTCATGCTGCAGGACAAGGTGGAGGATCCGGCTCTTCGCCGCCGGGTGGACCGCATCGCCCAAGCCGCCGAGCGCTGCACCAAGATCGTGCGCACCTTCCTGGCCATGGCCCGCAAGCGCCCGGTGCGGGTGGAGGACTGCGCGCTCAACGAGGTGGTCGAGGTGGCGGTGGATGTGGCGGGCTACGGCCTGCGCTCCACCGGCGCCGAGGTGAGCGCCGATCTCGACCCGCATCTGCCGCCGATCAGCGCCGACCCCGACCAGCTCGCCCAGGTCTTCACCAATCTCATCGTCAACGCCGAGCACGCGCTCACCCATCTGGGGCCCACAGGGCGCCTGCGGATCGCCACCTATCACGACGCCGAGCGCGGGCAGGTGGTGGCGGAGGTGAGCGACAACGGCCCCGGCATGGCGCCGGAGATCCGGGCGCGGATCTTCGAGCCCTTCTTCACCACCAAGGCCCAGGGCAAGGGCACCGGCATCGGCCTCGCCTTCTGCCACCGGGTGGTGGAGAGCCATGGCGGGCAGATCGCCGTCTCCTCCGAGCCGGGGCGGGGCGCCACCTTCTGGATCCGCCTGCCCGCCGCGGCCCCGGCCGGCGGCCCTCGGGCGGCCCCCCCGGGCCGGGCGGCCGAGCCCGGCGGCCGGCGGCGGGTGCTCGTGGTGGACGACGAACCCGAGGTGGCCCAGGTGATCTGCGAGATGCTCTCCGAGCAGGGCTATGTGCCCGAGGCCTGCGCGAGCGCGAGCGCGGCGCTCGCCCGCCTCGCCGCCGAGCCTTTCGACGCCATCCTCTCGGACGTGAAGATGCCCGGCACGGATGGCGGCGGCCTTCTCGCGGCCCTCGCCCGGATCGACGAGGGCCTCGTCCAGCGCCTCGGCTTCGTCACCGGCGACACCATGGGCGAGGCGGCGCAGGCCCTTCTCCTGCGCGCCGGGCGCCCGCATCTCGCCAAGCCGCTCGACCCGGAGGCCCTCGCCCGCCTCGTCGCCGAGCTCTGCCGTGGCGGCCAGCCCGCCCCCGCCGGCCCACCGGCCGAGCCCGAGACCACCGACGGAGACCGCCCATGAGCGCGCATCACCACCGCATCCTCGTCTGCGACGACGAGGTGCATCTGAGAGAGATGGTGGGGGAGTATCTCACCGAGCGCGGCTACGAGGTGGTGGAGGCCGAGGACGCCGCAGCGCTCCACCGCGAGCTCTCGGGCCTGGGCGCCGATCTCGTGATCCTCGACATCAACATGCCGGGCGAGGACGGGCTGACCGCGCTCCGCACCTTGCGCGTGAGCTCGGACCTCCCCGTCATCATGCTCACCGCCGCGGCGGATGTGATCGACCGGGTGATCGGCCTCGAAATGGGGGCGGACGACTATCTCGGCAAACCCGTGGATCTCCGCGAGCTCGAGGCGCGGATCAAGGCCGCGCTCCGCCGCCGCCCCACCCCCGGCCAGGCCGCCGCCCAGCCCGCCGGGCAGACGGTGCCCTTCGGCCCCTGCGCGCTCGATCTCGACCGGGCGATGCTCATGGGTCCCGGGGGCGACGAGATCCCGATCACCGCCATGGAGTTCTCGCTCCTGCGCGTCTTTGCCGAGAACCGCGGGCGCGTCCTCTCCCGCGACCAGCTGCTCGAGCAGGCGCACGACAAGGGCTGGGAGCCCTTCGACCGCTCGATCGACCTGCGCATCTCGCGGCTCCGCCGTAAGATCGAGCCCAACCCCGCCAAGCCCGAGGTGATCCGCACCGTCCGCGGGGTGGGCTACATCTTCGGCTAGCGCGCGGGCGTGAAGATCACCATCAGCCAGCTCCGCGTGCTCGAGGCGGTGGCGCGCACGGGCAGCTTCTCGAAGGCGGCCAAAGAGCTCGGCATCACCCAGCCCTCGGTTTCGACCCAGCTCCGCACGATCGAGGCGCAGTCGCGCTCCCGGCTCCTCGCGCGCGACGGGCACACCGTGACGCCGACCCGGCTCGGCCAGCTCATCCTGCCCAAGGTGCGGGCGCTGGTGACGGTGGCCAACGAGCTGGAGCGCATCCTCTCCGAGGCCCGGACCCTCGAGCGGGGCGTGCTCCGCATCGGCTACTCCACCCACCAGTTCGCGATCCCCGTCATCTCCCGCTTCATGGCCGCCCATCCCGGCATCAAGCTCGAGGCCCGCTCGATGGCCTCCCTCGATCTCATCGACCTCCTCGACCGAGGCCAGATCGACGCGGCCTTCATCACCGCCCAGACCCCGCCCGAGCGCTTCTCCGCGGCCGAGCTCCTGCGCGACGAGATCCTTCTCATGATCCCCGCCACCCACCCGCTCGCCGCCGCGGGCCGGGTCGGCTGGGAGGCGCTGGCGGGCCTGCCCTTGATTCGCCGGGAGGAGACGTCCGCCACCCGCCAGATCTTCGACCGGGCGACGCGGGCGGCGGGGGTCAACCTCAACACCGTGCTCGATCTCGGCTCCTGGGGCTCGCTCAAATCCGCGGTGATCGCCGGCATTGGCGGCTGCGTGGCCCTTGGCGGCGAGGTGGAGCCGGACGCCCGGATCGCGGTATTGCGCATCGCCGACAGCGGCTTGTGGGCGGGGCATTACCTGGCCTGCCAGCCGGAGATGCGCGCCGTCGCCGCCGTCGACGCGCTCTTCGCCACCGCCACCGCCCCCGCGTGACGCTTTCGCGACAGCCTGAAACCTATAGCCATCCTCTATAATTTTCCGAGATTATTATTAATGTCACAGTTCTCACGCAGGCTCCGGGGTCGGGACACACAAGCTTCGGGGAGAACCAAGATGACCGCCACCCTGCGCACCACCCTCCTGTCCGGCGTCGCCGTCGTGGCGCTGGCCGGCGCGGCCCACGCCGCCTGCCCGCCCGCCACGGTCGCCGACATGCAGGGCCTCGCGCCCGAGCATCCGCAGCAGTTCGAGCTGGCCGAGTTCGAGGAGAAGGGCGCGTGCGAGCTCGCCTTTGCCGAGAACCCGAACATCGCGGAGCTGAACGCGCAGATCCTCGGCAACGGCGATCTGCCCCCGGTGGCCGAGCGCCTGCCGGAGGAGCCGCTGGTGGTGGCGCCCTACGCGGCCATCGGCAGCTATGGCGGTGTGGTCACCGGCCTGTCGAAAGCCACCGAGGCGGGCACGTCGGATCTCCTCTCGGTGCGGCACGTCAACTTCGTGCGCTACGCCGACGATCTCCAGACCATCGTGCCCAACATCGCCAAGAGCTGGTCGTGGAACGACGACTACACCCAGCTCACCATCACGCTCCGCCGCGGCCACAAATGGTCCGATGGCGCGCCGTTCACGGCCGAGGACGTGGTGTTCTGGCACAACGACCTCATCCTCAACCCGGATGTCTACGAGAAGACCCCGGGCCGCTGGCTCTTCGCCGGCGAGCCCGCCAAGGTCGAGGCGCTCGACGAGGTGACGGTGCGGTTCACCCTGCCCGTGCCGACCCCGGGCCTCCTCAACCGCTTTGCCGTGGATTACGGCCAGCCCTTCCAGCCCAAGCACTTCCTCGGCCGCTTCATGGCGACGTACAACGAGGACGCGGAGAGCCTCGCCGCTGAGATGGGCTTCGCCTCCGGCGCCGAGGCGATCGACTTCTACTACGGTGGGTCGGATTGGAAGGACGTGCCCTCCCCCCTCCTCAAGGACTCCGAGAAGGCCGAGGCCACCGGCACCGCGGTGCTCCCCACCCTCGAGAGCCACATCCTGATCGAGGACACCTCGGAGGGTCGCAAGCTCGTCGCGAACCCCTATTTCCACATGGTCGACACGGCCGGCAACCAGCTCCCCTACATCCCCGAGATCGAGGAGCTCTACGTGCCGGACAAGGAGGTGCAAAACCTCAAGATCATGAACGGCGAGGTCGTGTGGAAGCAGCAGGCGATCTTCCTCGAGGACTTCCCGCTCCTCAAAGAGAACGAGGCCGGCGGCAACTACACCGTCTCGCTCGCCCCCACCTTCGGCGAGAACGTCTTCTACTCCTTCAACCGCACGCATCAGGACCCGGTGCTGCGCGAGATCTTCGCCGATGTGCGCTTCAGCCAGGCCGCCTCGCTCGCGATGAACCGCAACGAGATCAACGAGATCGTCTATCTCGGCCAAGGCGAGCCGATGCAGGGCGTGCCGGCGGAGCCGAAGACGGTCGAGTTCGTGACCGACGCGCATAAGAGCGCCTTCATCGCCTACGATCCGGAGCGGGCCAACGCGCTCCTCGACGAGATGGGCCTGGCGGATGCCAATGGCGACGGGGTGCGCGAGCGCCCCGACGGCGCGCCGCTCGTCCTCCAGATCGTCTACGCCAACCAGGGCGCCCCGGTGAAGCTCCACGAGCTCGTGCGCGACTACTGGGCGGCGATCGGCATCCGCGCCAATCTCCGCGAGGTGACCTCGGACGAGTACCGCGCGGCGGGCAACAACAACGACCTCGATCTCACGGTCTGGAAATACGACAACACCGCCGGCCCGACCGTGAGCCAGGACATCCGCTCCTTCGTGCCGCCCTTCGGCGACTTCTTCAACCCGGGCACCGGCTTCGAATGGGCCGCTTGGCGCGAGAGCGGCGGGGCCGAGGGCACCGAGCCGCCGGAGTTCATCAAGGAGCTGGAGGAGCTCGCCCAGCGCTTCATCCAGATCGAGATCGGCACCCCGGAGTCGAACGAGATCGGCGAGCGGATCGTCGACATCCATGTCGACAACCTCCTGAAGATCGGCACCGTGGGCAACATCACCGGGCCGTATGTCTTCCGGAACGACCTTGGCAATGTGATGCCGATCACGGCGAAGACCTACGACTTCTACTGGGTCTACCCCTACCGCCCGCAGCAGTGGTTCCTCACGGACAACTGATCGCGCACCGGCCCTCCCCACCCCGGGGAGGGCCTTCGCCGCCTCGGGGGGACCCCGCCCATGCTCCGCTACACCGTCGAGCGCTTCCTCGGCATGATCGTGACCATGCTCTTCGTCTCGATCATGGTCTTCGTGATCATGGAGCTGCCGCCCGGCGACTACGCGGACCGCTACGCCTTCCGGAAGTTCTCGGGCACGGGCGTGAACGTGACCGAGGCCGACATCGAGGCGATCCGCTCCGATCTCGGCCTCGATCAGCCCATGGTGTTCCGATACTTCGACTGGATCGGCGGCATCCTGCTCCGCGGCGATTTCGGCCAGGCCTTCGCCTTCGAAACCTCGGTGGTGAAGGTGATCGGCGACAAGGCGTGGCTCACCCTCGCCATCCTCTTCGGCACGCTCATCATCACCTATCTCGTCTCCATCCCGATCGGGATCTACGCGGCGGTGAAGCGCGGCTCGGGCGCGGATTACGGGCTGACGGTGTTTTCCTATCTCGGGCTCGCGCTGCCCAACTTCCTGTTGGCCCTCGTGCTCCTGTACTTCGCCAACAAGTGGTTCGGGGCGGATATCGGCGGGCTCTTCTCGGCGGAGTACGCGGACGCGCCCTGGTCGCTCGCCAAGGCGTGGGATCTCATCGCCCATCTCTGGCTGCCGGCCTTCGTGCTCGCCTGGTCCGCCGTGGCCTATCAGCTCCAGACCGTGCGGGCCACGATGTCGGACGAGCTCAACAAGCTCTCGGTGATCGCCGCCCGGGCCCGCGGGGTGCCGGAGACCAAGCTCCTGGTGAAGTACCCCGCCCGGCTCGCGATCAACCCCGTGGTCTCGACCATCGGCTTCGATGTGAACCGCATCTTCTCTGAGCTGCCGATCGTCGCCGTGGTGCTGGGGCTGACGGAGCTCGGCGAGCTCCTCCTCAAGGCCTATCTCGACCTCGACATGTATGTGGCCGGGGCGATCCTCCTCCTCCTCACCTTCATGATCGTCTTCATGAACTTCCTGTCGGACCTTCTCCTGGCCTGGCTCGACCCGCGCATCAAGCTCGGAGCCTGACATGACCGCCACCACCGAGCCGCCGAAACTCACCCGCGAGGAGCGCCGCGCCGAGCGCGAGCGGCGGCGCGAGGAAAAGCGGCGCCTGCGCTACTACTCCGCCTCGCAGTGGACGCTCATCTGGTGGCGCTTCCGCCGGCATCGGGCGGCCATGGTCGCCTCGGTGGTGCTGGGGGTGATGGCGCTTCTCGGCATCTTCGCGGAGTTCGTGGCGCCCTACGGCCCCACCACGCGCGACACGCAGTATCTCGACGGCGCGCCGCAGATCCCGATGTTTTGCGACCAGAACGGCTGCTCGCTGGCGCCCTTCATCCACGGCGTCACCACCGAGCGCGACCCGGTCACGCTCCGCGCGATCTCCGTGCCGGACCCGGAGACGCGGATCTACGTGCAGTTCCTGGCGCAGGGGGACGAGGTGCACATCCTCGGCCTCTTCCCCACCACCACCCGGCTCTTCGGCCTCGACGACCCGGACGCCAAGCTCCATCTCTGGGGCACCGACGATCTCGGCCGCGACGTCTTCTCCCGCACGATCTACGCCACGCGCACCTCGCTCTCGATCGGCGTGCTGGGGGTGCTGATCTCCTTCGTGCTGGCGCTCGTGATCGGGGGCATCGCCGGCTATTTCGGCGGGCGGATCGACGGGATGATCCAGCGGGTGACCGAGATCATCCGCGTGGTCCCCATCATCCCCCTTTACATGGGCCTGGCCGCGGCGATGCCGAAAGAGTGGTCGACCACACAGGTCTATTTCGCGATGACGC
>CAYXPI010000142.1:0-9843 GCA_964467005.1 uncultured Limibaculum sp. | reverse complement strand
TCCTGCCCCGACATGATGCGGAGCAGCGTGGACTTGCCTGCGCCGTTCACGCCGACCACGCCGATCTTCACGCCTGGCAGGAAGGAGAGGCGGATGTTCTCGAAGCACTTCTTGCCGCCCGGATAGGTCTTCGAGACCCCGTCCATGTGATAGACATACTGATAGGACGCCATGGTCGCCTCGCCTCTCGCGGTGTCGGGTGATGACTTGTCTTTACCGAGCGGCCGGGGGGGTTGGCAATCGTCGGATGCGGCGCTGCACGAGCCGGTGCATCGGCGCCTCGACCCATCGGTGGACGAGGGCGGCGGCGGCGAAGGACGCCGCCACGAGGGCGAGGATCGCGGCGAGCGCGGCCACCGGGCTCGGCTCGAGCTCGGCGGAGACGAGGATGGCTGGCCCGATCACGATCACATGCACGAGATAGAGCGAATAGGAGATGTCCCCCGTCCAGGTCAGCCAGGACCGGCGGGTGAAGGCCTCCCCGCGCCCTTCGAGCGCGCGCACCCAGACGAGGAGACCGCACGCCCCGGCGGCTTGGGCGACATGGTGCCAGGGGGTCGGGAGTGCGAAGCTTTCCCGAGGGTCCAGATGCCAGAGCCCGACCGCGAGGCCGAAGCCGAGAAGCGCGAGCGGGCCGGCGATCCGCGTCGCCCGGCCCGACGCCGACCAGGCCTGGGCCAGAACGCCCGCGCAGAAGTAGAGGTAGAGGGCCGCCTCCGCGACCCCGCCGACCAGCGCCAGGAGCCCGAGCCCGACCGAGGCCGCCACGGCCGCCCAGCGCGCGGCCCGCGGCCCGCCGGCGAACCACACCGCGCCGAAGACCGCGTAGAAGACGAGCTCGTTCTCCAGGCTCCAGCCCACGGAGACGAGCGGAGCGGGGTCCTGCGGCAGGATGAGGATGCTCTTGAGGATGTAGAAGGGCCCGGGCTCGAAGGGCGCGCCGCTCGTGGTGCGCGGGGCCGTGAGATAGGCCGTCCCGGTGAAGAGGGTGAGCTCAAGCGCCAGCACCGTCGCGAGGGCGTAGAGGGGCCAGATGCGAAGATACCGCCGGGCGACGAACAGCGCGTAGTTGTGGCTCGTCCCGATGCGGTCGGCGATGATGAACCCGCTGATCGCGAAGAAGAGGAGCACGCCCAGGAACCCCTCGGCCGCCAGCGGCACGATGCCGAGCGTCGCGCCGAAGACGCTCAAGCCCGCATGCTTGCAGACGACCATGAGCACCGCGACGCCCCGAAGGGCCTGAAGCGAGAGATACACCGTGCCCCCCTCGCCGCGCGGTCAGCCGCCGGTCCTTGCGGGCACATGTATGCTACCAGCCGGGCGCGACCGGGCAAAGAGGCAAGGCTGCGCTTGTCGCGGCGGGGCCGGGAGCGTAATGGGCGGCAGGCACCGAGAGGAGGGAGCGCATGACGGTAAGCTATCCGGAGATGAAGGCGGCGGTGGCGCCCGCGGTGGCCCGGGCGGCCGCGGCCCTGCTCGCGGCGGACGGGGTTGCCGTGACGCCGGGCGCGGAGCGCGCGGTGCGGATGGCGATCCTGCGCGAGGGGGCGCGGAAGCCGGTCGACACCGTGCCCGAGGACGTGCAGGCGGTCGCCGAAGAGGTCTTGCGCGCGGCGCGTGAGGGCGGGCCGACGCCCGAGGGGCGTGCCGCCTACCTGCCCAAGGCGCCTGTGCGCGCCGCCTGGGCCGACCGGCGGACGGAATGGCTCGCGCGGCTTTGGCCCGAGATCGACTGGGAGGCCTCGGGCGAGGGCGAGGGCGAGCCGGAGCCGGAGGGCTGACGCCAGCCCTCAGTTCTCGCCGGAGAGGCGGATCTCCAACCCGAGAGGCGCTGTGCCGGGGGCCGGGCGGGCGGCCGCGACCCGCACGATGCGGCGCGGGCGCATCTCCGTGAGCGCGCTCGCGAGGGCCCGCGCCGCGTCCCGCGTCTCGGCGCTGTAGTAGACGACCTCGTCGGTTGCGGCCCGCGCCTCGCCCGCCCGGCCGACGGGCCAGCCCCGATTGTCGAGCGAATGGGTGAGCGCGAGCAGCTCGGCCTCGGCGTTCTCCGGATGTTGCCAGAGGCGGATGGGCCCGGCGCTGTAGGGGGCCGCCACGGTGGACGCCAACCGGTCGAGCGCCGAGGGCTCCGCCGCGGGCGGCGTGATCTCCGCCTGCCCGAGGCCGAGCGAGCCCGCGCCCGCCAGCCCCACGGCCAGAACCGCCATCGCCAGCTTGGTCCGCATCGGCAGGTCCATTGCCGTCTCCTCCATCTTTGCTTTCGCCCATCTTGAGATGAGCCTCGCCGCAAATTACGACGATCTTGAGGCGAAGTTCTGTGACGATCGTCAACTTCTGGGAGTGTCGCGCCGGGGCGCCGCCGTGTCGGGCCCATTGACAGCCCGTCGCCCGCCCCGGGAAAAGGACAGGCCGAAGCAGTCGAAGGAACGGCCGGATGTTCGTGAAAGGGCCCTTGGCAATGCCGGGGCAACGCATCGGCCTCCTCGGCGGGTCGTTCGACCCCCCGCACAGCGGCCATGTGCACATCACCCTCTGGGCGCTGCGCCGGCTCCGGCTCGACCGGGTGTGGTGGCTCGTCTCGCCGGGCAATCCCTTGAAGGCCCAGGGCCCCGCCGAGATCGACCGGCGCGTGGCGGCCTGCCGTGCGCTCATGCGGCACCCCCGCGTGGTGGTGACCGACATCGAGCGGCATCTCGGCAGCCCCTACACCGCGCGGACGCTCGACGCCCTCTCGGCGCGCTATCCGGGCGTGCGCCTCGTCTGGCTGATGGGGGCCGACAATCTCGTGGGCTTCCATCGGTGGGACCGTTGGACCGAGATCCTCGGCCGCTACCCCGTGGGGGTGTTGGCCCGGCCGGGCGAGCAGCTCAAGGCGGGCTTCTCTCCCGCGGCAACCCGGTTCGCGCGCGGGCGCCTTCGCCAGCGAAACGCGGCGGCTCTCGGCCTGGGGCCCGCGCCGGCCTGGGTGCTCTTGACCGGCCCGATGTCGACCGCGTCCTCCACCGCGATCCGCGCCCGCGGCGACTGGCCCTGAGCGCGGGCCCTTGCGCGGCGACCGGCCGCTGGCACACAGTCGGCCTCGGGTCAGGGAGGATCGGCATGTTCCCAGTATGGGCGGTGTGGACGCGAGGCCGGGGCGCGGCGGCGTGGGCGGTGGCGCTGGCGCTCGGGCTACTTCCGCAGGTCGAGGCCGGGGCGCCCACGCGCGCGCCCCTGCCTGTGCCGCGCCTTGCGCTGGAGGCCATGGGGGGTCCCATGGGCGCCCCGGCATCCCCCGGCGTCCTCGGCGCGCAGCTTCGCCGGGAGCTCGGCCTCACCGGGCGCTCGGGCTGGGCCGTCGCGGACCTTGCCACCGGGGAGATCCTGGACGCCGCGCGCGCCGAGGAGGGGTTTGCCCCCGCCTCCGTCGCCAAGCTCGCCACCGCGCTCTATGCGCTCGAGGCGCTGGGCCCCGAGCATCGGTTCGAAACGCGGCTCTGGGCCGTCGGCCCCGTCGCGGGCGGCGAAGTGGCGGGCGACCTTCTCCTCGAGGGCGGCGGCGACCCCGAGCTCGACAGCGACGCCCTCTCGGCCTTTCCCGAGGCGCTCCGCCGGGCCGGAATCCGGCGCGTGGCCGGGCGCATCCGGGTCGACGCCAGCGGGCCGGTGACGGCGCCCGCGATCGACCCGCAGCAGCCGCCCGACATGGCCTACAACCCCGCGATCTCCGGCCTCAACCTCAATTTCAATCGGGTGCATTTCGAGTGGCGGGGCGCGCGGGAGCACCGGATGGTCGCGCTCGGCGAGCGGGTGGCGCCGCCGGTGACCAGCGTCCGCGCCGAGATCGTGCCAGGGGGTCCGCTCTTTACCCATGCGCTCTCAGGTGCCGAGGAGGTGTGGCGGGTGGCCGCCGACGCCCTCCGCGGCCGTGGCGCGCGCTGGCTGCCGGTGCGGCGCCCGGAGGTTTACGCGGTGGATGTGCTCGGCCGCCTCGTGGCCCAGGCCGGGGTGCACGTGGCGGGCGCGTCGGCGCGCGAGGTCGGGGCGCCGAGGTTGCTCGCGCGCCATCTGAGCCGCCCGCTCTCGCAGATCCTGCGGGACATGCTGCGGTTCTCGACCAACCTCACGGCCGAAGCGGTTGGCGCCGCCGTGGCCGGGACCCGCGGCCTTGCGGAGGGCACGCTCGCGCAGTCCGCCGCGCTCATGAATGCGTGGGCGGCGGCCCGCGCGGGCGGCCCGCCCGGCGATCCGCGCATCGCCTTCGCCAACCATTCCGGGCTCTCGACCGAAAGCCGCGTGACGCCGGAGCGGCTCGTGCGGCTTCTCATCGCTGCAGCGAAGGCCGGGGGCGACGGGGCGCGGCCGCCGGGCCCTGCCGGCTGGCTGATGCGGCCGAAGGGGCTGGCGGGCGCGGACGGCGAGGATCTGGCCGACGTTACCTACTGGGCCAAGACCGGAACGATGGACCGGATCCGCGGCCTCGCCGGCTATCTCGTTCTGCCCGAGGGCCGGACGCTCGCCTTCGCGATCTTCTCCAACGACCTCGCCCGCCGCGGCCCGGCCCGCCGCGGGATCGACCGGCGCTGGATGGGGCGGGCCAAGCGCTTCGAGCGGGGGCTCTTGCGGGTCTGGGCCGAGAGGTTAACGGATCGGCGGCGCGTCAGCCGTTGACCTCGGCGGCGGGGAGGGCAGGGCGCTCGGGCCGGGTGAGCGGCGCGGCGAGCGGGATCGCCTCGGCCGCGCAGGCAGTGCGGAGCGCGGTGTCGTGTTCGCGGCGGGCAGCGAGGGCGGCGAGCCGCGGCCATGGGGCGAGGCCCGCGAGCAGCGGACGGCCCGCCCGAGGGTAGATCTGCGCCCAGCGGAGGCAGACAAGGGCGTAGTCCTCGACCACTGTCGGACCCTCGGCGACAAGGGGCCCCGCGGCCAATCGGTCCTCGAGAAGCGCGCAATGGCCGGCCACCCGCCGCCGGACACCTTCGAGCAGCGCCGGCTGCTCGGCGTCCCCCACATACCGGTGGGCGTAGAAGCCGAGGCGGAGATCGGCGTGCACCGTGTTGGAGACGTAGAAGAGCCAGGCGAGCGCCGCGGCACGAGGGCCGGGCTCGGCCGTCGGCGGACCCTCAGGGCCCCAGCGGCCAACCCGCTCGGCCAGATGAAGGAGGATCGCGCCCGTCTCGAAGAGGACGAGCGGCCCGTCCTCCAGCACCGGTATGAGACCTTGGGGGTTGAGCGCGCGGTAGGCGGGGCCGTCCTGCGCCCGCGCCGCCCGGTCGACCCGCGCGCCCTCGAAGGTGAGGCCGAACCGCTCGAGCGCGATGCGCACCACGAGATTGGCGCTGTCGGGCGACCAGTGGAGGCGGAGCGTCACCCGGCCCTCCTGAGAGGTGGCGTGGCGCCCTTCGCTGGGCCCGCAAGGCCGGCGGTGAGCGCCGCCGCCAGAGCCCGAAGGATGGCGGGACCGAGCCCCCGGCCGAGCCAGCAGGCCTTGTCGATGAAACTGTGCTTGCTGCGCGCCTGCGACCGGTTGGGGAGGCCCGGCCCGCTCCCGCTGAGATGCCAGCGGTGGTGGCCGGCGGGTGCACACTCCGCCGCGGCGGTCGTCGCCCGGGTGCCGGCCCACGCGCCGATCGTCTCCGTCTCCTGCCCGCGCGGGGCGACGGGCTCGGTCGGGCTCGGGACGCGGACCGGGACGCGATGCGCCGTCGCGACCCACCCGATCACTCCGCCCAGATCCGCGGCCCCCGGGTGGCGGATAACGGCGCCGACCGGCGCGCTCACCTCAGGGGCTCGAGCTTCTGGTGCCGGGCCCGGGCACCCCGCTCGATGGCCGCGGCCGCGAGCCGGCCGATGCGGAGATCGTGCCGGATGATCTCGAGAAGGCGCATCTCCGTCTGTTGGATGCGCCCGTCGGCCGCCGCCACGTCGCAGGCCAGCGCGTAGGCGGTCTCACGCAGATGGTCCGGCAGCGCGGTCTCGACGAGGCCGATGAGCGCGTCGACCCCGTCTTCGTCCTCGAAAAGATCGGCCACGAGCCCGGAGATGCGGGTGATCCGGTCCTGGTCGAAGCCTGCGAAGACCGGGAGGAGGTCGATGATCGAGGTGATCGTGACCATCTCGCTCTCGCTGATCTGCTCGTCGGCGGCCGAGACCGCGATCATGACGGCGACGAGCGCGTCCTGGGCGCTCAGGGCTTCGGTGTTCATGGGCGGCCTCCTCCAACTGCGCGGGCACGCTAGGCCGGGGCCGGATTTCTGGCAAGTGGGGTGCGGTCGTTGACCCTCGGGCGGGGGCGACCTATCACCGCCCGAGAGAAGGAGGAGCCGATGAGCGAGCTGCGCGACGCCGCCCTGTCCTGCAAAGCCTGGTGCTTCGAGGAGGCCAAGAAGCTCGTCAAACGCTTCGAGAAAACCCCGCCCGCGAAGGGCTTTGCGCTGTTCGAGACGGGCTATGGCCCCTCGGGCCTGCCGCATCTCGGCACCTTCGGCGAGGTGGCGCGCACCACCATGGTCCGCCGGGCGTTCGAGGCGATGTCGGACATCCCCACCAAGCTCGTCTGCTTTTCGGACGATATGGACGGGCTGCGCAAAGTGCCGGGCAACGTGCCCAACCGCGAGATGCTGGCCGAACATCTCAACAAGCCGCTGACCGACGTGCCCGACCCCTTTGGCACCCATGCAGGCTTTGCTCAGCACAACAATGCGCGGCTGATGGCGTTTCTCGACCGGTTCGGGTTTGCCTACGAGTTCATCTCCGCCACCGATTACTACCGGGCGGGGCACTTCGACGCCATGCTCCTCACCGCGCTCGAGCGGTTCGAGAAGATCCAGGAGATCATGCTGCCGACCCTGGGGCCCGAGCGGCGCGCGACCTATTCCTGCTTCCTGCCTGTCAGCCCGAAGACCGGCCATGTGCTCCAAGTTCCGACGCTGGAGCGGAACCTGGCCAAGGGCACGATCGTTTATGAGGAGCCGGATGGCGAGCGCGTCGAGGTGCCGGTGACCGGTGGCCATGTGAAGATGCAGTGGAAGCCCGACTGGGCGATGCGCTGGGCCGCACTCGAGGTCGATTACGAGATGGCGGGCAAGGACCTGATCGACTCGGTCACGGTCAGCTCCAAGATCTGCCGCGTGCTGGGCCGGCCGGCGCCCGAGGGGTTCAACTACGAGCTCTTCCTCGACGAGAACGGTGAGAAGATCTCGAAGTCCAAAGGCAACGGCCTCTCGATCGAGGAGTGGCTCACCTACGCCTCGCCGGAGAGCCTCTCGCTCTTCATGTATCAAAAGCCCAAGACAGCGAAGCGTCTCTTCTTCGACGTGATCCCGAAGACGGTGGACGAGTACCACCAGCATCTGCGCGCGTATCCCGATCTGCCGCCCGAGAAGAAGCTGGCGAGCCCGATCTGGGCGATCCACGGCGAGGATGCGCCGAAGAGCGATCTCGCCGTGCCTTACTCCATGTTGCTCACCCTCGCCTCCGCGGCCTCGGCGCACGACACGACCATGCTCTGGGGGTTCATCCGGAAATACGCGCCGGAGGCCACGCCCGAGACCCATCCGGGCCTCGACGCCGCGGCCGCCCACGCCGTGCGCTATTTCCGGGATTTCGTGGAACCGGCCAAACGCTACCGGGCGCCCACCGACACCGAGCGCGCGGCCCTCGCGGATCTCCGCGACCGTCTGGCGGCCCATGACGGGCCGCAGGATGCCGAGGCGCTGCAGGAGATCGTGTTCGCCGTGGGCAATGCGCACAGCTTCGATCCGCTCCGGGACTGGTTCAAGGCGATCTACCAAGTGCTTCTGGGTGCGGAGCAGGGCCCCCGCTTCGGCGGGTTCGTGGCGGCCTACGGCGTGGACGAGACGGTTGCGCTCATCGACCGGGCCCTCGCCGGCGAGCTGGCCGGGGCCGCCTGACGGGCGCTTGGGGCTGGCCTCTTCGCGTCAGTCCTGTAAAGCTTCCGATCGTGCGGGGGAATGCCGCGCCAACGAACACCCACAGGGAGTTGACACAATGAAGATGATCCATCTATCCGCGCTGGCCGCCGCCTCTGCGCTGACCCTGCCGGCGGCTGCTGCCGAGCTCAAGCTCAGCCACCAGTGGTCCACCGCCGATGTCCGCCACCAGATCGCGGAGATCGTGGCCGAGGAGGTCGCCGCGGCGGATGTGGGCCTTGAGATCACCATCTACCCCTCGAAGTCGCTCTTCAAACCGCGGGAGCAGTACCGCCCGCTCTCCCGCGGCCGGCTCGACATGACGGTGCTGCCCCTCTCCTACGCGGGCGGCGAGCGCCCGGCCTACAACCTCACGCTGATGCCGGGCCTCGTGAAGAACCACGACCATGCGGCGCGGCTCAACGAGAGCCCCTTTATGGAGGAGATCGAGAAGATCATGGCCGAGGACGACGTGATGGTCCTCGTGCACGGGTATCTCGCGGGCGGCTTCGGCGGCAAGGACAAGTGCATCACCAAGCCCGAGGACGTGGCCGGCCTCCAGACCCGCGCCGCCGGCAAGGCGTTCGAGCAGATGCTCGCCGCGGCCGGGGCCTCGATTGCGTCGATGGCGTCGTCTGAGATCTACACGGCGATGCAGACGGGCGTGCTGGACGCGGCCAACACCTCGTCGTCCTCCTTCGTCTCGTTCCGGCTCTACGAGCAGATCGGCTGCTTCACCCCGGCGGGCGACGTGGCGCTTTGGTTCATGTACCAGCCGATGCTGATCAACAAGTCGACCTTCGACGGCCTCACCGATGAGCAGCAGGCCGCTCTCCTGCGCGGGGCCGAGAAGGCCGAGGCCTTCTATCTCGAGGAAGCCAAGAAGGCCGACGCCGCCGCGGCCGAGACCTTCCGCAAAAACGGCGTCGAGATCGCCGAGATGACGTTGGAGGATTTCGAGGCCTGGCGCGCGATCGCGCAAGAATCTTCCTACGCCACCTTCGTCGAGAGCGTGCCGGACGGGCAGCGCCTCCTCGATCTCGCCCTCTCGGTCGAGTGATGCAGCCGGCCGGCCCCGCCACGGGGTCGGCCGAACCCCGGGTTTCTCATGTCCAGTCCCTTGCCTGAGGCCATCCCGCGGCGCGAGACGCGCCTGCAGCGGGGGGTGGGCCTTATCTCGACGGTGGCCGGGATCGCCGCCGCCGCCATGATCTTCGTGTCGGTGCTGATCACCTGTCAGATGATCTTCAACCGGTATGTCCTTAATCTCTCGACCATCTGGCAGACGGAGGCGGTCACCTATCTCATGATCGGGGCGACGCTGCTGGGCCTGCCTTACGTCCAACGGCTCCGCGGCCATGTGCAGGTGGACCTGATCCCGGAGCTGCTGCCACCCGGCCCCCGGCGCGTGCTGGCGGGCGTGGCGCTTGCTCTCTGCTTGGGCGTGGTCGCCATCATGCTCTGGTACGGCTTCGAGATGTTCTGGCTCGCCTTCGAGCGGGGATGGCGGTCCGACACCGTCTGGGGCATCAAGCTCTGGATCCCCTATCTCGCGATGCCCATCGGCTTCGGTCTTTTCGTCCTGCAGCTGGCCGCCGATCTCGCGGCGGAGATTGCTCCGGCGGATCGGGAGGGCAGCTGATGGACCCGCTCACCCTCGGCCTCCTCGTCGCCCTCGTCACGGTGCTGGTGCTGGTGGCGGGCATCCCCGTGGCCCTCGGCCTCCTCATCGTTGCGGCGGGCTTTCTCGCGATCTTCGACGGGATCGGCGCGCTCGAGCTCCTGCCCGAGATCTTCTTCGCCAAGCTCAACAATTTCGCGCTCCTCTCGATCCCGATGTTCATCATCATGGGGGCGGCGATCGCCTCCACCCGGGCGGGTGCCGATCTCTACGAGGCGCTCGAGCGCTGGCTGACCCGGGTGCCCGGCGGGCTCG
>CAYXPI010000141.1:0-9871 GCA_964467005.1 uncultured Limibaculum sp. | reverse complement strand
GACTTCCGAGATCCAGGCCGCAACCGTCTTGCGAACAGCAGCCGGCACATACATTTGTCCGCGCACCCGACCTCCGATCGATGAGATCGACTATTGGGTGGCGTTATCGCCGTCCACCGTCATCTCTGCCAGGCGGGAGGTGGTGCGGGCGAATTCGAAGGCGCCTTTGCCTTCGGTGTAGAGGGCGGAGGCCGGCACCTCGGCGCTGAGGTAGAGGCGGGTCTTGGCCTCGTAGAGGGCGTCGATCAGGGTGACGAAGCGCTTGGCCTCGTTGTTCTTGTCCCAAGTGAGCCGCGGCACGTCCTCGATGAAGAAGACCGAGAAGCGCGCCGCGATCTCCAGATAGTCGCTGGGACCCAGCGGGACCTCGCAGAGCGCCTCGAACCGCGCGCGCCCGGCCTCCTCGGTCGCCTGCTCGATGCGCACCCGCCGGCCATGGACCGAGAGGGTGACGGGCGCGGGGGCCTCGCCGGCGGTCTCCGCCGCCCAGGCCGCGTCCAGCGCCGCAGTCGTGGCGGGGCCGAGGGGGGTGAAATAGCGGCTCGCCCCCTCACGGCCCTGGCGGTATTCGGTCTCGGAGACGAGCTCGACCACGTCGAGGCGCTGTTTCAGAAGCGCGATGAAGGGCAGGAAGAGCGCGCGGTTGAGCCCGTCCTTGTAGAGATCGTCCGGCGGGCGGTTCGAGGTGGCGACCACGACCACGCCGCGGGCGAAGAGCGCCTCGAACAGCCGGCCGAGGATCATGGCGTCGGTGATGTCGCTCACCTGCATCTCGTCGAAGCAGAGCAGCGTGGCGCTCTCCGAGACCTCGTCGGCCACCACCTTGATGGGGTCTTTTACGTTCGACTCGCGGGCGATGTGGACACCCACATGCACCTCGCCCATGAAGGCGTGGAAATGCACCCGCCGCTTAGCCGCGAGGGGCGCGCAGCCAAAGAAGAGGTCCATCAGCATCGACTTTCCCCGCCCCACACCGCCATACATATAGAGGCCCGTGAGCTGGATCTGCCGGTGCGGCGAGCCGCGGCCGAAGCCGAACCAGCCCCGGGCCACGCGCTTGCCCGTCCGCGGGTCGTAGTCCCGAAGCCGCATATGGAGGAGCTGCAGCTTCTCCGCCGCCTGGGCCTGGCCCGAATCCGGCCTCAGCGTGCCCTCGGCCACCAGGGCGCGGTAGCGTGACATGGGCCCGTCGGGCATGGCTCCCCCCGGCGTCGTGACGGCTCGGCAAGGGTTATGCCCGATCCGGCGCGAACGGACAAACCTCGCGACTCCCTTCGCCCCGCGATCGGTGCCATCACGAGACGTGCTTTGACGTCGCGGGCGGTTCGCGCAAAGACAGAGCGAGCCACGGAGACCGCCGATGCGCCCCCTCTCGCCCACCGCCACCATCATCGCCGCCGGCGGTCTCGTCATCGCGCTCAGCTTCGGCGTGCGCTCGATCTTCGGCGTGGTGCTCGACCCCATCTCGGCGGAGTATGGCTGGCCGCGGGAGATCTTCTCGATCTCGATCGCGGTGCAAAACCTCGTCTGGGGCCTCGCGCAGCCGGTGTTCGGCCGCATCGCCGACCGTTTCGGGGACCGGCGGGCTCTCATTCTCGGTTTCTTCCTCTATCTGGCGGGCATGCTCGTCTCCGCCTTCGGCGTCACCCCCATGGCGCAGCATCTGGGGGCCGGCGTGCTCGTGGGCATGGGGATCGCAGGCACCGGCTTCGGGATCGTGCTCTCGCTCGTTGGCCGGGCGACCCCCGAGGCCGATCGCTCCCGTGCCATGGGGGCGGCCGCCGCGCTCGGCTCCGGCGGGCAGATGCTTATGCCGCTCCTCGCCGGCACGCTCACCGAGGCCTTCGGCTGGCAGGTGACGATGTTGGCCATCGCCGGGCTCCTTCTGCCCATGCTTCTCTGCATCCCGCTTCTCAAGCCCGCGCCCCTGGCGCCGGAGGCCGACGATCCGGAGATCCCCCTCGGTCGGCTTCTCTCCGGCGCGTTTCGCCAGCCCTCCTATGTGCTCCTCACCATGGGGTTTTTCGTCTGCGGCTATCATGTCGGCTTTCTGGCAGCCCATCTGCCGCCCTATGTGGCGGAGGTCTGCGGCTCGGTCACGCTCGGCGCGGCGACGCTCTCGATCATCGGCTGCGCCAACATCCTCGGCACCTATCTTTTCGGCCGCTTGGGCGGGATCGTGCCCAAGCCCTATGTGCTGTCCGGCATCTATGCGCTCCGGGCCTTCGTGCTGCTCCTCTTCCTCGCGACCCCGCCGACGCCGGCGAGCGTGATCGTCTTCTCGATCGCCATCGGTCTTCTCTGGCTGCCGACGGTGCCGCTGACCTCAGCGCTCGTGGCCACGATCTTCGGCGCGCGCAATCTCGGGATGCTGTACGGCTTTGTCTTCCTCGGCCATCAGCTCGGCTCGTTTCTCGGCGTTTGGATGGGCGGCCGGATCTACGACATCACGGGCAATTACGACCTCATGTGGACGATCTCCATCGCCCTCGGCCTGTTTTCCGCGCTCGTGCACCTTCCCGTGCGCGAAGCGCGGGTGCGCCTTGCCGCGGCCTGAGCATCGCCCATTGAACCGGGCCGCGGAATGGGCCAAGCCTGCCGGGGTGAGAGAAGGAGACCGGCCATGACCCTGCCCGTCGTCCCCGCGCTGCGCCGCCGCGCCCGGTGCGAGCGCGCCACCCAGGAGACGCGAATCGCCGTGGAGATCGCCCTCGACGGGACCGGAGAGCGCGACTGCCGCACGGGCGTGGGCTTCTTCGACCACATGCTGGAGCAGCTCGCGCGGCATGCGCTCCTCGATCTCCAGATCCGCGCGGACGGCGACACGCATATCGACGACCATCACACGGTGGAGGACACGGGCATCGCCCTCGGCCAGGCTTTCGCCGACGCCTTGGGCGACAAGCGCGGGATCCGCCGCTACGGCGCCTGCCTCCTGCCGATGGACGAGGCGCTGGTGCGCACGGCCCTCGATCTCTCGGGCCGGCCCTTCCTCGTCTGGTCGGTCGACTTTCCCAGCGACAAGATCGGGACGTTCGACACCGAGCTTGTGCGCGAGTTCTTCCAGGCGTTCAGCACCCATGGCGGCATCACGCTCCATGTGGAGAAGCTCGCGGGCGCCAACAGTCACCACATCGCCGAGGCGACGTTCAAGTCCGTGGCCCAGGCGCTCCGGGTCGCCGTCGAACCCGACCCGCGGCGGGCCGACGACATCCCCTCCACCAAAGGCGTGCTGTGATGGAGACCCAGCTCTTCACCGTGCATCGGCATCGAACGTCGGGCGAGATCGAGGTGGTGGGAGAGCCCGGCGCGCTCGCCGTCGTCCCGCCTCTTTGGGCGCTCTACGAGGGGCTCTGGCTCGCTCTGACGGCGCAAATCCTGGCGATCGGGGCCGCCGCCGTCTTCGTGCCCGCCGCCGGGGGGCTCGTGTATCTTGCGCTCATTCTTCTCACAGTGCTCGACGGGAACTCGCTCCACCGGCTCGAGCTCCGGCTCCGGGGGTGGGAGATGGTCGACACCGTCGAGGCCGGCACCCCTGAGGGAGCGGAGGAGATCTTTCTGACCCGGGGGTCTGCGTGAGCACCGCGATCGTCGACTACGGCTCGGGCAATCTCCGCTCGGCCGAGAAGGCCTTCGCCCGGGTGGCGGAGGAGACGGGCCGCGGCGGGCCCATCCTCGTGACCGGCGACCCAGAGGCCGTGGCCCGGGCCGAGCGCGTGGTGCTGCCGGGCGTCGGCGCGTTCGGAGACTGCCGCAGCGGCCTCCTTGCGGTGGATGGCATGATGGAGGCCGTCGCCGCCCGCGCGGAGGCGGGGCACCCCTTTCTCGGGATCTGTGTCGGCATGCAGCTCATGGCGACCCGCGGCCTCGAGCACGGGGAGTGGCCGGGCTTCGACTGGATCCCCGGCGATGTGGTGAAGCTCGAGCCCAACGACCCCGATCTCAAGGTCCCGCATATGGGGTGGAACGAGCTCCTGATCGGCGAGCACCCGCTCTTCGACGGGATCGGACCGGGCGCGCACGCCTATTTCGTCCACTCCTACCATCTCCGCCCGCGGAATCCCGAGCACCGGCTGGCCCATGTGCACTACGGCGAGATGGTCGCCGCCGTGGTCGGGCGCGGCAACCGCGTGGGCACCCAGTTCCACCCGGAGAAGAGCCAGGAGACCGGGCTGCGGCTCATCGCCAATTTCCTCGCTTGGGAGCCCTGAGATGCCCGCGCCGGATCTTCTGATCGCCTTCGCCGTGGCCTCGGCCATCCTGCTCGCCATCCCGGGGCCGACGGTCATGCTGGTGGTCGCGCAGGCGCTGGCCGGCGGGCGGCGCACCGGGCTCGCCACCCTGCCGGGGGTGGTGCTGGGGGACGCGACGGCCATGACCCTCTCGCTCGCGGGCGCGGGGGCGGTGCTCGCGGCCTCGGCCACGCTCTTCACCCTCCTCAAGCTCGCGGGCGCGGCTTATCTCATCTGGCTCGGCATCCAGCTCTGGCGGAACCCGCCGGAGCCCCTTGCGCCCGGGACGGCCCGCCCCGCGCCCCTGAAACAGCTCTTCTGGCAGGCTTATGTGGTGACGGCGCTCAACCCCAAGAGCATTGTGTTCTTCGTCGCCTTCGTGCCCCAGTTCATCGACCCGGAGGCCGATCTCCTCACCCAGCTCGTCCTGCTCGAGGCGATCTTCCTGGCGCTCGCCGCGCTCAACACCGCATTTTGGGCGGTGGGCGCCGGCGCGCTTCAGCGGCGGGTGGCGCGTCCGGCCGTGATCCGCGGGCTCGGGCGCGCGGGGGGCGGGTGCCTGATCGGCGCAGGCTTTCTGACCGCCCTCGCGCGGCAAAGCTGAGGGCCTGCGCAAAACCGGCTTTGCCGAATCTATTGCTCTCCCGTACCGTTCGCTCCGGGTTCCCCAAGGAGAGCATCCATGAGCCTGTTCCGCCCCACGCTCGCGCTGGCCGCCCTCGGCCTCGCGCTACCCGCCGACGCCCAGACGGCCGAAATGCTGGATCCGGCCCTCGTCGCCCAGCTCTCGCCGGTGATCGCCAACGAATTCGTCGTGGAGATCGACCCCGCCGCCGCGGGCGCGCCCCAGCTCGAGAGCCTGGGCGGCCGCGTGATGACCCGCCGCGCGGGCGCGCCGGTCGCCGTCATCCGCCAGCCGGGCTTTGAGTCGATGGGGATGGAGGCGGCGATCACGCGCCTCTCCCAGCTCCCGGGTGTCCGCCGCGTCGAGCCCAATTTCGAGATCCGCCGGATGTCGGTGCCCAACGACCCGATGGTGGGCGATCTCTGGATGATCGAGGCCATCGAGCTCGCCGAGGCCTGGGCGGTGCTCGACGACGCCTCGCCCGTGGTCGTCGCCGTGATCGACGATGGCGTGCAGACCGACCACGAGGACCTTGCCGGCAACCTTTGGCGCAATCCGGGCGAGACCCCGGGCAACGGTGTGGACGACGACGGCAACGGCTTCGTCGACGACGTGCATGGCTTCGACTTCGGCATGAACGATGGGGATCCGCGCCCCGATGCCGCCTGCTGGTCGGATGGGGACGACGCGGCCCACGGCACCCATGTGGCGGGCACCGTCGGCGCGGTCGGCGGCAACGGCGTGGGCGTGGTCGGCGCCGCACCCCGGGTGCAAATCATGTCGCTCAAGCTCTCCGAGGTGCTGGGCGAGGGCGGCTGCCGCTACGCCGCCAACGGCTCGATCACCGCCGCCATCGACTACGCCACCCGCATGGGGGCCGACGTCATCTCCATGAGCCTCGGCGGCCCCCGCCGCTCCGAGATCCAGCGGCGGCTCCTCGAGACCGCGGTCGCGGCGGACATCGTGGTGGTCGCCGCGGCCGGCAACGATGGGCTCGACATCGACGAGGACACCCCGCATATCGGCGTCGTCGCGCGTATGCAGAACGGCCAACTCACGCCCGTCCACATGGCCGTGGCGCCCATGTACCCCGCGGCCTGGGACCTGCCCGCGCAGATCACCGTGGCCGCGACGGAGCGCCCGCGCGGCCAGGGGCCCGAATTCGTGGCCGGCTGGCGCGACGACATCTTCTGGACCCATATGATCGAGGGCCTCCGCTACACCGAGGATGGCGGGATCGACCGGAGCGGCGCCCGCGTGGTCGAGCTGCCATCCGAGACCCGGCCGATCGGCTCGAATTTCGGCGCGGCCAAGGTGCATGTCGCAGCGCCGGGCAAGGACATCATGAGCACGATCCCGGAGCCCGCGGGCCAGGGCTTCGCCTCCGGCTATGGGCCGCTGTCCGGCACCTCGATGGCGACGCCGGCGGTCTCCGGCGCCGTGGCAATCCTGCGCGCCGCCTTCCCGGACATGCCCGCCGTGGAGGTGAAGCGCCGGCTGATGACGACGGTGGACCGCTCCGGCTCCCTCGGCCCACGCACGGTGGCTGGCGGGGAGATCAACCTCTTCGCCGCCCTCTGCGCCGATGGCGCGCCGCGGCGGCTCCCGGGCTGCGACCGCAGCGCGTCGGCCGACACGCCGACGGCGCCCCGCGTCTCCGCGCCCGCGCTCACGCCCGTGGCCCCCGTGCCCAGCACGCCGACGGCGGAGGCCCCGGAGCCCACCGCCCCCGCCCGCGGCGCGGTCAACGTCAACGACCTCTTGGGAGAGTGAGCCCGATGCGCGCCCTTGCGGTCCTCGTCCTCCTCGCCATGCCCGCGCTCGCCGGGGAGCCCACACTCGATCTCGACGCGACGCTTGACGCCGCGCTCGCGCCGACCGCAGAGACCGAGGCCGCGCCCCAGAGCTACGTGCTGATGCTGGAGCCCGAGGCCGATCTCGAGGCTCTGAGCAAGGCCTGGGCGATCCTCGAGCCCGACCTCTCCCGTGCGCGCGCCGGCGCCCGGGTGATCGAGCTTCGCCTGGCTTCGGAGTTTGCGCCGGAGGCGGTGCTCGACCTCCTGCGTGCCACCCGAGGGGTGGAGGCCGCGGAACCCAATTTCACGCTGGAACGGGAGGCGGAGTGACCGGGCGCTAATGCGCCTCGGCCCAGTTCGCGCCCTCGCCCGCATCCACCTCGAGTGGGACCGAGAGCTCGACGGCGGGCGCGCAGGCCCCCTCCATCACGCGGCTGACGACCGCCTTGGTCGCCTCCGCCTCCCCCTCGGGTGCTTCGAACACCAGCTCGTCATGCACCTGCAGGAGCATCCGCGCCGTGAGGCCCTCGGCCGCGAGCGCCGGCGGAATGCGGATCATCGCGCGCCGGATCACATCGGCGGCCGCGCCCTGGATGGGCGCGTTGATCGCCGCCCGCTCGGCAAAGCCGCGCCCGGGCCCCTTCTGGTTGATGCCTGGGGTGTGGATCCGCCGGCCGAAGACCGTCTCCACATAGCCTTTCTCGCGCGCGCTCCGCTTGGTGTCGTCCATATAGGCGCGGATGCCGGGGAAGCGCTCGAAATAGGCGTCGATGAAGGCCTTGGCGTCCGCCTGAGGGATGCGGAGCTGGTTCGAGAGCCCGAAGGCCGAGATCCCGTAGATCACGCCGAAATTGATCGCCTTGGCCTGGCGGCGGACCATCGGGTCCATGCCCTCCACCGGCACGCCGAAGACCTCGGAGGCGGTCATCGCGTGGATGTCGTGGCCTTGCTTGAACGCGTCGAGGAGCGCGTCGATCTCGGCGATGTGGGCGAGGATGCGGAGCTCGATCTGGCTGTAGTCGAGCGAGACGATCCTCCAGCCCTCGGGCGCGATGAAGGCCTTGCGGATCTCGCGGCCCTCCTCGGTGCGCACCGGAATGTTCTGCAGATTGGGATCGGACGAGGCGAGCCGGCCGGTGCTCGCGCCGGCGATCATATAGGAGGTGTGGACGCGGCCGGTCTCGTCGTTGATGTGGCCTTGGAGCGCGTCGGTGTAGGTGCCTTTCAGCTTCGAGAGCTGGCGCCAGTCGAGCACCCGCGCCGGCAGATCATGGCCCTCTGCCGCGAGCTCCTCGAGCACGTCCGCGCCGGTCGAGTAGGCGCCGGTCTTGCCCTTCTTGCCGCCTTGCAGGCTCATCTTGTCGAACAGGATCTCGCCGAGCTGCTTCGGCGAGGCGACGTTGAACGTCTCGCCGGCGAGCGCGTGGATCTCGTCCTCGAGCGCGGCCATACGCTGCGCGAATGTGTTGGAGAGCCGCGAGAGCATATCGCGATCGACGAGAACGCCGGCGCGCTCCATATCCGCGAGCACCGGCACGAGCGGCCGCTCCAAGGTCTCGTAGACCGTGGTCACGCCGTCGCGCGCGAGCTGCGGCTTCAGCACCCGATGGAGCCGAAGCGTGACGTCCGCGTCTTCGGCGGCGTAGCGCGCGGCCTTATCGATCGGCACGTGGTCGAAGGTGATCTGGCTCTTGCCGGAGCCGATCAGCTCCTTGATCGGCACCGGCGCATGGCCGAGGAGCTCTTGCGAAAGCGCGTCCATGCCGTGGCTCCGCAGCCCGCTCGCGAGCGCGTAGGAGAGGAGCATGGTGTCGTCGATCGGCGCGACCGGCGCGTCGTAGCGGGCGAGCACCTTGATGTCGTATTTGAGGTTCTGCCCGATCTTGAGGATCGCGGGGTCGGCGAGGATCGGGCGGAGCAGGCTCAAGGCCTCTTCAAGATCGATCTGGTCCGGCGCCGGTTCGGCCGAGCCGAGGAGATCGTCGCCATGCTCGCCGCCCACCTTGTGCTGGAGCGGAATGTAGCAGGCCACGCCCGGCGCGGTCGCGAGGCAAACGCCGACGAGCTCGGCGGTCATCTCGTCGAGCGAGGTGGTCTCGGTGTCGAGCGCGGCGTAGCCGAGCTCTTTGATCCGGGAGATCCAGCGCTCGAGAGCGGCGCGGTCGCGGACGATCTCGTAGGCGTCGTGGTCGAGCGGCGGAAAGGCGAGCGGATCGACCGACCGCGCCTCGGGCGCGCTCCGGTTCGCCGCGGTCTCCGACGCGCCGGTCTCGGCCGTCTTCGCCTCGGCCGTCGGCGCCGACGCCGCGGCCGCGCCGGCGTCGAGCCCGAGCTTCTCGGCGACGCGGCGCGTCAGCGTCCGGAACTCCATCTCGTTGAGGAACGCGATCAGCCGCTCGCCGTCGGTTTTCCCGAGCGCGAAGTCTTCCAAGGGCTCCGGCGTCGGCGCCGCGGCATCGAGCGTCACCAGCGCCTTCGAGATCCGGATCAGCTCGGCGTTCTCGATCAGCGTCTGGCGCCGTTTCGGCTGCTTGATCTCCTCGGCGCGCCCGAGCAGCGTCTCGAGATCGCCGAACGCCTCGATGAGCTGCGCCGCGGTCTTGACGCCGATGCCCGGCACGCCCGGCACGTTGTCGACGCTGTCGCCGGCGAGCGCCTGCACGTCGACGACGCGGTCCGGCCCGACGCCGAATTTCTCCCGAACCTCCTCCAAGAAGATCGGACGGTTCTTGAGCGGATCCAACATCGACACCTTGCCGCGGTCGGAGCCGTTCTCGCCCTCGCGCACGAGCTGCATCAGATCCTTGTCCGAGGAGACGACCGTCACCTCGGCGCCGGCCTCGACCGCCTGGCGCGCATAGGCGGCGATGAGGTCGTCGGCCTCGTAGTTCTCGAGCTCGACGCAGGGCAGTCCGAAGCCGCGCGTCGCGTCGCGGATCATGCCGAATTGCGGAATCAGATCCTCGGGCGGGTCCGGTCGCTGGGCCTTGTAGTCGGCGTAGATCTCGTTGCGGAAGCTCTTCGAGCCCTTGTCGAAGATGACGGCGAGATGCGTCGGCCGATCGTCGTCGGTCATCTCCGAGAGCATCTTCCAGAGCATGTTGCAGAAGCCGGAGACGGCGCCGACCGGCGCGCCGTCCGAGCGCCGCGTCAGCGCCGGCAGCGCGTGATAGGCGCGGAAGATGCAGCCGGAGCCGTCGATGAGATAGACGTGGCTG
>CAYXPI010000140.1:0-9876 GCA_964467005.1 uncultured Limibaculum sp. | reverse complement strand
GTGATCATCTCGTAGCGCTGGCCGATCGACATCTGCGAGATCTCCTCGCGGACGATCTCGTTGAAGGTGCCCATCTGGCCGAGGGTGCGGGTGATGACGGCGACGCGGTCCTCGTCGATGTCGGCGATCTGCTCGAGGAGCCCGGCGATGGGGGCGGCCTCGGGCGCGCTGTCCCGCTGGAGGCCGAGGTCGCGCAGGCGCCCCATGGCCTTGTCGAGATACTGCATCGGGCTCGGCACGGGCGTGGCGGTTTCGGTCATGGCGGCGTCCCCCCTGTTCTGGGCCTTGGTCGAAAGTTACCTACCCCGCCGCTCCGCCCAAGGGGAGGGGGTTTCTGCCCCCTCAGCCCCAGTGGTGGGCGCGCCGAAGGTCGAGCGTCACGCGCCCGGACGGCTGGGGGATGCGGCGCAGGAGCACCGTGCCCGGCGTGTGGGCGTGCGGGTCGAACCGGGCGAGGCGCCGGCCCTCGGCTTCGAGCGCGTTCACCGGCCGATCCTCCCGCGCGCGCCCGCCGGGATGGGCCACGTGGTAGGTGCAGCCCCCGCGTGAGCGCCCAGAGGCCGTCTCCACCACGTCGAACACCAGCGGCCCCTGCGCCGGGATCGTCGGGTGGAGGCAGCGGGGCGGTTGCCAGGCCCGGAAGCGGATGCCGGCGACGAGCCCGTCCCCCGTCTCGGTGAGCGGCACCTCCACCCCGTTGACCGTCAGCGCAAGACCCGCCGGCAGCTGATCCGAGAGCTTGACCTGCAGCCGCTCCACCGAGCTGTCGACATAGCGCGCGGTGCCGCCAACCACCCCGTCCTCGCCGAGCACGTTCCAGGGCTCGAGCGCCATGCGGATCTCGAGCCGCACCCCCTCGATCTCCGTTGTGCCCATATGGGCGAAGCGGAAATCGTATTGCGCGCGGAACCATTCGGGGTCGAACTCGATCCCATGGGCCCGGGTGAGATCGGCGAGCACCTCCTGAAAGTCCGCCCAGACGAAGGCCGGAAGCATGTAACGGTCGTGGAGCCTCGGCCCCCAGGGCACGAGGGGTTGGGTGTGGGGCGTGTCCCAGAACCAGGCGAGGAGCGCCCGGAGCACCAGCGCCTGCGCGGCCGACATGCGCGCGTGCGGCGGCATCTCGAAGCCGCGGAACTCGACGAGGCCGAGGCGGCCCGCCGGCCCGTCCGGCGAGTAGAGCTTGTCGATGCAGATCTCTGCGCGATGGGTGTTGCCGGTCACGTCGACCAGGAGGTCGCGGAAGATCCGGTCCACCAGCCAATGGGGCGTGTCGGCCCAGCGGGGCGGGAGCTGGGCGAGCGCGATCTCCATCTCCTCCAGCGTCTCCATCCGTGCCTCGTCGATCCGCGGGGCCTGGGAGGTTGGCCCGATGAAGAGCCCGGAGAAGAGGTAGGAGAGGGAGGGGTGGCGCTGCCAGTAGCCGATGAGCGAGGCGAGGAGGTCCGGCCGGCGGAGGAAGGGGCTGTCGGCCGGGGTCGCACCGCCCACCACGATGTGGTTGCCGCCGCCCGAGCCCGTGGGCCGGCCGTCGATCTGGAATGAGGATGCGTCGAGCCCCGCCTGGCGCGCCTCCTCATAGACGGTCTCGGTGATCGCGACCTGCTCGCGCCAGCTCCGCGCGGGATGGATGTTGATCTCCACCACCCCGGGGTCGGGCGTGACCTTGATGACGTTGAGCCGATGGTCCGACGGCGGGGGGTAGCCCTCGATGTGCACGGGCTGGCCGAGCTCGCCCGCGGTCTCCTCGATGGCGGCGACGAGATCCACATAGGCATCCGCCGAGGGGAGTGGGGGCAGGAACACGCAGAGGGTGCCGCCCCGGGGCTCGACCGTGAGGGCGGTGCGGACGGCGGGGGCGGTGACGATCTGGCCGGGGGCGACGTCCTCGAAGGCGATGTCGCGGGGGAAGCGCGGCTGGAAGCTCGGCCGCGGGCCCTGGCGATACCCCGCCGCGGCGCCGAGCGGCCCGCCCCCCCGGCTGCCGATGAGGCCCACCGGGTGCGGCGGCAGCGCCATCTCCGGCGCCATCGGGTCTCGCTCGTGGATGGGCGGCAGGCCGTCCGGCAGATATCCGAGCGACTGGAGCGGCAGGCGGAAGCCGGCGGGGCTGTCGCCGGGAATGAGAAAAAGCCGCCCGCGCCGGGTGGTCCAGCGCTGGGACGCCCAGCGGAAGCGCCGCTGACGGGGCCGCCGGTCGTGCGCCTGAGCGAGCTGGATCGGCAGCACGAAGGCCGAGGGCGCGCCGAGGCCGCGTCCGAACACACGGGCGAGCCGCGCGCGCTCCTCCGCGTCATCGAGATCGGCTTCGAGCGGGTCCATGTTCTCGGGAAGCTGCTGCTCGCGCACCACGAAGGCCGCCACGTCCTCAAAGGCGGGGGTCACGAAATCGGGGTCGATCCCGAGCGCTTCCGACAGGGTCGCGGCAAAGCCCTCCGCGCGCTCTGGCAACACCTCCTCCGGCCCGCTCTCGGGCGCGATGAGGCCGGGGTCGAGCCAGAGGGGCTGGCCGTCCCCCCGCCAATAGAGCGCGAAGGCCCAGCGGGGCAGCTGCTCGCCCGGATACCACTTGCCCTGGCCGAACTGAAGGAGCCCGTCGGGCGCGAACCGGCGCTGGAAGCCGCGGATCAGCGTCTCGGCATGGGTGCGCTTGGTGGGGCCGACGGCGTCGATCGTCCATTCCGGCGCGTCGCGATCCGTGGCCGAGACGAAGGTGGGCTCGCCGCCCATGGTGAGGCGCATATCCGCGGCCTGCATGGCCGCGTCGATCCGGTCGCCCACCTCGAGCACCCGGGCCCATTGCACGTCGCTCATGGGCTTGGTCACCCGGGCGGGCTCGTGCAGGCGCGTGACGTCCATGTGGAAGTCGAAGGTCACCTCGCACTCCTCGAGCGCGCCGGTGATGGGGGCGGCGGAGCGCGGCTCTGGCGTGGCGGCGAGCGGGATGTGCCCCTCGCCCGCGAAGAGGCCCGAGGTCGGGTCGAGCCCCACCCATCCCGCGCCAGGCAGATAGACCTCCGCCCAGGCGTGAAGATCGGTGAAGTCGTCGAAGGTTGGGTCCGCCTCGCCCGGCGCGCCGATGTCGGGCCGGAGCTGGATGAGATAGCCCGAGACGAAGCGCGCGGCGAAGCCCATGGCGCGGAACATCTGGACGAGGAGCCAGCCTGAATCCCGGCAGGAGCCTTGGGCGCGCTTCAGCGTCTCCTCCGCTGTCTGCACCCCCGGCTCGAGGCGGGTGATGTAGCCGATGCCCCGGTTCACATACTGATTGAGCGCCACCACCCAGGGAATGGTCTCGCCCTCGCGCTTGGGCGCGCTTTCGAGGAAATCGCCCAGCCGGATGCCGATCTCGGGCGGCACGAGATAGGGGGCGAGGTCGGCCTTGAGCGCGGGATCGTAGACCCACGGGAGCTCGAGGCAGCCCTCCTCCAGGAAGAAGTCGAACGGGTTGATCGCGTCCATCCGCGCGATGAGGTCGATGGTCACCGCGAAATGGTCGACCCGTTCCGGGAAGACGACGCGCGCATTCCAGTTGGCGAATGGGTCTTGCTGCCAGTTCACGAAGTGGTCTTTGGGCGAGACGTGCTGGGTGTAGCTGAGAATCGGCGAGCGCGCATGGGGCGCGGGACGCAGGCGGATCACATGGGGGCTCAACCGCACCAGACGATCATATTTATAACTTGTCCGGTGGGTGAGGGCGACCGTGATGCTCATGCGTGCCTCCGCTGGATACATTCGCGCGCGAGCCTGCCCGTTTTTTGCGATAACACAAGTCACACGCCGGGATTTGTGCAAAAAGGGGGCGACAGGCGGTGCCAATGCGCTAGGGTCGGCGCCATGTACAGCGAGATGGGCCAAGAGGGGGCTGTCCGGCCGGAATACGACGCGGTCGCACGCTGGATCGCGGAGGTCGGTGTCGAGGCGCTCTTGACACGCCGGGCCGAGGCCGAGGCGCTTTTCCGTCGTGTCGGCATCACCTTCGCCGTTTACGGCGAGGGCGGGGATCCGGACCGGTTGATCCCCTTCGACATCGTGCCGCGGGTGTTCTCCGCCGCGGAGTGGGGCCGGATCGAGCGGGGCTCGATCCAGAGGGCGCGGGCGCTCAACGCCTTTCTCCAGGATGTGTACGGCAGGGGCGAGATCTTCGAGGCCGGGATCGTGCCGCGGGCGCCGATCTTCGAGAACGCGGCCTACCTCCCCGCCATGCAGGGGGCCATGCCCCCGGGCGGCGTGTTCGCGCACATCGTGGGCGTCGATCTTGTGCGCTGCGGACCGGACGAGTTCTACGTGCTCGAGGACAATTGCCGCACACCGTCCGGCATCTCCTATGTGCTGGAGAACCGCGAGGTGATGAGCCGGATGTTTCCCGCGCTCTTCGCTGACGGTCTGATCCGCCCGGTGGACGGGTATCCGGAGATGCTGGTCTCGGCGATGGAGGAGGTGGCGCCGCCGGTTTGCGAGGGCCGGCCGCAGATGGCGATCCTCACGCCCGGGCATTTCAACAGCGCCTATTACGAGCACTCGTTTCTGGCCGATCAGATGGGCATCGACCTCGTGGAGGGGCCCGATCTTTTCGTCGCCGAGGAACGGCTCTGGCGGCGCACGATCCGCGGGGCCGAGCGGGTCGACGTGCTCTATCGCCGGATCGACGACGCCTTCCTCGACCCCGATGCCTTTCGCCCGGATTCGCTTCTCGGCGTGCGCGGGCTCATGGAGCTCTACAAGGCGGGCGGCGTGACGCTGGTGAACGCGCCCGGCACCGGGGTGGCGGACGACAAGTCGATCTATGTCTACGTGCCTGAGATGATCCGCTTCTATCTCGGCGAGGCGGCGATCATCCCCAACGTGCCCACCTATCGCTGCTCCGAGGCCGACGATTGCGCCTATGTGCTCGAGCATCTCGAGGACCTCGTGGTGAAGGAGGTGCACGGCTCCGGCGGCTACGGGATGATCATCGGGCCGAAATCCACCGCCGCCGAGCGCGAGGCCTATGCCGCCCGGGTGAGAGCCAACCCCGCGGGCTTCATCGCGCAGCCGACGCTCAGCCTCTCCACCGCGCCCACGCTCTCCGAGAAGGGGATCGTGGAGCGGCATGTGGATCTCCGCCCCTTCGTGATCTCGGGCGCCACCACGCGCCTCATCCCCGGCGGGCTCACCCGCGTCGCGCTCCGGGAGGGCTCGCTTGTGGTCAACTCCTCCCAGGGCGGGGGGGTGAAGGACACCTGGGTGCTGGCGCGATGAGGGGGGACCCATGCTGAGCCGGGTGGCCGAGGCGCTCTTCTGGATGTCCCGCTATGTGGAGCGGGCGGAGAACGTGGCGCGCCTGCTCGACGCCGGGCGGCGGATGAACATCCTGCCCACCACGCCCGAGGCCCGGGCCGCGGAATGGTCCTCCATCGTCATCGCCGCCGGCTGCTCCGAGACCTTTCCCCAGCCGCTCGCCGAGGCCAACGCGCGCAGCGTGGCGCTCCACCTCATCTTCGACGCGGACAACTCCTCCGCCATTCGCTCCTGCTTCAAGCAGGCCCGGGAGAACGCCCGCGCCGTGCGCCAGGCGATCACCGCCGATGTGTGGGACGCGACCAACCAGGCCTGGATCGACATGCGGTCGAAATCCTCCGCGAGCCTCATCGGCGGGGAGTTCGCCCAGCTTCTCGACTGGACGAAGACCCAAGGCCACCGGTTTCGCGGCGCGGTGGACGACACGCTGCTGCGCGACGCGGGGTACAGCTTCATTCGCCTCGGCCAGCACATCGAGCGGGTCGACGCCACCGCCCGGCTCCTCGACGTGAAGTATCATGTGCTCCTGCCGCCGGACCAGCAGGTGGGCGGGCTCATCGACGAGGGGCAGTGGCTCCAGATCTTGCGCGCGGCGAACTCCTCGCGGGCCTACCGGCATGTCTACCGGGCGCCCGTCCGGCCCGATCTCGTGGTGCATTTTCTGGTGCTCAATCTCCTCTCGCCCCGCTCGATGCGCACGGGCGCGGCGATGATCGTGCGCCATCTCGACCTTCTGAAGAGCCACACGGGCTTCAGCGCCGAGTGCCACACGCGGGCCTACGCCCTCCTCGGCCGGCTCGAGGATCTCACGGTCGACGACATCTTCGCCCACGGCCTCCACGAATGGCTGACCGAGCTCATCCAGGAGAACAATCTCCTCGCCCGGTCGATCGCCGACGCTTACGGGTTCGGGGATCGGATGCCGGACAAGGCCGGGCTCGCCCACGCCTGAGCCCGCATCCGCTTCCCGTCCGCGCCCGGCTTTGCTATGGAGCGGCGGGGGCAGTTCGCCCGCTCGGAGGTGGGCATGACCTACTGCGTCGCCATCAAGCTCAACGAGGGGCTTATCTGCCTCTCCGACACTCGCACGAATGCGGGCCTCGACAACATCGCCAAGTTTCGGAAGATGTTCACGTGGCGCGTGCCGGACGACCGGCTGGTGGTGATGATGACCTCCGGCAATCTCGCGGTCACCCAGGCGGTGATCAGCCAGATCCAGGAGAGCCTCGACTATCCGCGGGACGGGATCGAGACGATCTTCACCGCGCCCACGATGTTTCGGGTGGCCGAGGTGGTGGGCACCACCATGCGCAATGTGATGATGCAGTACGGGTCGGCCATCGCCTCGGCGGGCAGCTCGGCGGACAGCTCGATCGTGCTCGCGGGCCAGCGCAGGGGCGGCGACCTCAGGCTCTTTCTGGTCTACGCGGCGGGGAACTTCATCGAGGCAACGGACGACACGCCCTTCTTCCAGATCGGCGAGCACAAATACGGCAAGCCGATCCTCGACCGGGTGATCACGCCGGAGACCCCGCTCGAAGACGGGATGACGGCCGTCCTCCTCTCGATGGACTCCACCCTGCGCTCCAACCTCTCGGTGGGCATGCCGCTCGACCTCGCGGTGATCCGGCGGGACCAGTTCGAGTTCGAGCAACTCCGCCGAATTGAGCAGGACGATCCCGAGTTCCACGCGCTCTCGATCGCCTGGTCCGCCGCCCTCCGCCGCGCGTTTACCGAGATGCCAGCGGTGGCTGCCCATGCCGGGCGGCCCGCGGCGCCCGCGGGCCCGGTGGACGGCGCGGCCGAGGCGGAGGCGCCGGCACCTTAGATCTGGGGCGCGACCGGGTCGCCGAGCCGAAGGGGCCCGGGGGCCAGCACCCGCGCGGTCAGGCCGCCATGGCCCCGCATCGCGCTGTAGCCGCCGGGGCCGAGCGCCTCCTCCATCCGCGAGCACGGCGCGCACACCCCGGTGAGCTCGAGGACCGCGCCGCCGAGACGCACCCGGCGGCCGCGGAGCGCGGCCAGCGAGATCCCGGCCACCGCGATGTTGCGCCTCAGATCGCCGAACGCAGCCCAAGGCGCGCGGGCGAGCGCGCGGATGGCGGGCAGATGCTCGGCCTGGATGAGCGTGACGGCGCGGGGCCCCGGCGTCGCGCGCCGGTCTCCCACAAGCCCGTGCGGAGCGATCTCGACTTCTGCGACGGTGACGACGGGCGCCCGCCTGGCGGGGCGCACACCCATCCAGACCACGCGGCCGGAGCCGGCATGGCTGGCGAGAAGACGCTGAAGCCGAGAGCTTTCCGGCGGGCTTAGCGGCTCGTCCAGGAGCTCCGGACTCCGAGATAAATGAGGGAGATGACAGCTCCGGTCAGGAGCCAGATCTGGATCGGCAGGTCAAGCATACGAGCACCTCAACGACTCACACACGGCAAACACGCGGGGAATATGGGCACGGCTTGTGGCAATTTTATGCCCGTTCGGCCGCAGCGAAAAAAAAATCGCCCGGGGCTCGGCCCGGGCGCAGTTTCACGGGAAGACGTGAAGGGGTGGATCACTCCGCGGAGGCGCTCTCCACACCGCCGCCAAGGCTGTGGACGTAGAGCGAGACCTGCTTGATCTGCGCCTCGGTGAGGCCGGACTGCGCGCCGCGGATGTCCTTGGTCCAGGCCGGCATCACGCCCGCCCGCCCGTACCGGATCGTCTCGGTCACGGTGTCCTCGTCGCGGCCGTAAAGCCAGATGGCGTCGGTGAGGTTGGGCGCGCCGAGATCGGTGAGGCCCTTGCCCTCGTCGCCGTGGCAGGAGGCGCACTCGTTGGCGAAAATCTCCGCGCCCGCGTCGCTGCGCTCGGCGAGGCCCGAGAGCGATCGGGTGTACTGGACCACCGCGGCGACCTCTTCGTCCGACAGCCAGTCCGGCCCGAAGGCGGGCATCTCGCCGATCCGGGTGTCGAAGTTCTCGTCCGGGTTCCAGCGGATGCCGTAGGCGATGGTCTGGTAGATCGCCTCCCGGGTGCCGCCCCAAAGCCAGTCGTCGTCGAGGAGGTTGGGGTAGCCCGCGGCCTGCACGCCGGCCGCGCCCGCGCCGTGGCACTGCGAGCAATAGGTGCGAAACACCGCCGCCCCGCCCGACTGGGAGAACTGCATGAGTTCGGGATCCGCCGCCACCTCGTCGATCGAGAGCTCCGCGATGCGGTCGGTGTAGACCGCCTGCTCGGACTCGTGCTCGGCGATCGCCTCGTGAACCGCTTCCCGATTGGTGTAGCCGAGAATGCCCGCGGTGGCGGTGGTGATCATCGGCCAGGCGGGAAAGAAGATGGTGTAGACGACCCCCCAGGCGACGGTGGCGTAGAAGGTCCAGAGCCACCATTTGGGCAGCGGCGTGTTCAGCTCCTTGATCCCGTCCCACTCGTGCTGGGTGGTTTCGGTCCCGGTGATCTCGTCGATCTCTTTCTTGTCGTGGTCGGCCATCGGATCACTCCTTGGGGCTGTCGTTGCGGAGCGGGATCTGCGCGATGTCGTCATGCGTGGCCTTCGACCCGGGGCGGAGCGTGAAGAGCACCACCCCGATAAAGAAGATCATCATCGCGAGCAGGAACCAGCTCACCGAGAACTCGCGCAGAAGGGCGTAGGTCGTGGTCTCGTCCATGGTGCGGGTCCTCGCTCAGCGCAGGTTGATTTCGGCCGTGGCCTCATAGGTCGAGAAGTCGACCATGGTGCCGAGGACCTGGAGATAGGCGATGAGGGCGTCGAGCTCGGTGATCTCCGGCCGGCCGTCGAAGTTGCGGACCTGCGCCTTCGGGTAGTTCTCCAGTAGCTCGTCGACCGCCTCGTGCTCTGGGTCCACCTGGGCGCGGACATGGGTGGCGGCGCGGGCGATCTGCGCCTCGGTGTAGGGCACGCCCACATAGGTGTTGGCCACCAGGTGGTCGGAGATGTCGGCGAAGTCGAGCTCGGTCTCCTCGAGCCAGGGATAGGCGGGCATCACGCTTTCCGGCACCAGGGCCTTCGGCTGGCGCATGTGGTCGACATGCCAGGCGTCGGAGTACCGGCCGCCGACGCGGGCGAGGTCGGGCCCCGTGCGCTTCGAGCCCCACTGGAACGGGTGGTCGTAAATGCTTTCGGCCGCGAGCGAGTAGTGGCCGTAGCGCTCCACCTCGTCGCGCATCGGGCGGACCATCTGGGAGTGGCACACGTAACACCCCTCCCGGATGTAGACCTGCCGGCCCGCGAGCTCGAGCGGCGAGTAAGGCCGCACCCCCTGCACCTTCTCGATGGTGTTTTGGAGCCAGAATAGGGGTGCGATCTCCACGATGCCGCCCACGGTGACGACGAGGAGGGAGAGCACGAGCAGCAGCGTCGCGTGCCGCTCGATGGGCTTGTGCTTGTCGAGAAGTGCCATGGTTCGGGCCCTCCGTTACTCGGCCGCGACCGCGCCGGCGGCGAGGGGCTGGCGCTCCTCGCGAACCTTGCCGCGGATGGTCTGATAGAGATTGACGCACATGATGATGGCGCCGGCGAGGTAGAGGACGCCACCGAGGCCCCCCACGAGATACATGGGGAACTTGGCCGCGACCCTGTCGGCGAAGGAGATCACC
>CAYXPI010000139.1:0-9897 GCA_964467005.1 uncultured Limibaculum sp. | reverse complement strand
AGATCGCCGGCCCCCGCGTCGTCGAGCACATGGTCGACACGGTGCTCTATTTCGAGGGCGAGCGGGGCCACCAGTTCCGCCTGCTCCGCGCGGTCAAGAACCGCTTCGGGCCCGCCGGCGAGATCGGCGTCTTCGAGATGACCGACCGCGGCCTCGCCGAGGTGGCCAACCCGTCGGCGCTCTTTCTCGGCGGGCGCGAGGCGGAGGTGCCGGGATCGGCGGTCTTCGCCGGGCTCGAGGGGACGCGGCCGGTGCTCGTCGAGATCCAGGCGCTGGTCGCGCCCTCGCCCTTCGGCACGCCGCGCCGCGCGGTCGTGGGCTGGGACGGGCCGCGGCTCGCGATGATCCTCGCCGTGCTCGAGGCGCGGGCCGGGATCGGCCTCGCCGGGCACGACGTCTACCTGAACGTGGCGGGCGGCCTGCGCATCGCCGAGCCCGCGGCCGATCTGGCGGCGGCGGCGGCGCTCGTCTCGGCGCTCGCGGGCCGGGCGCTGCCGCACGACGCGGCGTTTTTCGGCGAGGTCAGCCTCTCGGGCGCGCTCCGGCCCGTCAGCCAGCCCGATCTGCGCCTTCGCGAGGCCGAAAAGCTCGGTTTCCGAACGGCTTTCGCGCCTTCCCAGATGAAGCGCTCCGACGAATCAGGCATATCCATCCGGCGCATGGCGAGCCTTTCCGAGCTGACGGACGAGATCATCGGCACCGCGCCAAGCTGAAAGAGGGGACAGACGGATGAATTTTACCTTGGTCGACGGCGGCGTGGGCGTGATCGCGCTGATCTCGGCGATCCTCGCCTATTCGCGGGGGCTGACGCGGGAGATCTTCGCGATCGCCGGCTGGCTGATCGCGGCGGCGGTCGCGGCCTTCCTGACACCGGTGGTCGAGCCGCTCGTGCGCGAGATCCCGGTGGTCGGCAGCTTCCTCGCCTCGTCCTGCATTCTCTCCGTGATCGCCGCCTTCGTGCTGGTGATGGCGCTCGGGCTACTGGTGATGGCGGTGTTCACGCCCGTGATCTCGAACCTCGTGCTCGACAGCGCTCTCGGCCCGCTCGACCGGATCCTCGGCTTCGTCTTCGGGGTGGCCCGCGCCGTGCTGCTCGTGGTCGTGGCCTTCATCCTCTACGAGGAGCTCGCCGGCCAGCAGGAGGAGTGGGCCCCGCTCGCGACCGCCGAGGTCAGGCCCTATCTCCAGCAGATCTCGACGGTGCTGCGCGAGGCCGTGCCGACCGAGCTTCCGCCCTTCGTGACCGAGCGGATCGACGCGATGATGTCGCCCTGCCAGGGCGAGCTGCCCGAGGCGCCGGCCGGCCCGCCGGTCGACGAGCGCGGCATCGAGGGGCCGGGCCCGTCGCCGCAGAACTGAGCGCGGGCCGGCGCCGGCCGGCCTCAGCGCGAGCGGAGAAGCCCGCGCTCGGCGAAGCTCTCGAGCCGGCGGCAGAGGCCGTCGAGATCCGCGGCGGCATCCTCCCAGTCGGCCAGGAGATCGGAGGCCTCCCGGTGCTTGGCCTCCACGAGGTCGCGCGAGCGCGCGCCGCCGTGGCCGTCGGCCCGCGCGGTCGTCTGCAGCGTGAGGATCTCCTTGGCGAGCGCGAGCCACTGCGCGCTCAGCGCGTCGGCGCGACGGCTGACCGCCGCCACCTCGTTGACGATGCCGTCGATCTCGTGGCTCTGGCCCTTCTTGACCATCACGGACAGCCGCCGGTGACGGAGGCGGGTCTGGACCATCCGGCCGAGAATGCGATCGTGGATCGGGAAATAGTCGGGCACCGGGGTCACCGCTCGGCCTCCGGCCTCGATTCGACGGCGCCCCGCGTCATCTCGCCCTCCGGTCCCGGCCACGCCATAACGCATCGTTAAGCAATGCCGCCCGCAGCCTCGCCAAACGGGCTCCGGAGGTCAAGAGATTAGCTCGGGGGCCGGGAGGGTTGCCGATGACAGACGAGCCTGCCCGGACTATATCGAGGGTGCTGGCGCTGGAGGGTCCCCCATGGCCGTGACCGATCCCACGGGTTTCCCGTCGCTTCCCTTCGATCCCGGATGCCGCGACGACGACCATCCCCGCGAGGAATGCGGCGTCTACGGCGTCTTCGGCATCGAGGACGCGGCGACCTATGTCGCGCTCGGTCTGCACGCGCTGCAGCACCGGGGGCAGGAGGCGGCGGGCATCGCCGCCTATCACCCCGAGACCGCGTTCAGCACGGTCCGGCGGATCGGCCATGTGCGGGACAACTTCACCAAGCCGTCTGTGATGGACCTGCTGCCCGGGCGCATCGCGATGGGCCACACGCGCTACTCGACCGCCGGCGCCAAGGGGCAGACCGCGCTCCGCGACGTGCAGCCGCTCTACGCCGATCTCGCGATGGGCGGCTTCGCGATCGCGCACAACGGCAACCTCACCAACGCGGTGAAGCTCCGCCGCCAGCTGATCGAGCGCGGCTCGATCTTCCAGTCGAGTTCCGACACCGAGTGCATTGTCCACCTGATGGCGCGCTCGATCCAGCAGACGATCCCGGACCGGATGAAGGACGCGCTCCGCCTCGTGCAGGGCGCGTTCTCCATCGTCGCGATGACGCGCACCAAGATGATCGGCGTGCGCGACCCGATGGGGATCCGCCCGCTCGTGCTCGGGCGCAAGGGCGAGGGCTGGATCCTCGCCTCCGAGACCTGCGCGCTCGACATCGTGGGCGCGGATTTCGTGCGCGAGGTCGAGCCGGGGGAGATGGTGATCATCCGCGAGTCGGGCGTCGAGAGCTCGCGCCCCTTCGAGCCGGCGCGCAAGCGCTTCTGCGTGTTCGAGCACGTCTACTTCTCGCGGCCGGACAGCGTGATCGGCGGGCTCTCGGTCTACGAGGCGCGGCGGCGGATCGGCACCGAGCTCGCGCGCGAGGCGCCCGTGGAGGCCGATCTCGTCTGCCCGATCCCCGATTCCGGCACGCCCGCCGCGATCGGCTACAGCCAGGAGAGCGGCATCCCCTTCGCGATGGGGATCATCCGCAACCAGTATGTCGGGCGCACCTTCATCGAACCGACCGACCAGATCCGCGACATGGGCGTGCGGCTCAAGCTCAACGTCAACCGGGCGCTGGTGCGCGGCAAGCGTGTCGTGCTGGTCGACGACAGCGTGGTGCGCGGCACCACCTCGCGCAAGATCAAGGAGATGGTGCAGGCGGCCGGGGCCGCGGAGGTGCATTTCCGCATCGCCTCGCCGCCCACCCGCTGGTCCTGCTTCTACGGGGTCGACACGCCGGACCGGGAGAAGCTCCTCGCCGCGCGGATGGACGAGGCGGAGATGGGCCGGCATCTCGGGGTGGACTCGCTCCGCTTCGTGTCGCTCGACGGGCTCTACCGCGCCTGCGGGCGGCCCGAGGGGCGGGATCCGGCGGCCCCCCAGTTCTGCGACGCCTGCTTCTCGGGCGACTATCCGGTGGACCCGCGGGACGCCCGGGCCGAGGGCAAGATGCCCGACCGCGCGCCGGCGCCGCAGCCCGCCTGACCCCCTGGTGCCCGGCGTCGGGAGCGGGTAGAGGGCGGCGATGATCGATCTGTCTGGACAGTTGGCGCTGGTCACCGGCGCCTCCCGGGGCTTCGGGCGCGCGGCGGCCGAGGCGCTGGCCGGGGCCGGGGCGCATGTGGTGGCGGTGGCGCGGACGCAAGGGGGCCTCGAGGATCTCGACGACCGGGTGCGGGCCGCGGGCGGGACGGCCACCCTCGTCCCCCTCGACATCACCGACGACAAAGGGCTCGAGCGCCTCGGCGGCGCGATCTTCGAGCGCTGGGGAAGGCTCGACATTTGGCTCCACACGGCGGTGGCCGCGCCGCCCTTGAGCCCGGCCGAGCACATCGCGGAGACCGAGCTCGACCGGGCCTTGGCGACAAATGTCAGAGCTTTCCAGCGGCTCATTCGGGTGCTGGACCCGCTTTTGCGCCTGGCGCCGCGGGGGATCGCGCTGGTCGCCGCCGATCCGGACGAATGTCTGACATTCCACGGGGCCTATCGTCTGACAAAAGCGGCCCAAGCCGCGCTCGCCGGGGCCTGGGCCGCGGAGGCGTCGGGGCGGATCACGGTGGCCCATCTCGCGCTGCCGCCGATGCCGACCGGGGTCCGCGCCCGCTTCTATCCCGGAGAGGCGAAGGATGAGCTCACCGCGCCGGCGGATGCGGCCGCCGCGCTCCTCTCTCACTGGTCCGACATTTGCCCCGGCGCCGTGGTCGCTCTCCCCGCCCGGCCCTGAAGGTCAGACCTTTCCGTCGGCCGAGAGGAGGATGGCCACGGCGCGCATGCTCTCGATCCGGCTGAACACGATCATGGCGATGGAGAGGGCGGGCACCGCCACCAGCGCACCGGTGATCCCCCAGACCGCCCCGCCCGCGAAGATGCTGACCAGGATCACGAGCGGCGAGAGATTGAGCGAGGAGCCCATGAGCTTGGGCTCGAGCCAGTTCGACCCCGCGAGCTGGATCACCACCAGCGGCAGGACGGTGGCGAGCACGGGGCCCGCGCTGTCGAACTGCACGAGCGCGACCACGGAGGGAAAGAGGATGCCGATGAGCGTGCCGATCGTTGGGATGAAGCTCGCGAGGAAGATGATGACGGCCCAGACCGCCGCACCGTCCACCCCCACCGCGTAGAGCACCGCGAAGGTGGGGAGCGCCTGCGCCGCCCCGATGATGCATTTGACCCCGAGATAGGTCTCGATGTCGGTGTGGATCTTCGCCGCCGTCTCGGAGAGGACGCGGAAGCGATCGGGGTCCCGCCCCAGCGCGGCGAGCTTGGCCTTGCTGACCGACGCTTCGGCGAAGAGGAAGATCACGTAGACGACCACGACGATGAGCGAGCCCGCGAAGCCGAGGGCGCTGCC
Organism: uncultured Limibaculum sp.; assembly: GCA_964467005.1. Lineage (GTDB taxonomy): Bacteria > Pseudomonadota > Alphaproteobacteria > Rhodobacterales > Rhodobacteraceae > Thermohalobaculum. Next base: position 5,042 of record CAYXPI010000139.1, on the reverse strand, counting down.
GGCGAGCCCCACCGCGAGGTCCTGCACCTCGATCCGCTCCACCAGCTGGTCGATCTCGAGCGGCCCCTGCATGCCCAGCGCGTCGCCGAGCCCCGAGAGCATGGATTTGAGATTGTCCTCGTAGGTCGGGAGGTTGGCGCGAAAGCCGGCGAGGCTGTTCGACACCATGAGGCTCACACCGAAGATGAGCACGAAGACGCTGGCGGCGGCGCCCCCATGGGCCCAGGCGCCGGGCTTGGCCTCGGGCCCGCCGGCCGCGCGGGCGAACACCCCGGCGATGGCGGTGAGAAGGAACCAGATGAGGACGGAGAGCACCAGGGGCTCGAGCACCGGGCGCGCCTGGATGACGAGCCAGAGCGTGGCCGCGACCCCGACGGCCGCCAGCGCGTAAGAGGGCCGCCGCGCCTCCATCAGAGCCGGCCCGCGATCACATAGTCGAGGATGCGCACCACCTGCTCCGGGGTCTCGGCCACCGCGTTGGCGGCCTCGTCCACCTCCTTGAGCGCGTGGGCGTGCTCCGCCCCGTGGACGATCACGAGCCCCTTGCCGAGCGCCGCGGCGTAGCCCGCCTCGAAGGCCGCGTTCCACTGCCGGTACTTCTCGCCGAAGCGCACGACGACGAGATCCGCCTCGGCGATGAGCGTGCGAGTGCGGAGCGCGTTGACGCCCGCGCCCTTGCGGTCGTGCCAGAACTTGCTTTGCTCGGGCCCGAGGATTTCCACCCCGCAATCGTCCGACGCCGCATGGTCGGTCACGGGCGCCGTGAAGCGCACGGGCAGGCCGCGCGCCGCGGCGCCCTCCGCGATTTCCCGGCGCCACTCGGTGTGGATCTCGCCGGAGAGATAGACGGTCCAGGTCTTCTCGGTCATTGCCCCCCCTCAGGCCCGGTCGGCCGGTGTCTTGGTCGTCTCCCCGCCCTCGATCCGGTCGAGCCGCCGCTCGATCCGGGCGAGCGCGTCGAGCACGTCGTGGCGGTAGTCGTCGGTCGCCTGGGCCTTCTCCTCGCCGAAGGCGCCCTCCATTGAGTTCACCACGAGGCCGACCACCAGGTTCACCACGGCGAAGGTGGTGATGAGGATGAAGGGCACGAAGAACGCCCAGGCCTGCGGGTGCACCTCCATCACCGGGCGCACGATGCCCATCGACCAGCTTTCGAGCGTCATGATCTGGAAAAGGGAATAGGCGCTCTCGCCGATGGTGCCGAACCATTGCGGGAAGGTGCTGCCGAAGAGCTTGGTGGCCATCACCGAGCCCACATAGAAGATCATCGACATGAGGAGCACCACCGAGCCCATCCCCGGCAGCGCGTTCAGGAGCCCCTGGACCACCTGGCGCATCGAGGGCGCGATGGAGATCACGCGGAGCACACGCAGGATGCGGAGCGCGCGCAAGACCGCGAGGCCCCCCTGGGTGGGCATGAGCGCGATGGCGATGATCACGAAGTCGAAGACGTTCCAGCCGCGTTTGAAGAAGGCGAGGCGCTGGCCGTAGAGCTTGAGCCCGAGCTCGACGATGAAGATGCCGAGGCAGATCCGGTCGAGCGCGATGAGGAGGGGGCCGGCGGCGTCCATCGCGGTCTTGGAGGTCTCGAGCCCGAGGATGAGCGCGTTGAACACGATGACCGCCAGGATGACGTTGCGGAACCGGTCGCTGTCGGTCAGCGCGTTCACCCGGTCGCGCAAAGTGGCGGGCGCCGGATCAGCCGGGGTCGCGGCCTCGGTGCTCATGGGGCAGGGCTCCTCAGCGGTTTCGTGTGAGACCTACCGGGCGCGCCGGGCGAGCGCAACCGGAGCCGCAGGGGCGTGGTGCGGCCTGCCGTTTCCGCTCTGCGAAAAAATGAAGGCAGGCGCCCCGGTTTTAAATTTCTTTTTTTGAGAACAATCCGAGAGAAAATCGCGCGGTGCGTCGCGGAACCGGGGGCATCCGGCGAAAATCGCTGCCGGACCCGCGGTTTTCCGCAGGGTGGAACCGGTCGTGTGATCCAACAGTCGGGCTGCGCCGTATACCAAATTTGCTTTCTACAGTGGCGGATTGGGCCGATTTGACGTCTCGTTAGCGAGCATTATTTCCCGTTTCAGGCAAACCCTTGGAGGACACCATGCTTGGACTTCTGACCGTAATGACTTTTGGCGCCGTGATTGCTTTTGCGCTGCAGCAGATTCGCGCCGTTCGGCGCTGATTGGCCCAGCCGAGAGGGACCGCCGGCCCCGGGCGCCCAGCGTCCGGGGCCGTTTTCTGTCGTGCACCCAAAAAAATGCCCCACGCCGAAGCGCGGGGCGAGCTGAGGGACGAAGAGTGACACCCCTAGGTGCCGCCCATGGGGCAAAGGGTTTCGTCAGCCCGTCGGCCGCTGCGAGGGCTCGCCGCCGTAGATCGTGACCGGGCGGGAGATCTGGAAGCCGCGGCCCCCAGGGCGGAGCTCCCGCGGGTCCGACCCCGTGAGCTCCAGGCGGCAGAGCGCCGTCCGCGGCCGGGCGCCGCCGGGGTCGCCCATCAGCACGATGTCCTGGATGCGCACGGCGGTGAGCGGCGCCTCGGCCAGGCTCTCGGAGAGCGCGCGCCGGAGCCGCGCGAGGCGGAAGGCCCCGGTGCGGTCGGTGAGCGGGATGTGGAAGCCGCTCTGGATCTGTCGTGCTACGAAGGGCTCCGCCGCGTCGTGAAAGCCCCCGGTCGCCGGCTCGGACGCGGGCTGGCGGAAGCTGCGGGCGATCGCGCGAAGCTCGCCGATCAGGCGGTCGAGCGACCGGCACGCGGCCGCGGGCGCGAGGCAGAGCCGGCCGTCCATCGACACCGGGCGAAGCGCGGGCAGCGTGATCGGCCCCGTGCGCTGGGCGAGCGCGGCGAGCTCGGTCTCGAGCCGCCAGGCCGCGGCCAGCCCGGCGAGCGCGAAGGGCCCGGCGAGGCGCCCCTGAAGCCCGTTCTGCGCAACCTCCGTGGTGATCCCCTCGAGCATGGAGCCGATGGCCGTTAGCGGCCGGCGCTCCATCGGCATGCCCTGCTCGGCGCACCAGCCGGTCCAATCGTGCCCGAACCGGCCGAGCGCGTCGGTGGCGCGTGGCACCCAGGCGATGGCGTAGCTCTGGTAGGCGTCATACATGGCAGTTCCCCCAAATTTCCGACAAAGCCTGCCCGAATCGCGTCGCGATTCCTGTGACGATCGTCACACAACGGCCCGCGGCGCCGTTCCCATTGGCTGGACCGTCCGCTTGCGGCAGACTGGCCGGAGAAACGCCCGCCTGTCCGGGGAAGGGTGTCGGCGAACACGGGGTGGAGACGCATGGCAGACGGCGCGCGCAGGGGCGATGAGCCCGAACTGGAGCTGAGCCCCAAGGTCTCGGACCGGGTCGCGAAGACCACCTGCTACATGTGCGCCTGCCGCTGCGGGATCGACGTGCATCTGCGCGACGAGGGCGGGGTGCCGAAGATCCGCTACATCGACGGCAACCGCGACCATCCGGTGAACAAGGGCGTGCTCTGCGCCAAGGGCGCGTCGGGCGTCATGCAGCATCTCTCGCCGGCGCGTCTCATGAAGCCCTTAAAGCGCGTGGGGCCCCGGGGGTCTGGCGAGTTCGCGGAGATCTCCTGGGAGGAGGCGCTCGAGACCGCGCGGGGCTGGCTCGGCGAGATCCGCGGGCGCGACCCGAGCCGGCTCGCCTTTTTCACGGGGCGGGACCAGTCCCAGTCCCTCACCGGCTGGTGGGCCCAGCAATTCGGCACGCCCAATTACGCGGCGCATGGGGGCTTCTGCTCGGTCAACATGGCGGCGGCGGGGATCTACACCCTGGGCGGCGCGTTTTGGGAGTTCGGCTCGCCGGACTGGGAGCGCACCAAGCTCTTCCTCCTCTTCGGGGTGGCGGAGGACCACGACTCCAACCCCATGAAGCGCGGCATCGGCGCCCTCAAGACCCGCGGCGCCAAGGTGATCGCGGTGAACCCCGTGCGCACCGGCTACAACGCGGTGGCGGACGAATGGGTGAGCATCACGCCGGGCACCGACGGGCTCTTCGTGCTGGCCCTCGTGCACGAACTCCTCGCCGCGGGGCAGGTCGATCTCGACTATCTCTGCCGCTGGACCAACGCGCCCTGGCTGGTCGACCGCAATCCGGGCCCGAATTTCGGGATGCTCCTCAAGGACGGCCGCGGCCGCGCGCTGGTGTGGGACCGGCGCACCGGCCGGGCCGAGCCCTACGACATGGCCGGCCTCCGCCCGGCGCTCAAGGGCGAGGTGCCCTCGCCCGAGGGGGGGCGCGCGGCGCCGGTCTTCGAGCTCCTCGCCCGGAAGTATCTCGAGACCGAATACTCGGCGGAGGCGGTGGCCGAGCGCTGCGGCATCCCGGCGGCCCAGATCAAGCGCATCGCCGCCGAGCTCGCCCGCGCGGCCTTCCACGACGCCGCGTGGATCGCCCAGCCCTGGACCGATTTCCGCGGCGAGCGGCATGAGGGCTTCCGTGCCCGCGCCGTCTCCATGCACGCCATGCGCGGGATCTCGGCCCATTCGATCGGGTTTCAGACCGCGCGCGCGATCCACATCCTCCAGCTTCTCCTCGGCACGGTGGAGAGCCCCGGCGGCTTCCGCTTCAAGCCGCCCTACCCGAAGCCTGTGGAGGCGCACCCGACGCCCCATTGCCACGCCCAGCCCAACTGCCCCTTGCCCGGCCCGCATCTGGGCTTTCCCCGGGGCCCGGAAGATCTGGCGCTCAACGCCGACGGGTCGCCCGCGCGGATCGACAAGGCGTTTTCCTGGGAGGCGCCGCTCTCGGCCCATGGGCTCATGCATATGGTGATCTCCAACGCCGCGGCGGGAGACCCCTACGAGATCGACTGTCTCTTTTTCTACATGGCAAACATGGCCTGGAACTCGTCGATGAACACGAGCCAGGTGATGGAGATGCTCTCCGCCAAACGGGCGGATGGCGCGTATCAGATCCCCAAGATCATCTACGCCGACGCCTATTCCTCCGAGATGGTGGCCTATGCCGATCTCGTGCTGCCGGACACGACCTATCTCGAGCGGCACGACTGCATCTCGCTGCTCGACCGGC
>CAYXPI010000138.1:0-9966 GCA_964467005.1 uncultured Limibaculum sp. | reverse complement strand
CGAGGAGACCGGCGCGCTCGACTTCTCCCACAACCCGTTCTCGATGCCGCAAGGCGGCCTTGCGGCGCTGGAGAGCCAGGACCCCCTCGCGATCCTCGGCTACCAGTACGACATCGTCTGCAACGGGGTGGAGCTCTCCTCGGGCGCCATTCGGAACCACATGCCCGAGATCATGTACAAGGCCTTCGAGATCGTCGGCCACGGGCGGGATTTCGTGGACGCGAATTTCGGCGGTATGGTCAACGCCTTCACCTATGGCGCGCCGCCCCATGGCGGGATCGCTCCGGGCATCGACCGGATCGTGATGCTGCTCGCCGGGGCCGAGAACATCCGCGAGGTCATCATGTTCCCGATGAATCAGCGGGCGGAGGACCTCATGATGGGCGCGCCCTCCGAGCCCTCCTCGGAGCAGCTTCGGGAGCTCGGGTTGCGGATCTTGCCGATGGACTGAGGCGGCCGGCGCCATGGCTTTTCGGCTGCGTCAACCGGTGCGGTGTGCGCGGGCTTTGGGAGAAAGGGGCCGCCACCGGGGCAGGTGGCGGCTCAATTGGGCTTAGTATGTTATAACATCTACAGCACAGCGGACGGCGATGCAAGAGGTCTCCATCACCATGACGGGGACGTCGCAATCAATTGGTACCTTCTCAAGAGAATCGTCAAAGGAGGCACCATGACCCGCACTGCACCCACGCTCGCCGCCGCGATCCTCGCGCTCGGCACCCTCGCCGCCCAGGCCACGGACGACAATCTCCTCAATTTCGACGGCATGTCGGAGGACGACCGCGCCGCCGCCGCCGAGGCCCACGAGGCGCTTCACGAGGCCGAGGCCCGGATGTGCGCCGTCATGGTCCGGCTCTATTCCGAGCATGTGGCTCGGGTCGACGATGCGGAGCTGAAGCCCGAGTCCGTCGGGTATCTCGAGCGGCGCTGCGAGGCCGAAGCGTTTGCCGACCATGTGGCGCAATCGATCCGGATGCACGACCTGATCCACGACTACGCCCATCGCCACGACAACGGCCACAGCCACGACTGACGGCCAGACCTCAGAGGCTGTTCTTCGCCATGAAGGAGAGCAGCCCGTCCGGCCCCCTCTCCTTCAGGATCTCGGCGAACTCTTCGCGCTTGAGCACGAGGAACGAGACCCCGCCCACCATCACGTCGATCACGAGATGCCCGCGCGCGCCGAAGTCGCGGATCCGCCAGTCGACCGGGAGGGCCCGGCCATTGGCGCGCGGGATGCTTGCGGACACCAGGAGATCGCGCCGCGCCTCGCGCACGCCGCCGATCTCGGGTTTGGCCTCCAGCCCCTTGCCGAACTGGGTTTTGTAGAGATGGGCGAGAAAGCCCGGAAGCGCGTCGCGGAACGCGGTGCGCTCGGCGTCGGAGAGGGCCTCGGCACGGTCGCCGAGAAGGAAGCGCTCCCAGACATCGAAGGCGAAGGCCTCGGACACGGCCGCGCGGAGGCGGGCGTTGCGCTCGGCCTCGGAGAGATTGGCGTCGGCCAGGGCGCCGTGGGCGCCGTCGACGAGCGCCTCGGCGGTGGTTTCGGCGGCGACGGCGTCGGCCGCCGGTGCGGGCTGGGCCCAAAGGGCGGCGAGCAGAAGGGCGGCGAAAAGCGAACTCCGTGGCATGTCAGTCTCCTTCGGGGGTGGCGGGACGTCGGGTGGGGCGAAGGCGGCGAAGCGTCGCCGGCGTCAGCGTAAAGGCCATGGCGACGGCCGCGGTGACGGCGATGGCGAGGAGCAGGCCCATGGAGGCCGTTCCCCGATGGTCTGAGAGTGCGAGGGTGGCGAAGGCGCCCACGGTGGTCGCCGCGCTGGCAAGGACGGCGCCTGGCGTGGCGGTGGCAAAAACCTGGCCCGCCTGCGCGTCTCTGAGCGCGAGGTGCACGCCCGCATCCACCCCGATCCCGATGAGCAGCGGCAGAACGATGACATTCGCGTAATTGAACGGCACGCCGAGGAGCACGGTCGCCGCCGCGGTCACGGTGCCCGCCAGCGCCACGGGCAGGAGCACCGCAACCGTGGCGGCCAGGCTTCGAACCATGGCGAGCGCCAGGATCGCCGTCCCCGCGAGCGCGAGGAGGCTCGCCTGCACCATGGCGCCGGCGATGGTGTCCGCCGCGGCCTCGATCTGCTCGGGCGGGCCGCCGGCCCCGGGCTCGACCGCGCGCACGGCCTCGACGAAAGCCGCCCGCGCCGCCGGCTCTTGAATGTCCGCGGCGGGAAGAATCTCGACCCGGTAGCGCCCGTCCGCCGCCAGGTAGCCATCGCGAAGCGGCGCGGGAAGATCGTCGAGCGCGACGCGATCCACCTCGAGCTGCGCCGCGAGACGGTCGATGAGCGCGGGGAAATGGGCGAAGAGCGCCGCCTCCAGCCGGGCCCGGCCCGCGGCGTCCCCCTCCCTCAGCCGGGCGAGCGCCGCCGTGAACGCCTCGGCCGCGGGGCTCTCCCCCCAACCCGCGGAGGGGGGGCCGTCGGCGTCGCCGAGCTCCACCGCGGATCCGCTCACCGCGAAGTCGAGCGACGGCCAGGCGAGGTCGACGAGGGCCAGCTTGGCCTCCTGGTGCTGCGGCACGAGATCTCGGAGCCAGACCGTGCCGCGCACCTCGGGCAGCGCCGCGATCCGGCCCGCCGCCTCGGCCGCGGCCTCCGGCGTGTCGGCCAAGAGGCTGAGGCGGAGGAGACCCCGTCCCGGGTCCGCCGCGAGCCAGCCCGCCACCGAAACCGCGGGCGCCGCGGGGTTGCGCAGCGCCATGGGGTCGGCGTCGAAGCGGGCCCCCGGCAGGAGCGCGGCTGAACCCAGCCCGAGCGCGAGCGCAAGGCCCGCGCCCCAGCGGCCGGGGTCCCGCATCCGCAGGCCCTTGAGCCGCCCGCGCCCCTCCGCGAGCCCCGGGCGAAGCGCGAGAACCGCGGGGATGAGCGTCACCGCCACCGCGAACGCCAGAAGCGCGCCGATCCCGCCGATCAGGCCGAGCTGCGCCATTCCCTCGAAAGCCGTTGTGGTGAAGGCGAGGAAGGCGAGAGCGGTCGTCGCCGCCGTTAGCGCGAGGGCCGGCCCCAGCGCCGCGGCCGAGGCGACCACCGCCCGATCCGGCGGCATGGACTTTGCATCTTCGGCGATGTGGGAGAGGTAGTGGATCGCGAAGTCGATCCCGAGACCGACCATGAGAACGACGAACGCCACCGAAACGAGGTTGAGCGCGCCCACGGCAAAGGCCGCGGCCCCGGTGGTGAGGACGAGGGTGAGAGCCAGTGCGCCCAGGGCGAGCGCCATGCGCCCAAGGGTGCCGAGCGCCAGCCACAGCACAAATCCCACGAAAGCGATGGAGAGCGCGAGGGAGACGCCCAGCGTCGCGGTCACGCTCCGCAGCTCCTCGGCGCGGAGCACGGGGTCGCCCGTCACGCCGATCTCGACCTCCGCGGCAATCGCCTCGGGCAGCCCGGCGATGGCCCCGCGCACCGCCCGTTCGGCCGCGCGTGCGGGGTTGAGCGCGCGAAAATCGAGCGCGGGCGTGACGGTGAGGAGGCGGAGAACCGGCCCCTCTCCCGCGAAGACAGACGCCCAGGCGAAGCTTCGCGGCCGCCCGTCGGCTGCGGCTTCGATCACCGCCGCCGCCTCGCCGTAGAGCCGTTCGAGAGCCTCCGCCCCAAGATCCGCCCGCTCGGCGAGGCGCCGCGCCGCGCCCACGGCGCCGAGGAAGCCCTCGAGCGTCTGATCCTCCCGGAGAGCGGCCAGGAGATTGGCGGATTTCGAGAGCTGGGTGAGCCGCGCTTCGAGCGCGTCCGTTTCGAGATAAAGGAGGCCCGCGCGGGCGAAGAAGGGATCGACCGCCGGCGCGAACACCCGTGCAATGCCGGGCTCCCCCTCCAGCGCGGCGACCAACCGGCGGAGCGCGGCGTCCGCGGCGTCGGCCCTCGGGCTCCGCACCGCGACGACGATCGTGTTCTTGGTGTCCGGGAAGGCGCGCGCGATCTCCTGTGCGCGCATCTGAAAGCCGAGCCGTGGATCGAGCATCTTGCTCGAATCGGTGTCAACCGAAAGCCGGAGCGCCCCGAGCACCGAGATCCCAGCCAGAACCGCAAGGAGCGCGATCGCCGCCCAAGGGCGCCGGCCGGCCCATCCCGCCCAGGCCGCGACCCAGCGCGCCGCCAACGGACTCTCCTCAGCGCGGGCCATGCCGACTCGCTCGACGCACCGAAAGCCACCGGACACGGGCGAACCGCTTGAGACCCCCACCCGCGCAGTCTAGTCTCGCGACCGAGATCGGGGTGGGCTGTGTCGGGCGGGCATGGGCCGGCGCCCGCACCTGTCCAGACCCGCTCGCGCCGCGAAAAAACCGGAGCCCCGTCATGCGCCTCTCCCTCTTTTCCCGCCGCGCCGGCCTATTGGCCGCGGCGCTCACCCTCTCGGCCTGCGCCGGCGCGGGACCCGGCGCCAGCTTCGAAGCGCGCGACCCTTACCGCGACATGAACGAGGCGATCCACAACTTCAACGTCCGCGCGGACCGGTTTGTGCTGCGCCCGGTCAGCCAAGCCTATGATGCGGTCACGCCCACGGTTATCCAGGTGCTCCTGACCAACGCCATCAACCATATCGACACGGTGAACGACTTCGCCAACTACCTCCTGCAAGGGGATGTGGAACGTGCGGGCGGCGCCCTCGGGCGCTTCACGATCAACACGGTGATCGGCGCCGGCGGGCTCCTCGACCCCGCCACCGAGTTCGGCCTTCCGAAGGAAGACACCGATTTCGCGCTGACCCTCGGCACCTACGGCGTGCCGGAGGGCGCTTATCTCGTGCTGCCTCTCCTTGGGCCCACCACCACCCGCGGCGTCGGCGGCTTCGCGGGGGACACGGCGCTCAACCCCCTCACCTACACCGGTTTCCTGGATGTGAACGCGTTGAATGTGTTCAACCCCGTTCTGAACGCATCCGACATCATCAACAGCCGCGCGCGCAACGCGGACGTCATCGACGAGGTTCTCTATAACAGCGAGAACAGTTATGTGAGTCTGAGAGCCGTGTATCTGCAACGGCGGGACGCGCTGCTCCTCGGCGAGGACGCGGATGAGAGCCTGCCCGATATCTTCGATGAGGAGCCGACCAACTGACGGACGAGACGACGGAGACCGAGATGGCCGAGGCCGAGTTCGAGGTGCGGAGCACCAGCGTGCCGGATCAGCGGGCCACGTTTCACGAGCGGCTCGCCGCCCACGCCGCCGCCGTGGAGAGCGCGCTCGCCCGGCTTCTGCCAGCGGAAGGCGGGGGCCCGGGCGAGGACGCGCTCATCGCTGCGATGCGCTACGCGACGCTCGGCGGCGGCAAACGGCTCCGCGCGTTCCTCGCGATCGAGGCCGGCGCGCTCTTCGGGGCCGAAGGGGCGGGACCGGTTCGCGCGGGCGCCGCGGCGGAATGCCTGCACGCCTACAGCCTCGTGCATGACGACCTTCCCGCGATGGACGACGACGACATGCGCCGGGGCAAGCCCACCGTCCACAAGGCCTGGGACGAGGCCACGGCCATCCTGGCCGGTGACGCGCTCCAAACCCTCGCCTTCGAGATCCTGGCCGATCCCGCGACTCATGCGGACGGCGCCGTGCGCGCGCGCTTGTGCCTCCGCCTGGCGCAGGCCGCGGGGGCGGCGGGCATGGTCGGCGGCCAGGCTCTCGATCTCGGCGCCGAGAGCTCCGAGACCCCGCTCGACGCCGCGGGCGTCACTCGGTTGCAAGCGCTGAAGACCGGGGCGCTCATCGAGGTTTCGGCGGAGATGGGGGCCTGTCTCGGCGGGGCGAGCGAGAGCGAGATCGGCCGGATCCGGTCCTATGCCCGGGCGCTCGGCGAGGCGTTTCAGATCGCGGACGATCTCCTCGACGTCACTGGCAGCGAGGCCGAGACCGGCAAGCGCGTGGGCAAGGACAGGGGCGCCGGCAAGGCCACCTTCGTCGACATCCTGGGGATCGACGGCGCCCGGGCGCGCGCGTGCGAGCTCGTGGACCTGGCCGAAGCGGAGCTGGCGCCCTTCGGCCCGGCGGCCGGACCTCTCGCGGCGGCCGCCCGCTTCTCGGTGGAGCGACGGTCCTGACCCGGGCCTTCCGCCTCAATCAAGCCATATTCTTTTCTCTCCAAGTCAAGGGCTTACGGATCTCGGAGCCAAATTCGACCGCGACCCGCGTCAAATGTGTTTGAAATGTGGCGCGCGCTGCCCTATTCCTTTGTGCATGGAAGATCGGTCATCGGTCGGACCGCAGCCGCCAACCCTCCAGGCTGCGCCGAGACGCCGACCGGCCGCACGGCCCTGACCTCCACAGCCGGGGCGATCCTGTCAGAGGCGGCTTCGGCCGCCTCACTCTTTTTCAAGGTCAGCCGGAGCAGCTCGCCCCGCCCAGCACGCAGAACTTGGCGCAATGGGGGTGGTTGAGCGCCACCGAGCCTTGAGCGTCCGCCAGCCGGGGCCCGAGCTCGAAGGCGGGCTCGTAGGCCAGGAGCGTGCAGGACAGCACCGCCGGACGCGCAGCCCCGCGGCGCTTCACGACCATGCGCGAGGTGGCGCACATCACGTCGGACGGCCGCTTGCCGAGGATGTCCCAGCAGGCGGTGGTGATCTCCGGGACCTCGGCGCTGAGATCCATCTCCGGGAACACGACCAAGGCACCCGGCGCGTCGAGGTCGATCCCGATCCCCTCCCGCGCGCAGAGCGCGCGGAAGCCCGCCGCCGTCGCCTCCGCCGTCTCGCCCCAAAGTGAGCGCGCCGCGACCGCCATACGCGCGCCGATGGAGCCGAGCCAGCGCATGCCCTCGAGCGAGGCCGCGAAGGCGCCCGCGCCGCGCTCCCGATCGTGCTGCTCGGCGGAGTGATGGTCGAGGGACACGCGCAGGGTGAGCCGGTCTCCATGAGCATGGACCAAACGCTCGAGCGCCGCCTGCACCCGGGGGCGCATCATCGGCCGCATCGCGTTGGTGAGCACCAGCACCTCGAACCCGCGGGCAAGCGCGGCCTCGAGGATCTCCGGCATTTCCGGGTTCATGAAGGGCTCGCCGCCGGTGAACCCGATCTCGCGGGTCGGCAGGCCGAGCTCGGCGATCTCGTCGAGATAGCTCACGACCTCCGACGCCGAAAGATAGACGAGCGCGTCGTTGGTCGGGCTCGAGAGGATGTAGCAGTTGGCGCACTCGATGTTGCAGAGCGTGCCGGTGTTGAACCAGAGCGTCTCCAGCCGGTCGAGCGCCACGCGCGCCCGGGGTTCGCCCGTTGCGGTCCGGTGGGGGTCGGAAAACTTGCGCCGCGGCGCGGGGGTGACGCTGGTGCTCATCTCGACCAATCCTCCATCTTGGCGTCTGAAATGGAGGCAACCGCGCAGGGGTGTCAATCGACAGGCGTGTGATGAGGCGTCAACCGCGCATGGCCTCGCCGAAGAAGAGGAGAAAGCCGTCCGGGTCGCGCACATGGAACTCCTCGCGCCCGTCGGGCTTCCGGAAAAGGGGGCGCACCCGCCGCTCGCCGAGGCGGAGAAGCTGTCCCTCGATCTCTCGGTAAAAGGCCCCCACCCCCTCGACCCAGAAATAGGCGCTAAGATAGTCCGCCGTGGCGCGCAGCGCCTGCGCGTCGCCGAGGTCGAGAAGGATGATCCCGGCCTGCCCGCGTGCGAGATAGGCGAAGGTGAGGTCCGGATTGCGCTCCTTGAGATGAAAGCCCAGGACCTCGGTGTAAAAGCCGAGGCTCTTGGCCACCCGGCGCACGGGCACGATCGGGCTCGCGCCCACGAGGCGCCCGCTGGCGGCGGCGTGGCTGTCTCTCGGGGTGTCGAGGGTCTCGGCCGACATGCGCGGTCTCCTTCGGTTCAGAGAGTATCCGAGGCGCGGGGCTCCAGGGAAGCGCCCGGCGCGCAGATCGCCGCGGGTGCGGCCTTCGGTCCCGGAAGGGGCTTGCGCGGCGCGGGCGCTCCCGGCGATCCTGCAGCATCGGCGGAAGACCGGAGGAGGGAGAGCCCATGACCAGCGCAACGGACGGGCGGGAGGGCCCCTGGCGCTCGGCGGACGGGGTTCCGGAGGTGCGCGCGGCCACGTGGGAGGATCTCTCCGCGGCCCTCGCGGCCGGCTGGCAGGATTTCAAGGCCGCCCCGATGCTGGGCGCCGCGGTGGGGCTCCTCTACGCCGCCGGCGGGTGGCTGCTTCTTTGGGTGCTGGATCTCAAGGAGTATCGAGGCCTCTCCTTCCCCGTGGTGGCCGGCTTCGCCCTCATCGGCCCCTTCGCCGCGGTGATCCTCTACGAGATCTCACGGCGCCGCGAGGCGGGCGAGCGCCTGGGATGGGCCGAGGTTCCGGGCATGATCGCACGCACCGCGCGCAAGCAGATCATCTATCACGGCTTTATCCTCATGTTCTGGCTGGCGGTTTGGAGCCGGGTGGGCATCATGCTCTGGGCGATCTTCTTCTCCGCCTCGGTCGACCGGTTCTGGGACCTCGCGGACCAGCTCTTCACCACCTCGCACGGGCTCTCCTTCCTGATCGTCGGACATCTCTTCGGCGCGTTCTTCGCGGGCGTGGCCTTCTGCCTGTCGGTGCTCGCCTTCCCGTTCCTGCTCGACCGGGACGCGGATTTCATCACCGCGATGGTGCTCTCCTTCAAGGCGGTGATCGCGAGCCCGACGGTGCTGTTCGCCTGGGGCGCGCTCATCGGCGCGGCCCTCGCGGTGGCCTCGGCACCCGCCTTCCTCGGCCTCGTCCTGGCGCTGCCCGTGCTCGGCCATGCGTCCTGGCATCTCTATCGCCGGCTGGTGCCGGGCTAGGGCGCGCGCTGGGCCTCCCAGCCGCTGTCGCAGGCCATCCAGCGGAGAATGTGGAGGCAGGAGATCTCCCCGCCCCCGGGCGTGAGAAACCGCCGACGATAGCCGAGAAGCGTGCCGACCCCGCCGAGCGGCCGCGCGGTGCCCTCGGCCTGATTGCCGAAGAAATCGTCTTCCACCCGCAGATCGAGCCGCTCGATCATGGGCGTGCCGAGGGCGGGGTGCGCCGACTCGCGCACGAACCCGGTCACCGGCCGGCGCGCCAGATCCTCCAGCGTGAGCGTGGAGACCACGGTCGCGACAGCGTAGTACCCCACCGCGATCGCCCCCAAGAGCAGCATCCAAGCCCGCCGCATCCAGCTCTCCGATCTATGTCGACCGCTTCTCCGGTTGCCACGCCCCCGGATGATGGCATCATTCGGTGGGGAATCGACCGATTCTCGACAGTTCAGATTAGATTGAATTCTTGGCAAGGAGCTTATCGATGGCCGAGCGAGCGACATTTTGGCAAAGACTCAGCGACTACGTCTTCACCACATCGCGGCCCAACACCTTCCGGGACAAAACGACGGCGCGCGTGACATTCTCCGTCATTATCCTGCTCGGCGCCGTGGTGCTCTTCGTCGCCTATGCGGCGCAAAACTATGACACTCCGGCGACCAAGGTGGTGACGGAGTATGCCGAGGACGGGAAGACCATCGACAAGATCGTCGAGGAGCGAAGCCCGGACGACGCGGCGGCGAACCCCTATATCGAGCTTCTGTCAAATCTCAGCCTGATCATCGCGGCGGGGTTCACCACGGTCATGGGATATTATTTCGGCAACCGCACCGCCGAGAACCAGGCCAGGGACATGACCGCCGCGACCCAGCAGCGGATGGACGAGCTCGAGAAGGAGCGCGAGGAGCTGCGAAAGGAGATCGACGCGCTCAAGGCAAACCAGTCCGGCGCGCCGCCGCCGGAGTGAGGGCGCGCCTCGGCACTTGGCGACGACCGGGCGCGGCGGCTCAGTTCTTGGATTTGTCGACGAGAGCCTTGGCCTTGATCCAGGGCATCATGCGGCGGAGACCCTCGCCAGTCAGACCTGCGGACCGAACACCTCGGTCAGGGCGCGCATCGCGCATTTCACCATCGCCACGTGGCGCCGGGCGGTCTCGCGCATCGCCGCCTCGTCCGACAT
>CAYXPI010000137.1:0-10051 GCA_964467005.1 uncultured Limibaculum sp. | reverse complement strand
CCCCCGCCTACCACCAGCGCCCGCCGGGCCGTGCCGTGCGCGGGCGCCTGCCGGTCGACATCCGCCGGGGCGCTGATCGTGTGCACGCCGCCGCCCGGGCCGAGGCCCCCGCCCACGGCGGCGGGCAGGCTCCGCGGCCGGGCCCCGGTGCAGAGCGCGAGCGCGCCGTAGCCGAGCCGTGCCCCGCCCGCCCGCACCGTGCGCGCGGCCGGGTCGATCTCCGCCCCCTCGGCGCCCAGCACGAGGCGGATCCCGGCCTCGGCGTAGAAGCTCGGAGGTTTGAGCGCCAGGCGCTCGGCGGTCATCTCGCCGAGGAGGTACTTCTTCGAGAGGGGCGGGCGCTGATAGGGCGCGTCGGGCTCGCGGCCGACGAGGGTGACCGGCCCGTCATACCCCTCCGCGCGCAGGGTGGCGGCGAGCGAGAGCCCGGCCTGCCCCGCGCCGAGGATGACGACCGAGCTCGGCCCCCCCGCCCCGGACATGGCGCTCAGGCCGCCTGGAGATCGGCGATCAGCCGCTCGATGTCGCCGCCGCGGCTGGAGAGCATGGCGCCGATCTCCTCGCGCTGGGTGACGATGAGGGACACGCCCTCGATCACGATGTCGGAGATCACCACGCGGCCCGGCCGGTCGGTCACCATCCAGTCGACCGCGATGGGGGTGCCGGTCGCCTGGCTCACCTGGCTGGCCACGCGCAGGCCCCGGCGCCCGGCGTCCTCCACCCGGCCGAGGGTGACCGTCTCGCCCGAATAGTCGGCGAAGCGCCGGGCGTAGACCTTGGAGAGAAAGGCGAGGAAGGCGCGCTGGTAGCGGCTCTGCTGGTCGTCGGACATCTGGCGCCAGGCGGTGCCGGCGGCGAAGCGGGCGATCCCGTCCATCGCCGCGTATCGGGTGAGGATGGCGGCCAGCGGCTCGGCCTTCGCCTCGGGCGCGCCGGGGCGGGCGGCGAGCTCGAGCACCGCGTCGACGGCGGCGCGCACATGGGCGCGGGCGGCCTCGGGCTCGAGCGCCGCGGCGGCGGGGGCGAGAAGGGCGGGCGCGAGGGCCGCCAAGGCGAGGAGCGAACGGCGGGTCGGGGCGGGTCGGATCGGCTCGGGCATCGGTCTCTCCTGACTTGTTGGCAGGGATGTATCCGAACCGGCGGCCCGCGCAAGGCGGCGCCGGCTCTCCTCCGCGCATCGTGACGCCGGGGCCACCGTGGCGGCGCGGCGCGCGACATCGGCCCTCCTCCTCCCATCGGGAGCCTTGCGAGGTTGGGGGCAACGCGCTAGGCACTTGCTCCATGCGGGTGGAGAACCCGGGGGGCGGGACGGCGGCACTGACGGGCCGAGGTGCATGTCCTGCCGAGAACATGTCGGCCCCGTCGGCAGGCCGGTGGCGCGCGGTGGCGCGTCCGCCCTGGCGGCTCGGACGACGGAAAGGTCCAGATGAAACGAGAACACGGCGTCGCCGAGATGCGAAAGGCCATGGGGGAGTGCCGCTGGCACTTCACCAACGTGGCTCTGTTCAGCGTGTTTGTGAACTTGCTCATGCTCACCGGCCCGCTCTTCATGCTGCAGACCTACGACCGGGTGCTGACCAGCCGGTCGGAGGAGACGCTGGTGGCGCTCCTGGTGCTCGTCACCGCGCTCTTCCTCCTCTTCGGCATGCTGGACTTTGCCCGCGGTCGGGTGCTGGCCCGGGCGGGTGCACGCTTCCAGAGCCTCCTCGACAGCCGGGTGTTCACCGCGATCCTCAAAAAGTCGGTCTCGCCCGCCGAGCGCGCCAAGCCGAACACGGCCGCGCGGGATCTCGAATCCATCCGCCAGCTGCTCGCGAGCCCCGCGCCCTTCGCGATCTTCGACGTGCCCTGGACGCCGCTCTTTCTGGCGGTGATCTTCCTCTTCCACCCGCTGATGGGCTGGGTGGCGGTGGGTGGCGGCGCCATCCTGATCGCGCTCACGGCGATGAACCAGTACCGCTCGCGCGAGCCCAACGCCGAGAGCCAGATGGCGAGCTACGAGGCGGAGAACCTGGGCGAATCCATGCGCCAGAACGCCGAGGTGGTGCAGGGCCTCGGGATGCACGACGCGGGGATGAGCCGCTGGCAGGCGCTCCGCCAGCAGGCGCTCGACAAGCAGATGCTGGCCTCGGACCGGACCTCCTCCTACTCCTCCTCCTCGAAGGCGCTGCGCTTCTACCTCCAGTCGGTGATGCTGGCGGTCGGCGCGTATCTCGTGCTGCAGCAGGAGATCTCGCCGGGCATGATGATCGCGGGCTCGATCCTGATGGGCCGGGCGCTCGCCCCCATCGAGCAGGCGATCGGCCAGTGGGCCCAGGCGCAGCGCGCGATGCGGGGCTGGCAGTCGCTGGGCGAGATGCTCGAGCGAATCGCGCCGGAGGGGAAGAAGACCGAGCTGCCGAGCCCCAAGGGCTATATCGAGGTGCAGAAGGTCTCGGTGCTCGCCCCCGGCGAGGAGGTGCCCGCGCTCCGCGGCATCTCGTTCAAGATCGAGCCCGGCCAGGCGCTCGGCGTGATCGGGCCCTCGGGGGCGGGGAAATCGACGCTCGCCAAGGTGCTCTGCGGCGTCTGGCCCCCCGCGGCCGGCAAGGTCCGGCTCGACGGCGCGGCGCTCGACCAGTGGCCCGCGGCCGAGCTCGGCAAGCATGTCGGCTATCTCAGCCAGGATATCGGGCTCTTCGCGGGCTCGGTGGCGGAGAACATCGCCCGCCTCTCCACCCAGCCGGACGACAAGCAGGTGGTCCTCGCCGCCCAGCGCGCGGGGGCGCATGAGCTCCTCCTCTCGCTGCCGCAGGGCTACAACACTCAGATCGGCTATGGCGGCGGGCGGCTCTCGGGCGGGCAGCGCCAGCGGGTGGCTCTCGCCCGCGCGCTGTATGGTGATCCGCCGGTGCTTGTGCTCGACGAGCCCAACGCCAATCTGGATGCCCAGGGCGAGCAGGCGCTCGTCGATGCGATCCGGGAGGCGAAGTCGCGCGGCAAGACGGTGATCGTGATGGCCCACCGGCCCTCGGCCATCGCGGCCTGTGATCTCCTTCTCATGATCGACAAGGGGCTGCAGGTCGATTTCGGCCCGCGCGACGAGGTGCTGAAGAAGCGCACCAAGAACTATCCCCAGCTCGTGGGCGGCAAGGGCGGGCCCGGCCAGCCGGGGCCCGGCCAGCCCATGCCTCCCGCCGCCCAGGCCGCCATGGCGCAGGCCGCCGCCCGCGCGCAGGCGCAGGCCCCCGCCGCCAAGGCCGCCCCAGCCCAGGCCTCCGCCGGCGCCCCAGCCCAGGCCGCCGCCCAGGCCCCTGCCCAGGCCTCCGCCCCAGGGGCCACAATCTCGATGGATCCGGCCTCGATGGCCACGAAGGGAGACGCCTGATGCAGATGCAGCTTCCCCCCCCGCAGGGCGCGGCGCCCACGGCGAAGGGCGACAAATGGGGCGCCGGCGGCTACATCCGCTTCGGCCTCATCAGCGTGGCCATCCTGGTGGGCGGCCTCGGCACCTGGTCGGCCACCGCCAAGCTCGCCGGCGCCGTGGTGGCCATGGGCAGCCTGCGCGTCACCGCCCAGCAGCAGGTGATCCAGCACCCCGATGGCGGCGTGGTCGGCGCGATCCTCGTGGAGGAGGGCGCAATGGTCGAGGGCGGCCAAGTGCTCGTGAAGCTCGACGGCACCTCGCTCCAGGCCGAGCTCGCCGCGCTCGAGGGCCAGCTCTTCGAACTCATCGCCCGGCGCGGGCGGCTGATGGCCGAGCAGGCGGAGGCGGACGAGATCGTCTTCGACGCCGAGCTTCTCGAGGCCGCTGAGAACGACCCGGAGGTGAAGGTGCTGGTGGACGGGCAGCGCGCCCTCTTCCGCGCCCGGCGCCAGACGATGGACCGCGAGCTCGACGTGATGGAGGAGCGCCAGCAGCAGATCACCGAGCAGATCACGGGCACCGAGGCGGAGCTCGCCGCGCTTCAGGAGCAGGTGGGCCTCATCGAGGACGAGCTCGTCGATCTCATCTCGCTCGAGGAGCGGGGCCTCACCACCACCGAGCGCGTGGTGAGCCGGAAGCGCGAGCGCGCCCGCCTCGCCGGGCAGTACGGCCAGATGCTGGCGCAGAACGCGCGGCTCAAGGGCCAGATCTCGGAGCTCGAGATCGAGCAGCTCCGGATGATGGACACGCGGCGCGAGGAAGCGATCACCGAGCTCCGGGAAATCGGCTTTCGCGAGCTCGAGCTGCGGCAGAACCGCATCCAGCTCCGCGAGCAGCTCGACCGGCTGGAGATCCGCGCGCCCCGCGCCGGCGTGATCTACGACAAGCGGGTGTTCGCCATCAAATCGGTGATCCGCCCGGCGGACCCGATCATGTTCGTCGTGCCCACTGACACCGGGCTCGTGATCGAGGTGCGGGTGGAGCCGATCGACGTGGACGACGTGTTCCTCGGCCAGGAAGCCGCGGTGCGGTTCACGGCCCTCAACGCGCGGACGACGCCGGAGCTCACGGGCTTTGTGAAGAAGATCTCGGCGGACGCCTTCACCGACGAGGCCACCGGCGCGCAGTTCTACAAGGTGGAGGTGGAGCTCGCGCCCGGCGAGATGGCGAAGTTCGACGAGGTGGAGGAAGAGCTCGGCGAGGAGATCGAGCTCGTGGCCGGCATGCCGGTGGAGGCGCATATCCGCACCGGCGAGCAGACGCCCTTCACCTATATGGTGAAGCCGATGATGGACTACATCGACCGCTCCCTCAAAGAGAACGACTGAGCGCGGGGCACGGCGCGGCGCGGCCCGGAGGCACCGCCCACCCGGGCCGGCGCCGCCCCGTGGGGCCGAGCGGGCGCCCCCCATCGGCCTCCGAGCCGCGCCGCGCGGCGCCCTTGACCCTCCGTGGCGCCCGACCACCTCTTGGGAAAGCTGGTCGCGGAGGGCGAGGATGGACGGCAACCCGGAGGAGGCCGCCGCGGGCGAGGGCCTCGAGCTCGAGATCGAGATCCACCGCGGGATCGACGGCATCCCGGCCGCCGACTGGGATGCCTGCGCCGCCCCTGAGGCCGGGGATGGCGGCCGGCCCGCCCACCCGTTTCTGACCCACGCCTTTCTCCGCGCCTTCGAGGAGAGCGGCTCGGCCACGCCCGAGACCGGCTGGGCGCCGCACCACCTCCTGGCCACCAACGGCGGGCGTCCGGTGGCGGCGATGCCGCTTTATCTCAAGGGCCACAGCCAGGGCGAGTATGTGTTCGACCACGCCTGGGCGAGCGCCTTTCACAACGCCGGCGGCGACTATTACCCGAAGCTCCAGTCCGCCGTGCCCTTCACCCCCGCGACCGGCCCGCGGCTCCTGGTCCGACCCGGCACCGGGCTGCCGGACGACGCGCTCCGCGCGGCCCTTCTCCGGGCGGCGGTGGGGCTCACCGAGGAGAGCGGGCTCTCCTCCTTCCACATGACCTTCTGCAGCGAGGCGGAGTGGCGGCTCGGCGCCGAGATGGGCCTCCTCCAGAGGACGGACCAACAGTTTCACTGGGAGAACGACGGCTACGCGACCTTCGAGGATTTCCTCGAGGCGCTCGCGTCGCGCAAGCGCAAGACCCTCCGCAAGGAGCGGGCGAAGGCGGTGGAGAACGGGATCGAGATCCACTGGCTCTCGGGCGACGCGCTGGAGCCCGAACATTGGGACGCGTTCTGGCGGTTCTACATCGACACGGGCCACCGGAAATGGGGCCGGCCCTATCTCACGCGGGAGTTTTTCGAGATCGCGCAGGAGCGGCTGCGGGAGCACATCCTCCTGGTGATGTGCCGGCGCGACGGGCGCTGGGTGGCGGGGGCGATGAACGTGATCGGGCGCAAGACGCTCTTCGGCCGCTATTGGGGCTGCACGGAGGACCACCCCTGCCTCCATTTCGAGACCTGCTATTACCAGGCGATCGATTACGCCATCGCCCATGGGATGGCGCGGGTGGAGGCGGGGGCGCAAGGGGGCCACAAGCTCGCCCGCGGCTACGGGCCGGTCACCACGCATTCGCTCCACCATCTCACGCATCCGGGGCTGCGCGCGGCGGTGAAGCGCTATCTCGCGGCGGAGCGGGACGCGGTGAGCCGCGAATCCGAGGCGCTCCTGGAGATGACGCCCTTCAAGAAGGGCGGATCCTGAGACGGGCCAGGGCCCCGCGCCGTCGGAGGCCCCGCCCGCCCGGGCCGGCGCCGGGAGAGGCCGGGGTGCCGCGGCCCCCCATCGGCCTCCGCCGGCGCGGGGGCGCTCAGATGGCGGCGAGGAGCGCCTCGGCCGAGGTCGCCTCGGCCTGGCCCGGATTGTCCTCGACGAGAAGGGTCGTGAGCGTGCCGTCCTTGACGAGCGCCGCAAAGCGCCGAGATCGGCCGACGAGGCCCACGGCGTCCGCCGAGAAGTCGAGCCCGAGGGCCTTCACGAAGGCGCCGGAGGGGTCGCCCAGCATGCGGATGCCGGCCTCAGAGGCGCCGGTGGCCGCGCCCCAGGCGCCCATGACGAAGGGGTCGTTGACCGAGAGGCAGACGACGGCGTCCACGCCCTTTGCTTTGAGCGCCTCCATCTGGGCGACGAAGCTCGGCAGGTGCTGGTTGTTGCAGGTGGGGGTGTAGGCACCCGGCACGCCGAAGAGGGCGACGGTTTTGCCCCCGAAGAGCTCGCCCACGCTCACCTGCGCGGGGCCGTCGGCGGTCATCTCCATAAGGGTGGCGTCGGGCAGGGGGCTTCCGGTCGTGATCATGGCGTCTCTCCATCTGAGGCTGGGGCTGCGGGTCCTCGCTCCTCTAGCCGCTTTCGCCCGCACTGGGAACCGGCGCCGCGGCCGGCGGGCCCCCGCGCGGGCCCGAGCCGATGGGGGGCGCTGGCGGTCGGCCCAGGTCCAGCGCCGGCCCGGGCGGGTGGGGCTCGGGGCCGCGCGGGCTCAGCGCGCGCCCATGCGGATCGCGCCGTCGAGCCGGAGCACCGATCCGTTCACATACCCGGTCTCGACGATGAACCGTGCGAGGGCCGCGAACTCCGCCGGGTCTCCCAGCCGCGAGGGGTAGGGCACCTGGGCGGCGAGGCTCTCTTGCACGGGCTCGGGCAGGCCCGCCACCATAGGCGTGGCGAAGATCCCTGGCGCGATCGCCGCCACCCGGATCCCGGCGGCCGCGAGGTCCCGCGCCGCCGGCAGCGTGAGCGCGGCCACCCCGCCCTTCGACGCCGCATAGGCCGTCTGCCCCATCTGCCCCTCGAAGGCCGCGACGGAGGCGGTGTTGACGATCACGCCCCGCTCCCCATCGGCCCCGAGCGGCGGCAGCGCCAGCATTCCCTGCGCCGCGGCCGCCATCACCCGCATGGTGCCGACGAGATTGACGTCGATCACCGCCTGGAAGAGGTCCATGGGATGCGCGCCCTTCGAGCCGGCGACCTTGGCCGCGGGCGCGATCCCGGCGCAGTTGACGCAAATCCGCGCCGGCCCGTGGGCCTCGGCGGCTTGGGCGAGGGCGGCCGCCACGCTTGCGTCCGAGGTCACATCCGTTTCGACCGCGAGCGCGCCGATCGCCGCGCCCGTCTCCGCGGCCTTGGCGCCGTCCCGGTCGAGGAGCGCCACCGGCGCCCCCGCTTCCGCCAGGGCCCGCGCCACCGCCGCGCCGAGCCCGCTCGCCCCACCGGTCACCAAGGCCGGCGTGTCCCGTCCGATCTTCATGTCGCCTCCCGAGCCCGCAGGAGCGCGAGCCGCGTCTCGCCATAGCGGCGGGTGTCCGCGAGGTCCAGCCAGGGGAGATCGGGGGCGGCCTCCTCCCCGGCGGTCTCGAGGGCGATCACCGCGCCGGGGGCGACCCAGCCCCCTTCCCAGGCCGAGGCCAGCGCCGCCGCGCCGAGGCCCGAGCGGTAGGGCGGATCGGCGAAGACGAGCGTGAAGGGCGCGCCGCGGCAGGGGCCGAGCCGGGTGGCGTCGCGCCGCCAGATCTTCGTCTCGCCGAGAAGGCCCAAGCGCTCGACATTCTCGCGGATGAGCGCGCGCGCCTTGGCGAAGTCCTCGACGAAGACCGCCCGAACCGCCCCGCGCGAGAGCGCCTCGAGCCCCAGCGCCCCGGTGCCGGCAAAGAGGTCGAGCACCCGGGCGCCCTCGAGCGGTGGATAGTCCCCATGGGCCAGGAGGTTGAAAAGGGCCTCGCGCACCCGGTCCGAGGTCGGGCGGAGATGCGCTGACCCCCCGCCATCCGCGCCGGGGGCCGCGAGCCGCTGCCCGGAGAACCGCCCGCCGACGATCCGCATGGGCGGTCAGAGCACCCGGTCGAGCGCCGCGATCAGCCGGTCGATCTCCTGGGGGGACGTGTAGTGGAGGAAGGAGAGGCGCAGCACCCCGTGCTCCGGATCGCCGCCCATCGCGCGGATCACCCGGGGGGCGTAGAAATCCCCCCCGTCGGCCATGATGCGGTGGCGCGCGAGCTCCTCGGCCAGGGCCTTGCCCGGCCGGGCGTGGAGGAGGGCAACGGTGGGCGCGCGGCGCTCGGGGTCGAGAGGGCCGAGAATGCGGACGTCCCGGCGCGCGGCCAGGGCGTCGAACAGGGGGCGGGCGAGCTCGATCTCCGCCTGCCGGAGGAGGGCGCGCACCCGGGCCGCGCGCCCGTCCGCCGCGCGGTTGGTGGTGTGGTGCCAGGCATGGAGGTCGTCGAAATAGTCCGCCATGCCGGCAAGCGCCGCCACCTGGGCGTGGTCCGGCCCCGCGGGCACCAGGCGCTTCGCGAGGCTGCCGGCGTTGAAG
Organism: uncultured Limibaculum sp.; assembly: GCA_964467005.1. Classification (GTDB taxonomy): domain Bacteria; phylum Pseudomonadota; class Alphaproteobacteria; order Rhodobacterales; family Rhodobacteraceae; genus Thermohalobaculum. The sequence goes on along the minus strand of CAYXPI010000137.1, from coordinate 1,331 downwards.
CCGTGACCCTCGACCGGCAGGCGGCGGACCACCTCGGGGTCCGCCACCATCACGCCCTGATGGGGTCCGTAGGTCTTGTAGGCGGAGAAGAGATAAACATCCGCCCCCATGGCGCGGACATCCGGCAGGCCGTGGGGGGCGTAGGAGACACCGTCGACCACGCTGATCGCGCCCGCCGCGCGGGCCTTGGCGCAGATCTCGGCGGCCGGGTTGATCTCGCCCACGATGTTCGAGCCGTGGGGAAAGGCGAGGACGCCCGTGCGCTCGGAGAGGAGATCGTCGAGCGCGCTCGGGTCGAGATGCCCGGTCTCCGGGTCGACGCGCCATTCGCGGATCGTGAACCCGTCCTCGGCCAGGCGGCGCCAGGCCCCGGAGTTGGCCTCGTGGTCCTGGTCGGTCACGACGATCTCGCGCCGGGGCCCGCCCATGCGGCGAACGGCCTGGGCGAGGACATAGACGTTCTGCGTGGTGGAGGGGCCGATATGGAGCCAGTCCGGCGCCACTCCCAGCCACTCAGCGAGGCGCTCGCGGCCCTCGTCCATCCAGGCGCCGGCCCGTCGCGCGGCCGGGTAGGGGCCGTAAGGCTGGACCTTGGTGCGGGTGTAGAACTCGGTGATGCGGCGGATGACCTGGCGACAGGGATAAGAGCCGCCCGCGTTTTCGAAAAAGGCCCAGCCGGCGAGCGTGGGCTCGGAGAAGGCGGGGAACTGGCGGCGCACATAGGCGAGGTCGAGCGTGGCCCCGGCGCCGGGTGCTGCCTGTCCGTCCGCTGCCATGACGGGTCCTTCCTCAATGGATCTGCGTTTCGGTTGGGTAGCACTGGGAGCGGGGGCGGGGAAGCCCCGCGCGGCCCCGCGCGGCCCCGCGCGGGCCTGTGGCGTGGTCGGGCGCGTCCGGGGGCCGATGGGGGGCGCTCCCCTGTGGCCGGGCGCAGGGCCTCACCGGGTGGGCGGGGCCCCCGGACGCGCCCCTCTCAGAGCGTCACCACCACGCGGCCTTTCACCTGGCCCGCCAGGATCTCGCCGCCGAGCCGCGGCAGGTCCTCGAGCGTCGCCTCCACGATCATCTCCTCGAGCTTTTCCATCGGCAGGTCCTTGGCGATCCGGGCCCAAGCCTCCACCCGGTCCGCCTGCGGGCGCATCACGCTGTCGATCCCGAGGAGGTTCACCCCGCGGAGGAGGAAGGGGATGACCGTCGCCGGCAGCGCCGCGCCGCCCGCGAGCCCCACCGCCGCGACCGAGGCGCCATACTGCATCTGGCCCAGCACCCGGGCGAGCATCGGCCCGCCCACCGCGTCGACGCAGCCCGCCCAGGTCACGCTCTCGAGGGGG
>CAYXPI010000136.1:0-10133 GCA_964467005.1 uncultured Limibaculum sp. | reverse complement strand
GCTGCCGCATTTCGAGATCCGGCCGGAGTAGTCGGTCTCGCCGGACTGGTATCGTAGCGGGGTCAGGCCGAGGAAGGCCCCTACGTCACTGGCTCGTCGGAACCGCGTCGCGTCGTCGATCGTCGCGATGAAGCCGAGCGCGACCAGGACGCCCACCCCGGGTACCGTCATCAGCCGCCGGGCGAGCGGGCTCTCTTTCCCGATCGCATGAAGCTCGTCCTCAACCGCCTTGAGGGCGAGGCAGAGCGTTCGGTGAACCGGGGCGAACGTCTCGGCCAGGAGCCCCAGCACGGGATCGCCGGCGCCAGCCTCCTCGAGCTGTTCGCGAAAGTTCGCCCGGTGCCGCGCCGTTTTCACCGGCTCGAGGCGGATGCCGAAGGTCTTCAGCACGCCCCGGACGTGGCCCTCGAGATCGCATCTTAGACGGAGCAGTCGGTCCCGCGCGCCGATCAGCGTGCGGAGCCGGTCGGCCGACTCGCTCCGGATATGCACCTCGGCGTACCAGCCGGTGCGGGCAAGCTGTGCCAGGCCCTCGGCATCTGCCCTGTCCGACTTGTTGATCCTCGCCGACAGCACCTTGTGCGCCTGGCGGGCATCGATGCAGACGACCGGCAGCCCCTGCGCCTCGAGTCCACGGTGCAGCCAGGTCGAAAGCGTGCCGCTCTCGTGCACCGCTCGAGCCAGAGCCCCACTTTTCTCAGCAAGAAATTCGGCGATTGCGGCAGGGTCCGTCGGGACCCGACCGCGCGCAACGATCCCACCATCCTCGTCGACCACGCAGATCGACACCTCCTTCATCGAGACATCCAGTCCGGCATAGTGTTTCATGGTCATCGTTCTCCTCACAGCGTTCCCCCGTGAGGCCGAGCCTCTCGGACCCCGTCAGCCATCGAAGCGCGACCGCCGCTGACACACCATGTCATAGTGGAAGTTTTTTCCGGCTGAGCGCGACCCGCCACGTATTGAAAACATTGGGAAATTCCGCTTGCCCAAGCTGGCGATCTGACCGAACTCCTGGAGAAACGGACGGCCTCGCAGGCAGCCAACCCGGCGCAGTGTGACAGCCTCGGGCCGTGATCCCTGTGGTCTGATTCGGTGCGCACAGCCGCGCAACGTTGTGCGTCTTCTGCGCCGCAGCCGATGTGCGTCCGCCGCAACAGCCGCCGGCAATCCTAGCGCGAGCAAGTCGCACAAATTGGTGCACAAACTGAGTGCGTCCGCCCTTGAGCGACGCCAGAAGGCTATGCAAAGCGTTCGAAAGACTGACTTTTCTGGCTGGGGAACCTGGATTCGAACCAGGACCGACGGAGTCAGAGTCCGCTGTTCTACCGTTAAACTATTCCCCAAGTGCTGGCGGGTGATAGCCGGCACCTTCGAGGGGTGTCAAGGCCGGCTCAGCGCGCCGCGAGCCCCGGCCAGGGGTCGGCGGAGAGGCGGCGGTTGATCTCGCGGCAGCTCGTGGTGAGGAAGAGAGGATCGGCGCCCACGCAGCGGAGATATGCGCGTTCGAGCTCGCTCTCCGGGGCCCGTGGCGGGGGCCCTCCCGGGCGCGTCTCCTCCCTCGGCACGCAGGCCGCCAGCGCCAGCACCGCAACCGCCCAACTCCATCTGCCCATCGCGCCCTCCTTCGGATCGGCCGCGAGAGTAGACGCCCCGCGGTCCGCCGGAAAGCCCGCGCGGCTCCGGTTGACAGCGGGGCCCGCGGCCGCACCTCACCGCGCATGAGCGACACCGCCGCGCCCCCCGTCCTGCAAAGCCTCACCCGCCCGGCTGCGGCCGTCGTCGTCGGCAGCGCCGGGGGCCTCGGCGCGGCCCTTGCCGCTTCGCTCGCCGAAGACCCGACGCTGCGGGTCACCGGGCTCTCGCGCCGGGGCGAGGCGCCGCCCGGTGTCGCGCCTGCGCCGGTGGATGTGACCGACGAAGCCTCCATCGCCCGCGCGGCGGCGGCCTTGCCGGATGCGCCGAGCCTCGTGATCGTCGCCACAGGCTATCTTCACGGGGCCACCGGCGGGCCGGAGAAGAGCTGGAGCCAGATCGCGCCCGAGGCGATGGCCCACGCCTTTGCGGTGAACGCGACCGCGCCAGCGCTTCTCGCCAAGCACCTTCTGCCGATCATGCCGCGGGACCGTCGGACGATCTTCGCCGTCCTCACCGCGCGGGTCGGCTCGATCTCGGACAATCGGGCGGGGGGCTGGTACGGCTACCGGGCCTCGAAGGCCGCAGCCAACCAGATCGTGAGATGCCTCGCCATCGAGGGCCGGCGGAAGATGCGCCATCTCATCGTCGCCGCGCTCCAACCCGGCACGGTGCGCACCGCCCTCTCGGCGCCCTTCCGAAGCCGGGTGGAGGCCGCGGATCTGTTCGAGCCCGAGGCCGCGGCTCGCGCGCTCCTCGGTGTCCTCGACGGACTGACGCCGGAGGACAGCGGCCGGTTTTTCGACTGGTCGGGCGCCGAGATCGCGCCCTGAGCGCCGCCGCACCTGTCCTTTTTTCGCCGTCTGGCCCAAGATGCGCCCGGGGGGCGGCGTCGGAGGCGGGATGGACGGTTCGGGAGACGAGCGCGCGGCGCCCGGCGCCGGCGCGCGCACGGATGCGGCGCTGGCGCGGGCGGCGGCTGGGGGCGATCGCGACGCGTTCGCCGCGCTCGTCGAGGCGCATTACCCCCGGGTGCACCGGCTGGCCTGGCGACTCCTCGGCAACGCCTCGGAGGCCGAGGACCTCGCACAGGACGTGTGCGCGGCGCTTGGGGCCAAGATCCGGGGGTTTCGGGGCGAGGCGGCCTTCACCACCTGGCTCCACCGGATCGTGGTGAACGCGGCGCGGGACCGGATGCGACGACGGGCCAGGGCCGGGCGGCTCGCCGAGCGCTACGCCGAGGCCGAGGCGCTGGAGCGCGCGGGTCGCGACGCGCGCTCGGCCGAGCTCCACTGGCTCCGCGCGGCGTTGAAGGCGCTCGGACCCGAGCTCCGCGAGACGGCGGTGTTGGTGCTCGACGAAGGGCTCAGCCATGCGGAGGCCGGGGAGATCCTCGGCGTGAGCGGCGGCACCGTCTCATGGCGGATGTCGGAAATCCGTCGGAGGCTCAAGGAGATGGCGGTGCGCGAGGAGGAGGCGCGGCGATGACAGACGAGCTCGAACGCCTGAGGACCGCCTTCGCGGCGGATCCGGCGCCAGAGCCCCGGGCGGCGGCCAGGCGGGCCGCGCTGGGCGCAGCGATGGCAGCCTACGAGGCGGCGGAGAAAAACCCAGAGGCGGGCCAAGAGGGGACGACGGAGCGGCGTCGGAGAGGGGACCGGGCATCGGGACCCGGGGGAACGCTCAGGAGACACGCCATGGCCGTCCGCGCCGCCCTTTCGCCCCGCGGGGTGCTCATCGGAGGAACGAGCCTCGCCACCCTCGCGCTCGCCATCGGGGTGAGCCTTCACCTCTCCGCGCCGGAGGCCGACCGGCCCCTCAGAGAGACCGACAGCCTGGCCGTGCAGGCCCGGGTCGCGACCGGTTCGGACGACGGCTCGGAGGCGCGCGCCAGTCGGCCCGCGGAGATCGAGAGAAACACCACGGTGGACTTGCGGAAGCCCCGCCAGACCGCCGATTTCGCCCTCCGAGAGGAGCGCGGGACCGCCGCCGCGCCGCTCGCGCAGGGGCTCCTGCGCGCGCCCGCGCCAGCGCCCGCCATCGTACACGCAACCGACCTTGCGGCCCCCGCCTTCCGCGAGCAGGGGCGGGACCGCTTCGAGGCGGTGGACGACAATCCTCTGAGGGTGACCGCGGAGGACCCGGTCTCCACCTTCTCGATCGATGTCGACACGGCCGCCTACAGCGTTATGCGCCGCCACCTGATGCAAGGTGTGCTGCCGCCGCGGGACGCCGTGCGGGTGGAGGAGCTGGTGAACTATTTCGCCTACGACTACGCCCCGCCCGCGAGCGCGGAGACGCCCTTCGCCACCCATGTCCAGGTCTTCGAGACGCCTTGGAACGCGGACACCCAGCTCCTCAAGATCGGGATCAAGGGCTATGAGATCCCGGCCGAGGCCCGCCCGCCGGCCAATCTCGTCTTCCTCCTCGACACCTCGGGCAGCATGAACGCGCCGGACAAGCTGCCGCTTCTGGTGAACGCCTTCCGTCTCCTCGTCGAGCGGCTGGGGACAGAGGATCGGGTGGCCATCGTCGCCTATGCCGGGACCGCCGGCACCGTGCTCGCGCCCACCCCGGCCTCGGACCGGCGCACGATCCTCGCCGCGCTCGAGCGCCTCGGCGCCGGCGGCGCGACCGCGGGCGGCGAGGGCCTTCGCCAGGCCTACGCCCTCGCCGAGGCCAATCTCATCGACGACGGCGTGAACCGGGTGATCCTCGCGACCGACGGGGACTTCAATGTCGGCATCCGCTCGACCGATCAGCTCCTCGCCTTCGTGGCGCGCAAGCGCGAGACCGGCGTCTACCTCTCGGTGCTGGGCTTCGGGCAGGGCAATCTCAACGACGCCCTCATGCAGGCGCTCGCGCAGAACGGCAACGGCCAGGCGGTCTATATCGACTCGCTCTCCGAGGCGCAGAAGGTGCTGGTGGACGACGTGGCACCGACCCTCTTCCCCATCGCCGAGGACGTCAAGATCCAGATCGAGTTCAACCCGGCAGCGGTGGCGGAGCATCGGCTGATCGGCTACGAGACGCGGGTGCTTGCACGCGAGGATTTCAACAACGACCGCGTCGATGCGGGCGAGATCGGCTCGGGCCACCGGGTGACGGCGCTTTACGAGATCACGCCTGTGGGCTCGCCGGCGCGCCGTGTCGACCGTCTGCGCTACGCCCCCGCCGAAACCCGGCCGGCGGAAACCGCGGCGCGGCCCGACGAGATCGGCTTTCTCAAGATCCGCTACAAGCGCCCGGGCGAGGGCGAGAGCCGGCTCATCGAGCGCCCGATCACCCGGGGCGACATCGGCGCGCCGGACACCGAGGCCCGCTTCGCCGCGGCGGTGGCGGGGGCGGGGCAGCTCCTCCGAGGTGGCGCGCACACGGGCGACTGGGGCTTTGAGGAGGCGATCGCGCTGGCCACCGGCGCGCGCGGCCGAGACCCCTTCGGCTACCGCGCGGAGTTCGTCCGCCTCCTCCGTTTGGCCGAGACGGCCGGGGCGCGCGAGCGCCAACGCTGAGGCCCTCGCCCCGGCGCCTCCGGGGGCCGATGGGGGGGCGCTCCCCGTCCGGCCGGGCCCGCCGCCGCCGGGTGGGCGGGGCCCCCGGAGGCGCCCCTGCACCCGACGCACGGCCCGCGCGACCAAGGGGGGTTGCGGGGCCCGCACCCTCCCCGCTAGGCACGGGCATCCCAGCCTGAGAGCGCCCCATGCCGGCCATCCCAAAGATCCTCTTCGTCCACACCAATTTTCCGGCTCAGTTCGGGTTTCTCGGCCACCGCCTCGCCGAGGCGGGATGGGATGTGAGCTTCGCCACCGCGCGCCAGGAGGCCGAGGACCCCCGGCTCCGGCTCTTCAAGTTCGAGGAGGGCCGGGCGACCACCAAGGGCGTTCACCCCTATCTCGGCAGCGTCGAGAAGGCGGTGATCAAGGGCCAGATGGCGGCCCGTGCCTTCTACGCCGCCCGGGGCCGGGGCTACGCGCCCGACATCGTGATGGCCCATTCCGGTTGGGGTGCCGGCCTCTTCGCCAAGGATGTGTGGCCGGACGCGCTCTACATCCCCTATCTCGAATGGTGGTACCGCTATCCGCCGGTCGACTCGAGCTTCCTCAAGGACTTCGAGCCCAACGAGGACGTGCGCCTCCGCCAGCGCATCCGCAACACGCCGCTTCTCCTCGACATCGAGGCGGGCGACGCGGCCCTGGCCCCCACCCGCTTTCAGGCCGCCCAATTCCCGGAGCGGCTGCAGCCGCGCATCGCCGTGATCCATGACGGCGTGGACACCCACACACACCGCCCGGCCGAGGCGCGCCCTGGCGCCATCGGCCCCCTCGCGCTCGACGGCATGGTCGAGATCGTCACCTACGCCACCCGCGGCATGGAGCCCCAGCGGGGTTTCCCCGAGTTCATGCGCGCGCTCGCGCGGCTCCAGCGCCGGCGGCCCAACCTCCACGCGATCATCGTGGGCGAGGACCGGGTGGCCTATGGCCGCCAGCTGCCGAAGGGCGAAAGCTGGAAGGCCCGGATGCTGGCCGAGCTCGATCTCGACCTCGCCCGCGTGCATTTCACCGGCCATCTGCCGCGGCCTGCCTATCTCCAGGTCCTCCAGGCCTCGGATGCCCATGTCTACCTCACCGTGCCCTTCGTCCTCTCCTGGTCGATGCTGGAGGCGATGAGCGTGGGCTGCCGTCTCGTGGCCGCGGATGTGCCGCCCGTGCGCGAGTTCGTGCGCCACGGCGAGACCGGCCGGCTGGTGGACTTCCACGCCCCAGAGGCCATCGCTGCCGGGGTGGAGGCGGTGCTCGACGACCCGGAGGCGTCGGCCGCCATGGGCGCCCGGGCCCGCGCGGCCATCGTCGAGAGCTACGCGCTCGATCGGGTGTTCGCCGAGAAGAAGGCCTGGCTCGAAGAGCTGCTCGCCGCGCGGCGTTGACATCGAACCGACCGATCCGCCATAGATAACGGGTCGCCCCCTGGCACGCCGCCACGGGGGCGTTGTCGTTTTCGCCCCCGGCCCTCGCGGCCCCACAAGAAGGAGCTTCCTCCGGTGATCTCGCCTCTCATGCCGACCTATGCGCGGGCGCCGCTCGAATTCGAGCGGGGCGAGGGGTCGTGGCTCACCGCGACCGACGGCAGCGTCTATCTCGATTTCGGCGCCGGCATCGCGGTGAACGCCCTTGGCCATGCCCATCCGACACTCGTCGCGGCGCTCGAGGCGCAGGCGCGACGGGTCTGGCATGTCTCCAACCTCTACGAGATCCCGGAGCAGCGACGTCTGGCCGAACGCCTGGTGTCCGAGACCTTTGCTGACACGGTGTTCTTCACGAATTCGGGCACCGAGGCGGCGGAGCTCGCGATCAAGATGGCGCGCAAATGGGGCGCCGAGCGCGGCCGGCACCGGATCGTGGCCTTCGAGGGCGCGTTCCACGGCCGCTCCACCGGCGCCATCGCCGCCGCGGGGTCGGTGAAGCTCACGGAGGGGTTCGGGCCCCTGATGCCCGGCTTCGACCATGTGCCCTGGGGCGACCACGACGCGCTCGAGGCCGCCGTGAGCGACGAGACTGCGGCCATCCTCATCGAGCCCATCCAGGGCGAGGGGGGCATTCGCACCGTCCCGCAGGGCTGCCTCCGCGGCCTCCGGGCCCTCGCCGACCAAAAGGGCATCCTCTTGATCCTCGACGAGGTGCAATGCGGCATGGGGCGGACGGGCTCGCTCTTCGCGCACGAGCAGGCCGGCATCTCGCCGGACATCATGATGGCCGCCAAGGGCATCGGCGGCGGCTTTCCCTTGGGCGCCGTCTTGGCGACTGAAGCGGCTGCGGCGCTTATGGTGGCGGGCGCCCACGGCTCGACCTATGGCGGCAATCCGCTGGCCTGCGCCGTCGGCCTCGCCGTCCTCGAGGAGGTATCGGATCCCGGCTTCCTGCAGGAGGTGCGCACCAAGTCCCGCTTCCTCGCCCAGCGTCTTGCCGAGCTGGCGGACGCGCATCCCGGGGTGATCGCCGAGATCCGGGGAGAGGGACTGATGCGTGGCCTGCGCCTCATCGAGGGGCGCAGCCATGCAGATTTCGTCGCGGCGGCGCGCGAGGCGAGGCTTCTCACCGTGCCGGCGGCGGAGAATGTGGTGCGCATCCTGCCCGCCCTCACCGTCTCGGAGGAGGAGCTCGGCGAGGGCGTGCGCCGTCTCGGTCAGGCGGCCGAGGCGCTGGAGGCGGCGGCGTGAAGGGGCGGCACTTCCTGGATCTCGACGAGATCCCGGCAACCGAGCTCCGCGCGATCCTCGACGACGCCAAGCGCGTGAAGGCGGCCCGCAACGGGGCGCCCAAGCTCGCGCCGGATGCAGAACAGCCGCTGGCCGACCACATCGTGGCGCTCATCTTCGAGAAGCCCTCGACGCGCACCCGCATCTCCTTCGATGTGGGCGTGCGCCAGATGGGCGGCGAGGTGATGGTGCTCTCGGGCGGGGAGATGCAGCTCGGCCATGGGGAGACCGTGGGCGACACCGCCCGCGTGCTCTCCCGCTATGTCGACGCCGTGATGATCCGCACTTTCCAGGACGCGACGTTGCGCGAACTCGCCGCCCATTCGGAGATCCCGGTGATCAACGGGCTCACCAACCGCTCGCATCCCTGCCAGATCATGGCCGATCTCATGACCTTCGAGGAGAAGCTGGGCGGCGTCGAGGGGGCCAAGATCCTGTGGTCCGGAGACGGCAACAATGTCTGCCACTCCTGGATCCAGGCCGCCGCGGCCTTCGGCTTCGAGCTCTGGGTGGCCTGTCCGGAGACGCTCGCCCCCGATGCGGGCGTGGTGGCCCGGGCGGAGGCCAAGGGCGGGCGCGTGCGCGTCACCCGCGACGTCGCGGAGGCCGCGGCGGGGGCGGATGCGGTGGTGACCGACACCTGGCTCTCGATGCATGACGACGTCTCCGCGCGAGACCGACGGCACAACCAGCTCGCGCCCTATCAGGTGACCGAGGCGCTGATGGAGAAGGCGGCCCCGCGCGCGATCTTCATGCATTGCCTGCCGGCCCATCGCGACGAGGAGGTGACGTCGGCGGTGTTCGACGGCCCCCGCTCGGTGGTGTTCGACGAGGCGGAGAACCGCCTCCACGTGCAGAAAGGCATCCTCCGCTGGTGCTTATCGTGAAGCCGTTGCCAGATTAGGATACGGTATCGTTTACGGGAACGGTAGCCGCTCCGCCCAGCTTTCCCCTTCGCTTGATCCCCTCTGGTCATGGCGCAACCTCAAAAAATCAAACCTGTGCACTCTATTTGTTATTCTGATCACGGAATCAATTTTTGCTCGCCTGATGGGCATGACGATATTTCTTGTTGCGACCAATCTATTTACATAAGTATCCAATTCATGGTATATCTATACCCAATGCCCAATCAAAGCAGCAGCGACAATTCCATGTTCAAGCGCCCAGAAATCGTGTAATTGCTCCATAAATATGACATTCTTATCTCCTGCACCCCTCAGCATTTCCGGTTTTAGAGAAAATGCAGATACGATAAATATTAAGATTTTGGAGATGAATGCGATAAAAGCGGGATTATTCAAGGGTTCTCCATAAAATGTGGAAGCGCTTTTTTGATCAGCCCTTGCGGCGGCGGGACTTGCCGGAGCCCCGCTGCCCAGGCCGGCCCACGGTGGAGCGGCCCTTGGGGGCGGCCCCCGCTTCCTCGACGGCCGATTGCCGGGCCATCGGGTCGTCCGCCACCGCGAGGTCCACGGCTTCGAGCCGCTTGATCTCGTCGCGCAGGCGCGCCGCCTCCTCGAACTCCAGGTTCTCCGCCGCCGTCATCATCTCTTTGCGCAGGCTCTCCAGATGGGCCTGGAAGTTGTCCCCCATCTTGCCGCGCCGCTCGACGGTGGCGGTGATGCGCTCCGCGTCCGCCGTGCCCTGGTAAAGGCCCTCGAGGATGTCCTCCACGTTCTTTTTCACCGTGGTGGGCGTGATCCCGTGCTCGATGTTGTAGGCGACCTGCTTGGTCCGCCGGCGCTCGGTCTCGGCAATCGCGCGCTCCATCGAGCCGGTCTTGGCATCCGCGTACATGATCACGCGGCCGTCCGCGTTGCGCGCCGCCCGCCCGATGGTCTGGACGAGCGAGGTCTCGGAGCGCAGGAACCCCTCCATGTCTGCGTCGAGGATTGGCACCAGCGCGCATTCCGGGATGTCGAGCCCCTCGCGGAGGAGGTTGATGCCCACCAGCACGTCGAAGGCGCCAAGGCGCAGGTCGCGGATGATCTCGATGCGCTCGATGGTGTCGATGTCGGAGTGCATGTAGCGCACGCGCACGCCGTTGTCGTGGAGGTACTCGGTGAGGTCCTCCGCCATCCGCTTGGTGAGCGTGGTGACGAGCGTGCGGTAGCCGGCGGCCGACACGCGGCGGATCTCGTCGAGCAGGTCATCGACCTGGGGGCGCGCCGGGCGGATCTCGACCGGCGGGTCGACGAGGCCGGTCGGGCGGATCACCTGCTCGACGAGCACGCCGCCCGCC
>CAYXPI010000135.1:0-10189 GCA_964467005.1 uncultured Limibaculum sp. | reverse complement strand
CGTCGCGATGGTGCACACCGCCAAAGGCCGGCCCAAGATCGTGCCCGAATGCACCCTGCCCCTCACGGCTGCGCGGCGGGTCTCCCTCATCGTCACCGAGATGGCGGTGATCGAGCCCACGGAGGACGGTCTCGTCCTCCGCGAGCGGGGACCGGGGGTGGAGATCGACGCCATCCGCGCCGCCACCGAAGCGCCGCTCGAGATCGGCGACGATATCAGGGAAATGGCGGTGGCATGAGCCCACCGGCGGTGACGGAGCTCACGCGGGCCCTCGCCTTCGCGGCGGAGGCGCACGCCAACCAACGCCGAAAGGGCGCGGCGCAAGAGCCCTATATCAACCATTTGATCGAGGTGATGGACCTCGTGGCCCGCGCCACGGGTGGCCACGACACCGAGCTCCTGATCGCCGCCCTCCTCCACGACGTCGTCGAGGACACGGCCGTCAGCCGCGAGGCGCTGATGGAGGCGTTCGGCGCGCGCGTGGCGGGGATCGTGCAGGAGGTGTCGGACGACATGTCCATCCCCAAGGACGAGCGCCGCCGCCGCCGCATCGCCGCCATGCCGCACAAGACCCCGGAGGCGCGCATGGTGAAGATCGCGGACGTGATCTCCAATCTCCGCGCCATCGCCGCCTCGCCCCCCGCCGGCTGGACGGCCGACCGGAAGCTCGGCTATCTCGACGGTTGCCATCAGCTGATCGACGCGGGCCGCGGCGCCAACCCTGAGCTCGAGGCCTGGTTCGACGAAACCTGCGCCGAGACCGAGCGCACGATCCGCGAGCTCGCCGCGACGGACGCCGAGGGCAAGGAGGGCGCCACGCGCCATCTCGAGAGCGCCGTGGGCCAAGCCGTGCACCTTCTCTATCTCGCCAACACCGAGGACCGCGCGCTCGGACCCGACGACATCGCCAAGCTCGCCGACACCATCGCCCGCACCTTCCCCTCCGCCACGGTGCAGGAGGCGCAGGCGATCTACGAGGGCAAGCTCCGCCCGATCCTCATCTCGCGCATCCGCACCGACAGCACGGACGCGGTGGTGGCCCTCGCCCAGCGCCTTTGCATCGTCTTCCGCGAGCGGTTTGTGGGCGTGGAGGTCGACGGCCGCTATGTGCGGATCTATGCCGATGACACAGGTTGAGCCCGGCCGCCCGCTCGAGGCGCTCTTGGCGAACCACGACGCGCCGATCACGGGAAAGGACGGCGCACTCTACGCTGTCCGCCCGATCCGGCCATCGGATGCGCCGTCGCTCATCCGGGGCTACGACGCGATGAGCGAGCAGGGCAAATGGTTCCGCATGCTGCACGCCGTGCCGCATATCTCGGAGGAGATGGCACTCAGATTTTGCTCGCCGGACCCGGAGACCGAACTCTGCATCGTGATCGAGGGGCATGACGAGCTGGCCAACGACATCCTCGGTGGCGCGCGGATCATGGATGTCGGGCCCGGCAAGGCGGCGGAGTTCTCGGTCTCCCTCCGGCCCGAGGCGCGCGGCCTCGGCCTCGCCCGCCATGCGCTGGAGCGCGTGATCGCCGTGGCGCGGGATGCGGGCTGCCGCTCCGTCTGGGGCACGATCGCCGCCAAGAACCACGCCATGCTGGCCCTGGCGGACCGGATCGGCTTTAAGCTTCGCCGCGACCCGGACGACTTCACGCTGATGATCGCGGAGTTGCCGCTTCCGTGAACCCTACCGGGGGCGGATCGCCTCTGCTATGGCTGGCGCCATGGAAGGGAAGCCGACCATTCGGGTGTGGGTGCTGAACGGGCCCAATCTCAATCTCCTCGGTGTGCGCGAGCCGGAGATCTACGGCCGCGAGACCCTCGCCGATCTGGATCGGCTGTGCCACTCGGCCGGGGCGGAGGCGGGCCTCACAATCTCCTGCCGCCAGACCAATGCGGAGCACGAGATGATCGGCTGGATCCAGGAGGCGCGCGGGGCAGCGGATGGGATCGTGATCAACCCCGCGGCGCACTCCCACACCTCGATCGCGATCCGCGACGCGCTCTCGGCCTTCGACGGGCCCAAGATCGAGGTGCATCTCTCCAACATCCACGCCCGCGAGCCCTTTCGCCATCACTCCCACGTCTCCGCCGTGGTCTCGAGCGTGATCGCGGGCTGCGGGGCCGACGGCTACCGCTTCGCCATCGCGCGGATCGCCCGGCTGCTCGGGCACGGAGGAGACCCATGACCGAAGCGCCGAAACCAACGGTCTTTGACGGCCACGACCACGACGGGTGCATTCAGGACGTGACGGCCACGGTGGAGGCGGAATGCGCGGCCAAGGGCCTCCGCCTCACGCCGCTCCGCCGCCGGGTGCTGGAGATCCTCCTCGAGGCGCACCAGGCCGTGGGCGCCTACGACGTGCTGGCCCGCCTCCAGGCCGAGGGCTTCGGCTCCCAGCCCCCTGTCGCCTACCGGGCGCTCGATTTTCTGGTGGCCAACGGCTTCGCCCACAAAGTGCAGCGGCTCAACGCCTTCGTCGCCTGCATCCATCCAGGCAAGGCACACAGCCCGGCCTTCCTCATCTGCCGGACCTGCCGCGTGGTGATGGAGGCCGACCTCGAGGCGGCACGCGCCGGGCTCTCGACCGACGCCGAGGCCGTAGGCTTCCGCATCGAGCGCATGGTGGTGGAGGCGGATGGCCTCTGCCCCGCCTGTGCGCGCCAGGACGTGGCCTAGTTCTCGGGCCTAGTCCTCGGGCCTAGTCCTCAGGTTCGGTGGTGAAGCGGAGGGGGAAGCCGTTTGCGCGCCCGGCCTCCGTCCCCTCCTCGGCCTTCGTCTCTGCCACCTCGCGGGTGTAGACCGCGACGACGCAGACCCCCTGCATATGCGCCGTGATCATCACCCGGTGGGCCTGCTCGTCTGTCAACCGAAAGATCCGGCGGAGCACCATCACGACGAACTCGCGCGGCGTGAAGTCGTCGTTGAGAAGGATCACCTTGTAGAGCTTTGGCCGGTCGACCTTGGGCTTGGCCTTGGGCGCCGGCTTGACGACGATCTCGCTCATCGCGCCCCCCTTTTTTCCTAGCGCGTATATAGCTCGCGGGCGCCCGGGAGGCGAGGCCCCGCCCGGCTCAGAGGCCGTTCACCGGCACCTTGAGATAGACCTGCCCGTTGCTCTCCGGCTCGGGCATCCGGCCTGCGCGCATGTTGACCTGGATCGAGGGGATGATGAGCTTCGGCATGCCCAAGGTCGCGTCCCGCTCCGTGCGCGCCTTCACGAAGGCGTCCTCGGTCGCGTCCCCGCCCACATGCACGTTCTTGGCCTTCTGCGCGGCCACGGTCGTTTCCCAGGCGTATTGCTCGCGACCCGGGGCCTTGTAGTCGTGGCCGACGAAGATGCGCGTGTCGTCCGGCAGGGACAGGATCTTCTGGATCGACGCCCAGAGATCCTCTGCCGAGCCGCCGGGAAAGTCGCACCGCGCGGTGCCGAAATCGGGCATGAAGAGCGTGTCGCCCACAAAGGCCGCGTCGCCGATCACATAGGTGAGGCAGGCTGGCGTGTGGCCGGGCGTGTGCAGCACTTGGCCCGCGAGCGCGCCGATCTCGAAGCGGTCCTGCTCGCGGAAGAGCCGGTCAAACTGGCTGCCGTCCCGCTCGAACTCGGTGCCCGCGTTGAAGATCTTGCCGAAGACGTCCTGCACCTCGGTGATCCGCTCGCCGATGGCGATGCGCCCGCCCAGTCTCTCCTGGAGATAGGGCGCGGCGGAGAGGTGATCGGCGTGGACATGGGTCTCGAGGATCCAGCCCACCTCCAGCCCCTCCGCGGCGATGTGGGCGGCGATCCGGTCGGCCGAGGTCGTGTCCGTCCGCCCCGCGGCGGCGTCGTAATCGAGCACGCTGTCGATGATCGCGCAGGCAGGACCGCCGGGCTCGCGCACCACATAGGAGATCGTGTTGGTCGCCTCGTCGAAAAAGGCCGTGACATCCGGGCTCATCGCACACCTCCGAACTCTTGCTGACCTTCCAATTCTACGAGCGGAAGACGGGGAAACCAAACCACAATCCCGCCTTGCGAGCGCCATCCTCGTAAGCAATCTGTGATCGCGTGGGGACTTTACGAGCCGGGGGTTTTCGAGCATTACTCAACCCCAGGGTGTGTATGGGGGCGCAGTGGGCGCCGAGGTGAGGGAGACGGGCGAATGGCGGCGCCGAGCGATCTCGAACAATACGTGCTCGAACTTATCAATCGGGCGCGGTCGGACCCGGAGGCGGAGGCCGATCGCCTCGGCATCTCCCTCAATCAGGGCCTCTCCGGCGGCTCGATCAGCGGCGCGGCCAAGCAGCCCTTCGCCTTCAACGAGGATCTGATCGACGCCGCACGCGCGCATTCCCAGTGGATGCTCGACACCAACACATTCTCGCATACGGGCGCGGGCGGCTCCTCGGCGGGCGACCGGATGGCGAGCGCGGGCTTTCAGTTCTCCGGCAGCTGGAGCTGGGGCGAGAACATCGCCTGGACAGGCTCAACGGCAAGCATCACCGCGAGCCGGCGCGAGGCCAATGCGGCCCAGCTCCACGACAATCTCTTCCTCAGCCCTGGGCACCGGCGCAACCTCATGAACGAGGGATTCGAGGAGATCGGCCTCGGCGACATGGTGGGCCAGTTCACCTCCAGCGGCACCGCCTTCAACGCCTCGATGTTGACAGAGAAGTTCGCGCGCTCGAGCGCTGGGCCCTTCCTCACGGGCGTGGTCTATTCCGACAGCGACGGCGACGATTTCTACAGCCCCGGCGAGGGCCAGGGCGGCGTGAGCGTGAGCGCCGGCGGCTCCACCAGCACCTGGGGCTCCGGCGGCTACAGCCTCGAGGTCGGCTCCGGCACGCGGAGTGTGACTTTCTCCGGCGGGCGCTCGCTCGAGGCGGAGATCGGCAGCCAGAACGCCAAAATCGACGTGGTGGACGGGACCAGCGTGCACACGAGCGTGGGCGTGACCCTTACGGGCGGCTTCGAGGATGTGGTGCATATCGGCCTTTATGGCGGATCGTCCACCGGTGATGGCGCCGCCAACCGAATGACCGGCGGCGACGCGAGCGACCGTCTCGCAGGAGCGGGCGGCAACGACACGCTCTCGGGCGGCCGCGGCAACGACACCCTCGAGGGCGGAGCCGGCGACGACGAGATCCGCGGCGGCGGTGGGAACGATCGCGCGGTCTTCTCGGGCCCGAGCACCAGCTACACCGCGAGCTCGGTCTCCGGCGGCCTGGAAATCACCGGCGAGGGCACGGATTTCGTCGCGAGCGATGTCGAGGTCTTCGTCTTCTCCGACGCGACGCTGAGCTTTGCCGAGGCGCTGGCCCTCGACGGCGGCGGGCCCGCGCCCCTGCCAGAACCGGAACCCGAGCCCGAACCAGAGCCCGAACCAGAGCCCGAACCAGAGCCCGAGCCCGAACCGGAGCCCGAGCCGGAGCCGGAACCCGAGCCTGAGAACCGAGCACCCACCGAGATCCGCGCCGACCGCGCCCCGAGCGTGGCCGAGAATGCGGCCGCCGGCACCCTCGTCGCCCGGCTCTCGGCGGTCGACCCGGATGCGGGCGACAGCCACAGCTTCTCCTTCGCGCCCGGGGGCGATGCGGGCGGGCGCTTCACGCTCGATGGAAGCGAGCTGCGTGTGGCGCAAGGGGCGGATCTGGACCACGAGGTGGCCACCGGCCATACGGTGACCCTCGATGTCCGCGACGCGGCCGGTGCCACCCACCGGCAAACGCTCCAGATCGCCGTGGAGAACCGGCCGATCACCGACATCCAGATGGTGTCCGGCGGGAGCCTTCGCGAGGATGCGGCGGCCGGCGCGGTGGTGGCGGAGTTCGCCGCCTTCGAGAACCCGGAGGAGCCGAGCGCCGCATTCACGCTCGTGGACGACGGCGGCGGGCGCTTCCGCCTCGAGGGGGCGCGCCTTGTCTACACGGGCGCGGGGCTGGATTACGAGACGGCGACCGCGCACAGCGTGCGCCTGGCCGCGAGCGACGGGTCGGGCCCGACCTACGCCGAAACCTTCACGATCGCGGTGACGGACGCGCCGGAGCCCCAGCCGAGCCCCGCCCCCTTGCCGCCCGGGCCGACGCCAGAACCAGAGCCAGAGCCTCAGCCCGAGCCGGAACCCGAACCGGAACCTCAGCCCGAGCCCGAACCGGAGCCGCAACCCGAGCCGGAGCCTCAACCCGAGCCGGAGCCTCAGCCCGAGCCCGAGCCCGAGCCCGAGCCCACGCCGATCCCCGTGCCGGTGCCACAGCCGGGCTCGCCCCATCTGCCGACCCGGATCTCCGTCGACGTGGCGGAGAACGCGGTGCCCGGGACACGTGTGGTGGCACTGCCCGATGTCGGGGATCACAGCTTCCTCCTGGCCCTGTCGGTCTCCGACCCCGCATTCGGGCTCTTCGAGATCTCGGGCGACCGGCTCGTGGTGGCCGAGGGCGCAGCGCTCGATTACGAGAGCGTGGCGGCCTACGAGATCGAACTCTTCCTCGTCGCCCCGGACGGGCAGGCGGTCGACACCCTCCCCGTGGAGATCGAGCTGGAGGACATGCCCGGCCTCTCCCGTTCGGGCTCGAGCGGGCAGGACACGGTGATGGGCGGCGCCGAGGACGACCGGCTGGACGGGCTCAACGGCCACGATCGGCTCATCGGCGGCGGTGGAGACGACACGCTGGTGGGCGCCTCTGGCGACGACACGCTCGACGGCGGCGCGGGCTCGGATGTGCTGAACGGTGGAACCGGCAGCGACACGGCGGTCTACGCCCATGCACGCGCCGAGGGCGCGCACCGCATCCTGCCGGGCGGGGCCGTGGAGGTGACGGAGGCCGATGGCAGCGTCGACCGCCTGGAGGAGGTGGAGCGCCTCGACCTTGCGGACGGGGACATCCTCCTCGATGTGGACAGCCCGCACACGGGCCATGTCTATCGCCTCTACGCCGCCGCCTTCGCGCGGACGCCGGACGGCCCCGGCCTGCTCTTCTGGATCGGTCGGATGGACGACGGCTTCGCGCCCGAGGCGCTGGCCGACGCCTTCGTTCTGAGCGGGGAGTTCGAGGAGCGCTACGGCTCGGACCTCTCCAACGCCGATTTCGTCACCCAGCTCTACAACAACGTGCTGCTCCGAGACCCGGACGATGAGGGCCACGCCTTCTGGCTCGCCCGGGTGGACGACGCCGCCTATGGCCGGGCCGACATGCTCGAGTTCTTCTCCGAGAGCCCGGAGAACATCGACCGGACGGCGCCGGATCTCGAGGACGGGGTCTGGGTGATGAACGCCTGAGCCGTTTGGGGAGCCCTCAGCGGGGCTCCTCGCCCGCGGCCACCGGCGCCTTCTCCGCCGCATCCGTCGCTGCCGCGGCCACGGCGCGCTTCTGCTCGTCGGTGAGCTGATCGGGATCGGTGTCGATCTTGACCCGCACCTCCTTGCGGGCGAACTGGATGCCGTTCTCCTCGAAGACACGCTGCACGCGGGCGAAGACCTCTTTGCGGATCGTCCATTGCCGGCCCGGCTTGGCCATGAACTTGCCGCGAATGACGATGCCGACATCGTCCACCTGCAACACCCCCTGGCTTTTGAAGGGCTGGAGGAAATCGTCCTTGAAGCGGGGATCGGCGATCATCTCCTGGCCGATCTTCTTGAAGAGCTTGCGCACCTTCTCGAGATCCGTGTCGAAGGGCACGGTGAAGCGGAGCTTCATGATCACCCAGTCGCGCGAGTAGTTGGTCAGCTTGGGGATCTGGCCGAAGGGGATGGTGTGCACCCGCCCCTCGTGGTGGCGGAGGCGCAGCGACCGGACGGAGATCTTCTCGACCGTGCCGACCGTGCCCTCCACCTCGACATACTCGCCGGTTCGGAACGCGTCGTCGATGAGAAAGAAGATGCCCGAGACGATGTCGGACACCAGCGTCTGCGCGCCGAAGCCGATGGCGATGCCAACGATGCCGGCACCGGCGAGGAGGGGCGTTGTGTCGATCCCGAGGGTGCCGAGCGCCGAGAGCCCCATGATGACCAGGATCGCCGCCTGCACAGCGAAGCTCACCAGCGGCAGGACGGTGGCGAGCCGCGACGCGCCGGTGCCGCCGCCCTCCCCACCGCCGGGCTCGTCCTCGTCCACCTCGGGGCCCTTCTCGCGGGCAAGGATGCCGTTGATCCAGATCGCCACGCCCTCCACCAGGATGTAGCCCACGCCGAGAACGAGAAAGGCCTCGATGAGCCGACCGGCCAGCTGCGCGCCCACGCCGGCGCCGGCAAGATCGCTCAAGGAGAAGTTCCAGATCCGCTGGATGAGGATGAGGATGACGAAGGCCATCACCACTCGCCCGATTCGGATGTAGCCCCGCCGGGTCTTGGCGAAGGCGCGCTCGGCCAACTCGCCGCTTCCCTCCGAGGGCGGGGCCACGCGGTAGACGAGGGCGCGCACGATCCGGTCCGCCCCCGGCGCGAAGACGAGGATGAGGAGCGTGATCGGAAGCCTCCCGTCCAGGAGCCCCCAGAGGCCGAGCCCGGTGAAGGTCTCGCTCAGCACCCAAAACAGCGCGATGAGCCCCATGGCGAGATAGGGATAGGCCTCCGCCAGCCAGCGCTCGCCCGGGGTCGGCTCCCCCACCCGGCCGATGAGCGACTGGGTCAGCCCACGCCGCGCCCGCCAGGTGAGCCAGAAGAGCCAACCGTAGAGGAGGAGCGTCATCCAGAAGCCGAGGCGCACCTCCGAGAGATCCACCCCGTGCCCGCCCAGAAAGCTGAGGGAAAATGCGCGCAGGCCGGCGATCACCCCGAAGATCACGAGGCCGACAAAGAGGATGCGGGCGCTCTCGTCGTCCATGTCGACGAGGCGGAGCCCCGGCTGGTAGGGTGCGAGGAGGAACCGCCCGATGGCGGCCATGATGAGGGCGTTGAGCACCGGGTCCTTGAGGAAGAACCAGAGAACCACGCTGTCGCTCGGCGCGACGCCCGGCATCGCGGAGGCGGTGAGGAACGCGATCACCCCCCAGGCGACCCAGAAGGCCAGCGCCGCCTCCGCAGCCTCGAAGGCGAAGCGGAGGCCAAGGATGCGCATCTGCTGGCCGAGCGTGGGCTCCCCGAGCGGAAGTGCGATGGCCCGGACGCCGCCGAGGAGCGGCCTGACGAGGCGAACCGCCACGAAGCCCGCGGCCAGCCCCGCCGCGAGGGCGACGAGGATCCACACCACACCGCCGGTGCCCCGGGGCTCGTAGAAGCGCTGCAGCGCCTCCCCCGCCCCGCTGGCGAGATTGGGCGCGACGGAGAACGCCCAGGACAGCGCCCCGACAAAGCCTCGGCCTGCGGTCTCGGCCTGGGCCAGGAGATGGGCCACCTCCTCGGCCTCGGCGTCGGGCGCCGCCGCCTCCGCCTCCAGCCGCTCGAGGAGGATCGCGCGCACCTCAGCGTCCGTCAGCCGGGAGACCATGGCGCGCACGGCCTCCGGGCTCGCGAGCGCCGCGGGATCGACGCCTTCATCGGCCGCGCTCTCGGCGGTCGCCAGGCTCTGAGGCGTCTGTGCACTCCCGGGCCCGGCGGCCAGCGCAAGCGCGACGCCCGCACAGAGCACGAGAAAAGTCGCGATGCGCCGGATGTCGAGGCCGATGCTGCTCATGCGTCCACTCCCTCCCGCGCACCGGCGGCGCCGCCACCGGCGCGCCCGGGCCTCCAGCTATGCCGCGGACCGCGGCGGATGGGAAGGGCGGGCTGCCCCAGCGTCTCCCAAAGCTGTGATGGCGCGCGGGGCGGACGTGAATTGCGCCCGCGGCTGACCGACACGATAACTACCGCGCGGCGGGCGTGCAGCGTCGGCCCGCCACCGAATGACAGAAAGGACGACCGAAATGCTGAAGAGCTTCTCCCTGGGCGTCGCGCTCGCCATCGGCCTCGTCGGCACCGCGCTGGCGGGCCCGCAATATGTGGACGAAACGGGCTATGCCGTGTCGGGCTACGACGTGGTCGCCTATCACAGCCTTGAGCAGGCGCCGGTGGGCACGCCTCAGCCGCAGGCGATTCCGGGCCGCGCCGAGTACACCGCGGAGTGGAACGGCGCGAAATGGGCCTTCGCCAGCGCCGAGAACCGCGACACCTTCCTCGCCGACCCGGCGAAGTTCGCGCCCGCCTATGATGGCCACTGCGCCTATGGCGTGGCCCAGGGCGGCAAGGTGCCGGCCAACCCGAACCTCTGGCGAATCGTCGACGGCGTGCTGTATCTCAA